>NZ_JCALEJ010000022.1:0-83735 GCF_059813315.1 Mycobacterium sp. NGS11
GGCGGAGGGGAATCGCGTTGTAACGCTGTCGCTGTCACGCAAGCGCAGGCACATCGCCGCGCAACCCGTTGCTGTTGCGGTAAGCGTGGTCCGGGCCCGGTCACATCAGGGCCAGCACGGTCGCGGCGGTGTCGAGCGACCGGGTGACGCCGGCGGCGTCCAGAAGATAGGGCCGCGGCCGACTCGTACCGCGGCGGCACGACAGTGCAGCGATTCGACCGGATCCGCCGCAGTGCAGGCGTCGAACGACACCGCCGCGGCTACCTGTCGAGCGTCGATACACGCGAGGCCGGCGAGTGCGCCCTCTGCGTGCAAAGCCGCAGCCATCGCACTCGCCTCTGAAGCTCAACCCTGCGGTCCGTATGGTGGGCCGCTTGACCGCTCTTTTGGTGGCAAGACGCCGTCCCCGAAGTCGACACCCCGCTCGCGGAACACGTCCAACGGAAGATGGTCGTTGTCCAGCATGCCGCGTACAAGCTCCTCCGGCGCTCCCGCACTGCGGAAGGTATTGATTGGGAAGTCCATAAGCTTCGCTATCCGCACCCCTTCATATGAGACCGCTAGAACGCCCACCTGAGCGTCGACCATCACCCGGTCAAAGCTGTCATCCGCCCACTGCGGGAATCTCTTGAGCGTGTCGATCACGTACAGCATGTCTGCGCCGCACCGGCTCAGTAGTCGCTCAAAGGTCCGGAAGTCAATGATCGTTCCGCGGTCAGCGAGTAAGGCACCTGCGTTGTCCGATGTCGCAACCATTGTCCACACGAGCAGCGCGAACTCGCTGAAATCCGGCAGACCCTCCTCGGGGATCTGCTCCCTAAGGAACCGCACTCCATCGTCTGTGTCAAAGAAAGAGTTAATCCGTTGCAGCTGTTCAAAAGCCTTGGCGATGCTGTCTGCTTCGAGGACACGGAGTTGATCCTTCGCCCACCGAGGCGGTATCGGGCTCTTCACCTCGCACGCCAAAATCGCGTAGCCCAGCGTCCGCTCTTCCGAGATGATCAACAGGTCGATATCTGGAAGCTGTGTGTCGTATTCGCGAAGGGGCACGTTTGTGTGCACGCGGAAGCCGGCGTCCTCGACAGACTGTGCAAGGCGGCGCACAAGTGCGCTGCCAACTTGTTGGCTGAAGCTTCTGAGAAACAGTTGAGGGTCGCGGAGGGCCACGAGCCGAAGGAAGCAGACGAAGCCCTCCCACATCGCGAAATGATGTGGCAGCATGATGATTTCGTCACCATCCGGAACATGATATAGCGAGAAATACACCGGATCTAGCCTGGCTCGGCGTGCATCTTCGCCGTAGGAAATATCCGCCACCACCTTGGCAGCGACCTCGGCTGAAACATCCTCGACTGAGGCCTCGATATCACTTGCCAACTCCGCCAGGGGCATCCGCACCATCCCGCGCGCGCCGTTTATCGTTGCGTGATATCGGTGGTAGAGGGCCTTCACGAGGAGTGCTTCGTACACTTTCAGGAAGTCGGCGAACGTGTACGCGCCAGCGGCGACGGAAACGTCGGACACCAGATTGAAATAGAGTTCAAATTTGAGGTCGACCTCCGCTTGAATGACGTCCTGTGCCTCGATTGCCTCTGGGGTTAGCTCGAACTCGGGCGAACCGCGCAAGAGGCCATGGATTCGTTCGCTCTGCTCCTCGTTCGTGAACGCGGCCATTGAGTCGAGAAACCAATTGTTCGTTGAAATGAAGAACTGACGCGGTAGCGATGCATCGAGATAGCGGATTTCGACGCTGCCTTCGCCGAAGGTCCAAGCGATGCTGCCTGGCGCGTTGTAGGTGTAATAGAGGAGGTCTCGAAGATGGAAGTAATGGGTCGCGAACTGAAGGTCAGCTAGGACATCCGCCGCGCCGATCTCGTCACCTGGCCCTGCGCCAATGAGCGCTGGAGCGAGTATCTGGAGACCCTCTGCGAGGTGTGTCGCTAGCTCGCCGCGCTCTGCGGCGACAACCTCGACCATGTTGGCGGCCAGTCGCAGTGCGTCGGCTCCGCCGAAGCGCACCATGGGGCGCGCGGCCAACGCCTCGTCAAGCTGTCGTTCAAACTCTCGGACGCGTGGATCGAGTACGGCGCTCATGATTTCAGCTCCTCTTGAGACGGAGGACGAGCCAGGCGGCCAGGCCGAGCGGGCGACTGTCACGACAGAGTCCCGGGGGCCCGCGCCCATCGAACCAGACGGCAGGGAGAACGACGCTCGTTAGGCCTATCCGTGCGCCTGAGCAGGGCGTTGCAGTAACGAGCTGCAATCCAGGATCGCGGCCGGCACACTGGAGGGGCGCGCAACACGCCGCCGCGAATCGCTGATCAGGACGCACGGCGTGCTGGGCAATGTCATACCCTGAAGGCACAATTGCGTTGACAATGAGTGCACCCAACGACACCGCTTGACATTGCACGACAGCCTAGGGGCCAAACGATGAACAAAGAGCACGCGGCCCTCGTCGCATTGCTCCGCGCCCGCCCCGAAGGTCGCAACTGGCGCAGGCTCACCGAGGAAGTGTTGGAGCACGACAGCGCGCGTGCCGTCTGGGACTTCTACCACCCTCCCCAGCTCATCCCGTCGCCTGAAACCGAGGCAGAGTTGGACGCCGCTGCCGCCGACCTGGAGGCATGGGAGCGTGCGCGCATGACGTTCCTGGCGGTGTTGGACATGCAGTTTCCGGAGCGGCTGCGCGACATCGTGGAGACGCCGCCATTCCTCTTCGCTCAGGGTGAAGTGGTTCCCAACGACGCAGGCGTGTCGGTGGTCGGTTCGCGCAAAGCGTCACGGCGTGGGCTGGAGATGGCAACGGGTATCGCCAGACACCTTGTCGGAGCGGGACTGACGGTCATCTCTGGTTTGGCTCTGGGTGTCGACGCTGCCGCGCACACCGCGGCGCTGGAAGCTGGGGGCCGCACCGTGGCGCTCATCGGCAGCGGCCTGGAGCGCAGCTATCCGAAAGAGAACGAGCAGCTTCAGGCCGCCATCGTGGAACGCGGTTTGGTGCTGTCACAGTTCTGGCCGGATGCTCCGCCCCGTAAACAACACTTCCTGATGCGCAACGCGCTGATGTCGGGCTACGGGCTGGCCACCATCGTGGTGGAGGCCGGGGAGTACAGCGGCGCGCGCGCTCAGGCGCGCATGGCAGTGGAGCATGGGCGTCCAGTGATCCTTACCGACCTTGTGGTGAACGCGAATGCGTGGGCGAAAGCCCTCGTGGGTCGCCCTGGCGTGTACGTGGCGACGGGATTGAGCGATATCGCTCGTGTCGTCCAGGACATCCGCACTTCCCCGTATCGAACTGATGAGGCATTGAGGCAGCTCGCTTTCCAGTGACGCACGCCGCCGCTCTTGAGCAGGTACGTCGGAGCCTCGTCAGCACCGCGGGGGGCTACCTGCGCAACATCCTCCACATCGACGGGGTCACCTGCTCGATGTGTGCCCAACCGATTGAGCAGCAGTACACGATGTGTGCGCGCTGCCTGAAGAACTATTCGATGCGCAGTGACACCGCCAAGCTGGTGGGGTCGATGACCTACGGGATGGATAACCACCAGACCGCCAGGGTGATGTACGGATACAAGAGCAACACCCCCGGCCCTTCGCACGTGCCGATAGTCACCTCGCTGGCGGTGCTGGGCATCCGTGGACATCACCAGTGCATCGAGCGGCTGGCCGGTGCGCCAGCGACGCGGTGGGCGACGGTGCCGTCAACGCGACGCATCGGCACCGAGCATCGGTTTCGGGCCATCCTCGCGCGAAACCTCAACCAGAGGTTTGAGATCGAGGTCGCCGCCAACCCGTCGATTCTCGATCCCCGTGAGGTCACGCCGTCCAACTTCGAGATCCGCACACCGCCCGAGGGCGCGCACGTCCTGGTGGTCGATGACACGTGGGTCGGCGGCGGTCACGCGCAGTCGGTGGCTGCGGCGCTGTCGGCGGCGGGCGCGAGCCGCGTGTCCATCTTGACTGTTGCGCGCTGGTTGAAGCCCGAGGCCCAGGACGAGGAGACCGATGTGACAAGGCGCGTGATCCGCGAGCGGATCAAGGATCGCGCCTACGATCCGACGATCTGCCCGTGGACCGGCGGTGACTGCCCGACATGATCCGCTCAGTGTCTTAACCGGGTTGCCGTGTTACCCGCTCCTGATCCGCTGAAGTTAAGGAATGCCGAAGGCGCGCGGTGCTCAATCGAAGTCCTTCGGTATGGCTCGGCTCGTACGCTGCTGAAATGATTGACTTCCAAAGTGGAGGCCTCTTCGCGAGGCTCGGACCGAGCGACCCGAGAGCCCTTGCCGCTGAGCTGGCGCCCATCCTCGTTGAAGGTGAGGCAGTCCACCTGAGCTTCAAGGGCGTGCGCGACTCGGTGGTCTTCACCAACAAGCGACTCATCGCGATAAACGTCCAAGGCCTGACTGGGAAGAAGCGCGACTATTCATCGTTGCCCTACAGCAAGATCCAAGCCTGGAGTATCGAGACTGCCGGGCGGTTCGACCTCGACGCTGAACTCGAACTATGGTTCTCGGGCCTCGGGAAGGTGCGGCTGGACTTTAAGGGTCAGGTCGACATTCGACATATCGGACAACTCATCGGAACGCATGTCCTGTAGCCCAACTGTGGGCGGCGACGAGACGCCGGGCGACGACACGCCGCGTACTCACAAGTTGCCCACAATTTGCCCACAGTTACAGGTAACTGGAGTGATTCTCAGTGATGAGCCTGGGCAGGTAGAGCCGCTTTCAATCCTCTAACCAGCTAGCCGAGGATGGTTCAAATCCCTCCGCCACCGCCAAGACTGCACGAAAGCCCCAGTGGTTTAGCTGGACGCCGGCCGACCGCCGCGTGCGCGCATGTTTCGCACCGCGCGCGTGGGCCGGGAAGTCGCGGTTTAAAAATCACATTTTTGGGCAAACAGCGGCATGATCGCACGTCACAGCCCTCGTCTTGTGGCTTCCGCCGTGGCCGTCGTGTCGGGCGTTGCCGGTGGTGTCCTCGTATCCGCCATCCCTCCCGCCGGTGCGGATCCGTGTCCGGAGGTTCAGGTGGTGTTCGCCCGCGGCACCGACGATCCGCCCGGCCTCGGTCCGACCGGGCAGGCATTCGTCGACTCCCTGCACTCGCGCATCGGCGCAAAGTCGTTCGACGTCTATCCGGTCGATTACCCCGCCACCCATGACTGGACGAGCGCGGGGGAGGCCGGCGTCAGAGACGCCGGCGCACACGTCGTCACGATGGCGCACGACTGTCCCAACACGAAGATGGTGCTCGGCGGCTACTCCCAAGGTGCGGCCGTGATGGGCTTCGTCACCTCACCCGTCGTACCGAACGGGATCGATCCGGCGGCCGTGCCCAAACCGTTGGATCCGGAGGTGGCCAACCACATCTCCTCTGTCGTGCTCTTCGCCTTGCCCAACGAGAAGGCGATGAACTTCTTCGGCGAGCCGCCGGTCGTTATCGGCCCGCTCTATCAGGCCAAGACCATCCAGGTGTGCGCTGCCCAGGACCCGATCTGCTCTGAGGGCATGAATTTCGCCGCGCACGACACGTACTCCACCAACATGGCGGTGATCGACCAGGGTGCCGCCTTTGCGGCCGGTCGTCTTGGCGGAGGTCCTGAAGGCGGATCCATGTAAGCGGATGGTTGCGGCGATCTTTGTGATTGAACGCACGAATCGGGCCGTCGACGATTGGCGCTCGATGCTTGCCAACCACTAACTTCCCTGAGGTGAAGTTCTCAGCTGCTGGCGCAGTCGCGCGGTGGATCGCGCCTTTGCTCACGGTTGCGGCGGTCGCCGGCATGGGTCTACTCGGAGACCCGGTACAGGTTCGTCCCGCCCCGACGGTGCGCCTGGTTGCCGACGGCGACCCATTGGCCGGAGCGCCGTTCTATGTCAACCCGACGTCGGCCGCCATGCGCGCCGCGCAGAGTGCCGATCCGCCGAGCCCGGAGTTGACCACCATCGCCAACACACCGCAGGCGTACTGGATCGTCCCGGGCGGGTCGGCGGCAACGGTCGGGAAGTATGTCGGCGACGCGAATGCGGCCGGCGCCATCCCGATTCTGGCGATTTATGGCATCCCGCACCGCGACTGCGGCAGCTTCGCCGCCGGCGGCATGGGCTCGGCCGACGGCTACCGCTCGTGGATCGACGGCATCGCATCGGGCGTGGGCACTTCGCGGGTGGCGATCATCGTCGAACCCGATGCGCTCGCGATGGCCGATTGCCTATCGGGTGATCAGCGCCAGGAGCGCTTCGATTTGATTCGCTACGCCGTCGACACGCTGACCCGCGACCCGAACGCGGCCGTCTATGTCGACGCGGGTCACCTGCGCTGGCATACGGCCGACGACATGGCCGCCAGGCTCAACCAGGTGGGTGTCGGTCACGCGCGGGGCTTCAGCATCAACACCGCGAACTTCTTCACCACCGAGGACGAAATCGGTTACGGCGAGGCCATTTCGGGCCTCACGAATGGTTCGCACTACGTGATCGACACGTCGCGCAATGGAGCCGGACCGGCACCGGACTCCGACCTGAACTGGTGCAACCCCAGCGGCCGAGCACTCGGCACTCCGCCTACCGCGGCTACCGCGGGAGCGCACGCCGACGCCTACTTGTGGATCAAACGTCCGGGTGAATCCGACGGAACGTGCGGCAAAGGTGATCCACCGGCCGGCAACTTCGTGAACCAGTACGCCATCGATCTGGTTCACAACGTCGGCCACTAGGAGCGGCTCGAGCCTGACCCCGCGTCGGCCAGCGCCACGTCGCCGGCGTGGACGAATTTGCGATTCGCGCTCGTTCCCGGTTGACGATGGATAACATTTGGGTACCAAAAGCAGCACAACGAGCGCACGGCACGAGGCGTCATGGCCAAGAAAGTCGGGATCATCGCCGTCATCGCGATCTGTACTGCCTTCATTGCGGCCCCGGGGGCAGTGTCCGGCTTCCTAGCGCGCGCAGACGATTCGGGAGCCGTGTTGTACGGCGGCATCAACCAGCTTCGTCAGGGATGCGCGGCCATCAATGATGACCCGCGTCTGGCCGAAGCGGCCCAGCGGCACGCCGACGACATGCTGCGCAGCGGGGTGAACGGACACATCGGCTCGGACGGCTCGTCGCCGCAAGCGCGGATCACGGATGCGGGCTATCGGAGCAGGTACTCGGGCGAGATCGTCTTCTGGGGCACGGGTTCCGCCGCGAATCCCAACAAGGCCCTCGACATGTGGATGCAAAGTCCCCCACACCGAGCGATCATCCTGAATTGCGGGTATAACGCGGGCGGCTTCGCCACCGCCTGGGACGGCAACAAAATGACCGCCGTCGGTGACTTCGCGGCCTCGTAAGCTGCTCTGCGCCAAGCTTTTTCACTACCTTTGACGGCGATTACACGTGAGGCAGCCAGCCGGACCCGTGCGGTGAGAGCACAAAGCCACGGCCCTGGGGGTCTTTGCACGCAGTGGTGCCCGCGTTGTCGACCCCGCAGATCACGCCGTCCACGGTGATGGAATGCAAGGGGGGCAGGGTCTTCAAAGGGTGCCCGTAGACCTGATTATTGGCGGCGATCGGGTCACCGGATTGTGCCAACCCAGAGGTGGTCCCGATCGCGTTCACCGCGCCGGTCCCGGTGGCCGGCGGGATAGCGGGAAAGTTATTGCCGGTGCACTGCGCCTCTCCGGAGAAAAAATCGCATGTGATGCCGTCCGGGGTAAGGAAATACACCGTGTTGAGCGGTGAGCGCCCCGTGTTGGGCAGCCCTATCGTGTAATCCGCGACGTTAACCGGTGCGTACCCGCTCATGTCCGGAAAAGCAGGCGTGTCGGCGTGCGCATTGCAGCTGGTCATCACGGCGCTGACTATCCCGGCAGCGACGGCGAGAGTCTTGCTGATCATCGTGATCCTATCGGCGGGCGGGTTAGTGGTTCGCATTAACCTGAAACTCCTGGGTGTTGTAGGGAGTGTTGGTCGTTGTGTTCCATTGACTGACAAAAAGATTCAGCTTATCCAGCGTTGATCCGGGAAGTATGAATCCACCGTAATTCTGGGGTACGAAGTTTGTTCCTTGCGGATTACTCTGCTGCGCAACAACTGTCGGTCCAACGGTCAACACCTTTGTGGGGTCATTCGCCACTCGGACTTCGACGTTTCCACTGCCCTGGTCGAAACCCGAGAGCACCGCCTGGCCGCCGACCTCCCTGAAACTGAGTTCCCCGAAGGGGGTGCGGCTGATCGGTGCGGTGGCGACTTCGCCGGGCTGGCCCCACCCGCTTCCGTTCCAGGGCTGCCAGTATTGGCGCTCGGTGACGTGATTCGGATCGACGCGGTACATGGTCACGCCTCGGGATCGGTCGAACGAGTCGGCCGCGATGTACACCGTGCCGTCTTTGGCTTGAAAACCGCTGATCTGCGTAGGCTGGCTCGCCGCGCTGGTGCCCGGGTGGACGGGGTCGTTCGGATTGGGCGGGTTCGGTGTCCACGGACGCCACGATCCTGGGATCGGTTTCCATCCTTGGCCGGGATCGTTGGTCACCTTGACCAGCCATGTTCCGCCGGTGGGGTTCAGGTTGTTGGTCCCGGCGACCATCATGTACGTGGTGCCGTCACTCATGCGGATACTTCCGGCGGGCAGCGTGTCTGTCCCTTTTGCCTCCGGTGGCGGTGGGAACAAGACGTTTTGGCCGTCTTGGCCAGTCAGCGGCGCACCGAAATGCGGGCGGCCCTCGTCGTCGAAGGTGACCGGCACGGCCACCGACGGGTAGTGCTTGCCGTCGTAGGCCTTATCGCCGGTGAACGAATCCCCGAAGATTGCGTACAACTTTGCGGGCTGTCCGTTCTCCCCGGGCACCTCGACCACTTCGCCCAGGTCGGCCGCCCCGATCCCTGGGACGCCTGGGATACCGCCGGTTCCGGCGATCGGTCCCAGGTTTCGTGCCTCACCCGGCTTCAACGGACTTTCCATCCAGGTGTCGACGGTTGTCGGGGGGTTGTAACCGTCGGTGTGCAGAGCCTCCATCGATTTCCGCAACGTGTCCGAGTAGGCATTGCGAATTGAATTCATCTGCTTGACGGCATCGCGGACGTCGTCCACGGCCTGGGCGTGCGCAGCCTCCTTCAGCCTCTCCAGTTTGGCGCGTTCCGACGGGGAGAGGTCGAGGGTCAAGTCGTGTTTTATCGCGCCGATGAGCCTGTCGAGCCCCCGCAGCGAACTCTCCAGGGCGGCGATCTCCTGAGCGCCTTGCTTTTGCGCGTCGGCCAGCGCGGCGGCGATACCTTCCAACTCGGCGCCGATCTTCGGCAATTGCTCTGATTGCGCGCCAAGGGATTTGGTGACCCGCTGCACTTCCTCTGAGTCGTTGATCGGGTGTCCACCGTCCTGATGGTTCCAGGACGCGGCGAAGCGTTTCCGGGCTTCCTCGAAGGCGTGGTCGGCCTCGGCGGTGTGCCGACCCGCGCCATGAAAGGCCTCAGCCAGCTGTGAAATCTGGAACGGGCTGCCGGCCTGCAAGCTCTGGTTGATCGCCCACGGATCGCCGCCGGCCGACGCGATCAGCTCTGCTTCGCTCAGGTTTTCCCACGTCATTGTGCCGCCAGCAGCAGACAAACACCGACGAGCATCGCCGCCCCCTTCTGAGCTGGTACAACCCTACTACCGGAAGGTGTATGGCGGCGTGGTGTCGGTTGGCTTGACTGGGGTCACGGAGGACGCGACCTTTTCAGGTCTGGCTACCGGCCAGCTTTCGCACCGTCAGCGCTTCGATGTCTTGGAACGGCCGCCCCTCGGGCCGGATCAGGTCGTGGAACCACACCTTGGGCACCGAGGTGTAGGGGTGATCCCACGAGTCCCACGGGAAGTAGGTCTGGGTCTTGCCGGCCACCAGACCCCAGTTGATGGCACCGACGTTGTGGCGCTTGGCAACCGGCAGTATCGATTGGACGGTGCTGCCCTGGGGTCGCGCCATGTATTCCGTGCACAGGATCGGCCGGCCCAGCGGGGTGAGCTCGTTGATCCGGTTCTCGAACCCGGCGGGGCCCGCGTAGGAGTGAAAGGTGATCACGTCGGCGTTGGCGAGCTGAATGTCGCTGATCGCGCTGCGACCCTGCGGTTGTCCCCAATCCCCGCGCCACACACCACTTGTCAGCGGTTGGCTGGGCTCTACAGCGCGGGCCCAACGAAAGACCTGGGGGAGCAGGTTGGCGACCAGTTGCTCCTTATCGCTTCGTTCGACGCTGCGGTACTGGCGGGCGGGGTTGTCGGGTTCGTTCCACAGGTCCCAGCCCAAAACCCGGTCATCGTTGCGGAATTGGGTCATCACCGCCGTGACGTAGTCGTGCATGACCTGGACGTACCGTGGATCGCCGAGGCGTTCGGCGCCCGGGCTCTGCGCCCAGCCTGAGTTGTGCACGCCGGGCCTCGGCGCGCGCTGGCGTCCCGCGCGCGGTTGCGGATCCCAACAGGAGTCGAAGAAAACGAACAGCGGTTTGATGCGGTGGCGCGCCGCGATGTCGACGAATTGCCCAAGGCGCGTTTGAAAGCCGCGCTGATCGGCCGCCCAGAGCTGATCATGAAGGAACACCCGCGCGGTGTTGTGCCCGTAGAACTGCGCCCAGCCGAGCTCGGTATCGATGCGCCGTAGGTCGAAGGTGTCGGGCTGGAACATCTCGAACTGGTTGATGGCGTTCGCCGGGATGTAGTTAGCCCCAACGAGCCAGCCCTGCGCTTGATACCAGCGGTTGGCGCGCTCGGGTGACCACCGGCCCGCTTCCTCCGCCGTGGCCCGCGGCATCCGGGCGACTGCGGCGCCCGCGGCCAGCAACAGAGGGAGTTTCAGGGCCGTACGTCGTTGCACGATGTGACGATAAGTTTTCGGGGCGATTTCCCTGGGATTTGCTCAGCGCGTCGCGATGACTTCAGATGACGATCGTTACCGTGCCGTCACCGGCGTCGTCGAGCGATGGACCCGCGCGTCATCGTGACCAATCCGTGACCATCGGCAATCGGCGAGCCACACCGTCATGACTGCCGATGACGATAAAATGCTGCCCCGACCTATACCAAATGCGTTGTCCGGCAATCGATAAGGACGGCAAAGCGTCGGACGCCTAACGCAGCTTGCGACCGTGGTTGTCTTTGACGTTGCCGGTGAAGATCAAGATCGCGTCGACGATGGCCCAAACGATGCCGCCGAGCAGAACTGGCAGACCGACAAAACAGAACAGGCTGAAGAGAACTCCGAACAGGCCGAGGCACAACTGCGCCACCGCGATCTGAGTCGAGTCGATGTAGAAGCGGCCGACCCCGAACAAGCCGAAGAACAGCTGTAGCAAGCCGGCGGTTGTGGCGGACTTATCCGACAGCGGTAGCCCGGTAGTTTGATCGCGACCATAGGGCGCCTGCGGGTCGACATAACCCGGGTAGCCGGCGTATCCCGGATACGCCTGCGGGGGCCGATATCCCGGCGGCGGTGGGTGGTGCGGATTCGGCTGCGGCCCGTAACCCGGCGGCTGCCATCCCCAGGGTGGCTCACCGGGCGCATTCGGGGGTTGGTTCGGCGGTGTCGACATCGATTCGAGTTAACACGCCCGGTGGCCGGGCGTCCAAACCGGCGGGCGGCGCCATCCGGCATCGGAAACCAGTCAATGCAGTCGGTGGAATTGCTTCAAACTTCACGCCCAGGCGCGCAATACTGAACGGGTGCCCGATAGAAACGTGTTAGGCGGTCCGCTGGAACCGTGCGGCGCAGACCCGCTGACCGGCTTCTACCGCGACGGCTGTTGCTCGACCGGCCCTCAGGACCTCGGGCGGCACACCATCTGCGCGGTGATGACCGCCGAGTTTCTGGAGCATCAGCGTTCCATCGGCAACGACCTGTTGACCCCGGTTCCCGAGTATCGGTTCCCCGGCCTGCTGCCGGGTGACCGCTGGTGCGTGACCGCGCTGAACTGGCTACGGGCTCACCACGACGGTTGTGCCGCGCCGGTGGTGCTGGCGGCGACGCACGAGAGCACCCTCGAGGTGGTGCCGCTCGAGGCGCTGCAAGAGCACAAGATCGACGTTCCCGACGATCTGGCCAACCTATAGCGCGACCGCCGAGGTGGATGCACGATGCATCTTCACCGCGTCTAGCGTCTGAGTCAGATCACCCGACGCGTCGAAGAGGGGTCCCGGTGGGTTCTGCGGTGGACGACATCGACTTCGCCGACTTGACCGCGCCCCGGCTGACCGAGGTCCAGCGCCAGATCCTCGAGTTCACCGAAGCTCGGCCCGTCGACCTCGACATCGACCGGATGCTCGCCGAGGCCATCGCGCAGGCGGGCCTGACAACTGCAGCCGCCGACCTCGACGACACCGACGGCTTCGCCGACCGCCTGCGGGTGCACGTCGCGGCGATCGAGGCCGACGAAGGACTGCGCCGGCTCACCCGCGGATCGCTGCGCCAACGTATCGTGCGCCTGCTGCGCAACCGGTTGTCACTCACCGAGCTCGTCCAGCGCTATCCCGAGATCGAATCCATCCCGATCGAAAGGCCCTTCATTGTCGTCGGAATGCCGCGTTCGGGCACCACGCATCTGGTGAACCTCATCGCCGCCGACCCACGGCGGCGGGCCCTGCCGTATTGGGAGAGCCAGGATCCCATTCCCGCCCGCGGGCGGGGCCCCGACATCTTCGGCGTCGATCCCCGCTATACGCGTGCCAAGTCAGAACACGATGCGTTGATGGCGAGTGCGCCGGTGGTGGCCGCGATGCATGATCGGTTCCCCGAGGCGATCGAAGAGGAGGTGGAGCTTCTTGATCTCGATCTGGCCGCATACGTACTGGAATGGCATGCGCGAGTGCCCGACTGGCGCGATTACTATCTGGGTCTCGATCAAACCCGCCACTATGCCTACATGAAGAAGGTGCTGCAGGCGCTGACCTTTCTGCGCGGCCCGCGAACATGGGTGCTCAAGAGTCCACAGCACTGCGAGCAGCTCGGTCCGCTGCTGGCGACTTTCCCCGATGCGACAGTGGCTTTCACTCACCGCGACCCCGTTTCGGTGATCCAATCGACCATCACCATGATGGCGTACTCGGATCGGTTGCGCCGTAGCAGCATTGATCCGCAGTGGCTGTTGGACTATTGGAGCGACCGCGTGCACCGACTGCTCAGCGCATGCGTGCGTGACCGCGACCTGGTGGCACCCGAGAGCAGCATTGACATCGACTTCCATCAGTTGAACGGCAACGAAATGCCGGTGCTCGAGCGGCTTTACCAGCGCGCGGGCGTCGACTTACCGCCCAAGGTGCGACAGCGCTTTCAGCGGTACCTGGACGGCAATCCGCGCGCCAAACACGGCCGCATCCGTTACGAACTCGAGCGGCACTTTGGCACCTCCGCCGACGAACTCCGCGGCCGCTTCGGCTTCTACTTCGACAAGTTCGACGTCCGTCCCGAATAAAGGAGCCACCAGCGTGTCAGAACCTGTCTATCGGAGTAGGCCGGGCGCCGACGCGATGCGACCGGCTTCGGCCGAGAAGGCCGAAGAGATTGCACCGGGATTGTGGTGCTCGCCGGGCTTGTCCAACTCGTATCTGCTCACGACCACCGAGGGGCGGGTGATCGTCAACACCGGCATGGGCTTCGAGGGGCCGGTGCACCGGGCCAATTTCGATGCCGTGGACTCGTCACCGGTGCGCTACATCATCTTCACGCAGGGCCATGTGGATCATGTCGGTGGCCTGGACAGCGTACGGGATCCCGAGACAACCGTTGTGGCGCAGGCGAATTGGAAGTCCTGGCGAGACGACAACGATCGGCTGATCGCCTACCGGGCCAACCGCAGCGCCTTCGCCTTCAAAGACACCCTGGCCAGCGGCGTCCAGGCCATCCAGCGGCGCCTGGGCACCACACGGCTGGCCGGTCAGAGCGCGCCCGTCGTCGACATCGACTTCGAGGACACCCTCTGCTTGGAGGTCGGGGGCCGGCGGATGGAGCTGATTTCCGTGTCCGGCGGCGAAACCACCGACTCGCTGGTGGTCTGGCTTCCCGAGGAACGAATCTGTCTGTGTGGGAACACCTTCGGACCGCTGATCGGTCACATTCCCAATCTCGTCACCATGCGCGGCGACCGCTACCGCGACGCGTTGACGGCCATCGCATCGGTGGAGAGGGTCCGCGAGCTGCGGGCCGAGGTCCTGGTGACCGGTCACTTCGAGCCGGTCAGGGGTGCCGAGCGTATCGACGCCGAGTTGCAGCGGCTGCGCGACGCGCTCCAGTACATCCACGATGAGACTGTCGCGGGGATGAACGCCGGCAAAGACGTCCGCACCTTGATGCGCGAGATCGCCCTGCCCGCGGAATGCGAAGTGGGCCAGGGCTACGGCAAAGTCGCGTGGGATGTGCGGGCCGTCTGGGAGAACTACTCGGGCTGGTTCCACCACGAATCGACCACCGAGCTGTACCCCGTCGGATTCGATTCCGTCGCCGCCGACGTCGTCGAGCTCGCCGGCGCTGAAGCGCTGGTGGATCGAGCCCGGGCGCACCTGGCCGCCGATCGGGCGTTGCAGGCCATCCACCTTGCACAGCTCGTCCCCGCGGACCATCCGGGGGTCCGTGACGTGCTGCGGCAGGCTCATGAAAAACTGCTGGCCGGTAGCACGAACTTCTGGGAAACTGCCTGGCTCCGCAACCAGATAGCGAGGAACGCATGACGGCATTCGCGCTACGGCCCGAGGACTTCTACCACACCGGCATCATCGTGCCGGACCTCAGCGCGGCGATGTCACGGCTGACCGCGCTGGCCGGCTATCGCTGGATCGCCCCGGTGAGCTACACCTTGCCGTTTCGCACGACGGCCGGGACTCAAGAGGTGACGTCGACTTTCGCCTATTCGCTGCAGGCTCCGCACGTCGAACTGATCCAGGAGGTGCCCGGGACGGCGTGGACGGCGGCACCCGGCAACTCGATCCATCACCTCGGCTACTGGACCGACAACTTGGCCGAGAGCGCAAAGATGTTGGAGGACAACGGCTTCAGTTTCGAGGCGACTGCCGACACCGCTCCGCCGGATCTAGCGCTCTTCGCCTACTACCTCGATGCGGCGGGCACCCGCATCGAGATCGTCGACCGCGCACTGTTCCCGGACTTTCCGGCCTTCCTGCAGGCGGCGGCCGGGCCGAAAGTGTAGCGAGGCGGGCCAAAATGCCTTTGACGGTGCTGCGCTTCAACTTCGCCTCCCCGCAAGGTGATCCACGCACACAGGGCGAACTCTTGTCCGCGGCGCTCGAGCTCGCGCAATGGGGGGAGTCCCGCGGCATCACCTCCATCAGCGTCGACGAGCATCATGCGACAGGCCACGGGTGGAGTTGCAATCCGATCATGGCCGCGGCGATGTTCTTGGCCCGGACCTCGAGGCTGATCGCCAGCGTCGATTGCGCGCTGGGCCCGCTGTGGAACCCGGTGCGGCTCGCCGAGGATATCGCGCTGGTCGACAACATGAGCCGCGGCCGCCTGCACACGACCGTGGGACTCGGATATCGCGCGATTGAATACGACGAGCTTGGCGTGGATTTCAGCCAGCGCGGCAAGCTGATGGACGCCCTGGTCGAACGGATGTTGGCCATTTGGGCCGGCACCGGCACCTGGTCACGCCCGCATCCGCCGCTGTACGTCGGTGGCGGCGCCCGCGCCACTGCGCGCCGTGCGGCACGGTTCCGGCTGCCGCTCAGTCTGGCGGACCATCTGCCCGACATCGCCGATTACTACCGCGAGCTGTGCGCCGAGGCCGGCATGTCGCCATTCATCCTCATGCCGGGACCGGTCAACCGCGGAATGATCTACCTGCACGAGGATCCGGATCGGGCTTGGGCGGAGCTGGGCGAGCATATCCTCTGGGAGGCAGTCACTTACGGTCGATGGTCGACCGATCAGCGTTCGCTCATGCACTTGCCCGGTGTCCAGACCCTGGACCAGGTCCGGGCATCGGGACGATACCGTTTCCTCACCCCCGATCAGCTGATCGCGGAGGTGCGCGCCGCGCAGAATTACGGCCCGGTCGTCATGCACCCCTTGGTCGGCGGCATGCCGGTCGACGAAGCGTGGAAGTCGGTGCAGTTGCTGACGGACCGAGTCTTGCCCGCACTGATTTGAACGCGTCCTGCTCGAGCCGCTCGTCGCCGTTGCCGGCGGGGGCCTGCGGTCCCCGACACTTAAACCATGCATACGACACGCCGAAAGGCGTAGCCCTGGTTTAAGTCTCGTGGTTGCGTGTCGTAAGGACTAGCGGCGCTGCTCCAGCCAATCGGCCAGCGAACGGCCGGCGTCGAGCACGTGTCGTTCCGCGATGATGCGGGCCCGCTCGGCGTCTTTGTCCCCGAGCGCGTCCAGCAACTCTTGGTGTTCGTCGAGTGAGTGCTTCTCGTGCTCGGGGAACAAGGTGAGGAAATTGCTCGGCACCACCCGGACGGCCTGCTTGATCTGGGTCAACAGCCGCGGCGAATGCGCGGCACGGTGAATCATCTGGTGGAAATGCCAATTGGCCTCGCCGATGCTGTCGTCGCCGGACCGCGCGACGACGTCGGCCGCGAGTTCGCGGAGCGTAGCGAGCTCCTGCGGCTCGATGCGCCCGGCAGCCCACGCCGCGGCCTGCCCGGTCAACACCCCGAGAATGGTGAAGCTGTCCAGCACGTCGTCCGGGCTGATGCCGAGCACCGTCACACCGCTGCGCGGCGCGACTTGAACGAGCCCCTCGAAGGACAGCTCCAGCAGCGCCTCTCGCACCGGCGTGCGGCTGGTCGCGAATTCCTCGGTGATGGCGTCGAGGTCGACCCGTGATCCAGCGGCCAGGGTGCCGGTGAGAATCCGGTCGCGCAGCTCGCGCGCGGCGCGTTCGCGGACAGTTCCGGAAATGTCGATGCCTGCCACCTGCGCAGAATACCAAACGCAACGTTTGATATCTGAAATATCAGATGTTACGTTTCAAGAATGCGCACCGACAAAATGGCCCTCGTCGCCTTCATGCAGGCCGGCAGCACTTCCGTCTACGCGGGCTCGTGGCGGCACCCCGCAACCGAGCACGGATACCTCGACGCCTCCTACTACGCCAAAATCGGCCGGCAGCTCGAAGAGGGCTGCTTCGACCTGATGTTCTTCGACGATCGCCTGGCGATGCCGGGGGTCTACGGCGGATCGGTGGACGAAGCGGTGCGCTACGGCGCCCGGCCGGTCAAGCTCGACCTCAGCGTGATCCTCGGGGTGCTCGCGCAAGCCACCTCGAAGATCGGGCTGGGCGCCACCTACTCGACGACCTATTACCAGCCGTTCCACGTCGCAAGGACATTCGCCTCGCTGGATCACCTTTCGGGCGGCCGGGCCGCCTGGAACGTGGTCACCTCGGTCAACGACAGCGAAGCGCAGAACTTCGGCGTCGACGCCCACCTCGGCCACGACGAACGTTACGATCGCGCCGACGAATTCATGGACGTCGTCACCGGCTTGTGGGACACCTGGGAAGACGACGCCATCCTGCACGACCGGGCGTCCGGGTGCTACGCGAATCCCGCGAAGGTGCACGAGCTCGGGCACATCGGCGAGTTCTTCTCCGCGCGCGGCCCGTTGACGGTGCCGCGCACACCGCAGGGCCGACCGGTCATCATTCAGGCCGGATCGTCGGGCCGGGGCCGCGAATTCGCCTCGCGGTGGGCGGAATTGATCTTCACCGGCGATCCGGGCATCGACGTCGCGCGCGGCCACTACGCGGATCAGAAGGACCGCATTGCCGACTCAGGCCGCGATCCCGCCACAGTCCGCATCTGCCCCATGGCCTACGCCGTCGTCGGCGAGTCGGAAGTCCACGCCAAGGAGCGTGAGGCCATGCTCCTCGATGATCTGGTCCATCCCATGGCATCGCTGACCCTCTTGTCGGAGTTGATGAATTACGACTTCGCGCGGCACGATCTCGACGATCCTGTCACCGACGAACTGCTCGCCTCGGTCTCCGGCATCCGCGGGCTGGTGCAGAACCTGCGTACCCACATCGGTGGGGATACGGTCACGTTGCGCGACCTTGCCAATCATCGCGCGACCCTGCTGCAGGGACCGCGTTTCGTCGGCACCGGCCAGCAGGTCGCCGACCAGATGGCGCACTGGTTCGAAACCGGTGCCTGCGACGGATTCGTTTTAGCGGCAACGCATCTGCCCGGTGCATTCGAAGACGTGGTGCGGTTGGTGGTTCCGGAGCTGCAACGCCGGGGCCTGTTCCGCACCGAGTACGAATCGTCGACCTTGCGGGAACACCTCGGGCTGCAACGCCCGTCGAACACGAGGGTTGCCGCCGGTGCCAATGCTTGACGGGCTGCGGGTTCTCGACGTGGCCACCCTGGCCGCCGCGCCGTTGGTGGCCACTTATCTGGGCGAGTTCGGCGCCGACGTGATCAAGGTTGAGCAACCGAGGCAAGGCGACCCGATCCGCGGGTGGGGCAATCAGCGCGACGGGGTCGGGTTGATGTGGAAGTCGTTGTCGCGCAACAAGCGGGCGATCACGCTGGACCTGCGCTGCGCCGAAGGCCAGGCGCTGGTGCGCCGCCTGGTGGAGCACGCGGACGTCGTCATCTTCAACACCCGTCCGCAGACGCTGCGTAAGTGGGGCCTGGACTACGAGAACCTGCGGGCGGTCAACGACAGGATCGTGATGCTGCACATCACGGGTTACGGGTTGACCGGACCCAAGAGCGAGCGCCCGGGGTTCGGCACGCTGGGGGAGGCGATGAGCGGATTCGCGCACATCACCGGCCAGGCCGGCGGCCCACCCACGCTGCCGCCCTTCATGTTGGCCGACGGCGTCGCCTCACTGAATGCCGCTTACGCGGTGATGATGGCGCTGTATCACCGCGACGTGCACGGCGGACCGGGACAGCTGATCGACGTCAACCTCATCGACCCGCTCGCCCGGCTGCTGGAACAAACGCTGCTGGGGTACGACCAGTTGGGCCTGGTGCCCGAGCGCTCCGGTAATCGGTGGGATATTTCGGCGCCCCGCAACACCTATCGCACCGTCGACGACAAGTGGCTGGCCATGTCGGGAAGCTCACCGGCCCTGGCGCTGCGCGTGTTCCGGGCGATAGGGCGAGACGATCTGGTGAGCGACCCCGACTTCTGCGACCCGCAGCGGCGCCTCGCGCGGGCGCGCGAGGTCGACGCCGTGGTGGCCGATTGGGTTGCGGTGAAGACACTTTCGGAGGCGATGGAGGTCTTTGACGCCCACGAGGTGGCCGCGGCCCCGGTCTACGGCGTCAACGACCTGATCGCCGACGAGCAGCTGGCGCATCGCGAAGTGTTCATCTCCGTCGACGACGCAGAGCTCGGGGCGATGACGGTGCAGGCGCCGGTCCCGCGTTTCTCGTCGGCGTCCGGCACGGTCGGCCATCTCGGCCCCCGCCTCGGCGAGCACAACGCCGAAGTCTACGGCGAGCTACTCGGCCTGACTCCCAACGACATCGACGACCTGCGCGCCCGCGGCGTGCTGTGAGAAGAAGGAAACTCCACCAGTGACCGATCTGCTCCGTCGCTCCGAACTCGCGGTGCCCGCGAGCAACGACAACATGTTCGACAAGGGCGCCCGGTGCGGCGCCGACCTGGTGTTCCTCGACCTCGAGGACGCGGTTCCGGTGGCGTTCAAGGAAAAGTCGCGCGCCAAGTCGATCGCCGCGCTCAACGACATCGACTGGGGCCGCACCGCCCGCGCCATCCGGATCAACGGCCTGGACACCCAGTGGTGTCACGACGACGTCGTCGACGTGGTGACCAAGGCCGGCCAGAACCTCGACACGATCATCATCCCGAAGGCCCGCCGGGCCCGCGACGTGTGGTGGGTGGACGTGCTGCTCACCCAGCTGGAAGCGAAACTCGGCCTGGATCACCGCATTCGGCTCGAAGTTCTCATCGAGGAGGTGGAGGGCCTGGCCAACGCCGAAGAGATCGCGGCGGCCAGCCCACGCCTGGACGCCCTGATCTTCGGTGTGGGCGATTTCTCGTTGTCCCAGGGCGCCCGGGTGGACACCAACTTCGCGCCGCTCGGTGAATACCCCGGCGAATTCTGGGCTTACGCGCGCAACAAGGTGATCGTGGCCGCGCGCATCGCCGGCATCGACGCGATCGACGCGCCGTATCCCGACTACCGTGACCTTGCGGGCTACGCGCGCGACGCGCGACGCGCGTCGTTGCTGGGCTACACCGGCAAGTGGGCCATCCACCCCGACCAGGTTCCCGTCGCCAACGAGGTCTATGCGCCGACGGCCGACGAAATCGCCAGGGCGCAAGGCAATGTCGCTGCCTACCGCGAAGCCGAGGCCAAGGGCCGCGGCGCGGTCGGCGTAAACGGCGTCCTCGTGGACGCCGCGCACGTGAAGCAGGCGGAGCAGACGCTGGCGCGAGCGGCCCTGATCAACGGCCCTAGTTAGTCGATTACCATCAACAGGTCGCCACCCTCCACCTGTGCGGTCTGCGAGACCGCGATGCGTGCGACCTTCCCGGCCTTCGGGGTGGTGACGGCGGCCTCCATCTTCATCGCCTCGATGGTCGCGATCGTTTGGCCGGCTTCGACTTCCTCGCCGACGTCGGCCGTCACGGTCACGACGCCGGCAAAGGGCGCTGCGACGTGATCCGGGTTGGCACGATCGGCCTTCTCGGCGGCCGGTACGTCCGAGGCGATGCTGCGATCACGCACCACGACGGGCCGTAGCTGACCGTTGAGGATGCACATCACGGTGCGCATGCCGCGTTCGTCGGCATCCGAGACGGCCTCCAGGCCGATCAGCAGCTCGACACCGCGCTCCAGCTCGACCCGGTGTTCATCCCCGTGTCGCAATCCGTAGAAGAACTGGTTGGCGCTCAGGCCAGAGGTGTCCCCGTACTGTTCGCGATGGTCCTCGAGTTCCTTGGTGGGCCCGGGGAACAGGAGCCGGTTCAGCGCCGCCTGCCGCGCGACGCCCGGGGTCGCCAACGCCTTCTCGTCGTCAGCCGACAGCGCCTGCTCGGGCCTGGCCGGACCGCGCCCCGCTAAAGCCTTGGTGCGCAACGGCTCGGGCCACCCGCCCGGTGGGTCACCGAGTTCTCCGCGCAGGAAACCGATCACGGAATCCGGGATGTCGTACCGTGCGGGATCGTCGGCGAAATCTTGCGCGCTCACGCCCGCGCCCACCAGCGCCAGCGCCAGGTCGCCGACGACCTTGCTCGAGGGGGTGACCTTGACCAGGTGTCCGAGGATGGCATCGGCTCCGGCGTAGGCGTTTTCGATGTCCTCGAACCGGTCACCGAGCCCCAGCGCAATGGCCTGCTGGCGCAGGTTCGACAGCTGGCCGCCCGGAATCTCGTGGTGATAGACGCGTCCCGTCGGGGCGGGGAGCCCGGATTCAAAGGGCGCGTACACCTTTCGAAGTGCCTCCCAATACGGCTCCAGGTCGCACACCGCCGGCAGCGACAGCCCGGTGTCGTAGGCGGTGTTGGCCGCGGCGGCCACAATCGACGACAGCGCGGGCTGGCTGGTGGTGCCCGCGAGCGGGGCCGCGGCGCCGTCGACGGCGTCGGCCCCCGCCTGCCAGGCCGCCACATAGGTCGCCAGCTGCCCACCCGGGGTGTCGTGGGTATGCACGTGCACCGGCAGGTCGAATCGGGACTTGAGCGCCGAGACCAGCGTCGTCGCCGCCGGCGCGCGCAGCAGGCCGGCCATGTCCTTGATCGCCAGCACGTGCGCACCCGCGTCGACGATCTGTTCGGCCAGTTTCAGGTAATAGTCGAGCGTGTACAGCTTTTCGGCCGGATCGCTGAGATCCCCGGTGTAGGACATCGCGACCTCGGCCACCGCCGCACCGGTTTCCCGCACTGCGTCGATGGCGGGTCGCATCGAGTCGACGTTGTTCAGCGCATCGAAGATCCGGAAGATGTCGATGCCCGTCGCCGTCGCTTCTTCGACGAACGCCGTCGTGACCGTCTCCGGATACGGCGTGTAACCAACGGTGTTGCGCCCGCGCAGCAGCATCTGCAGGCAGATGTTGGGCAACGCCTCGCGTAGCGTTGCCAGCCGGTCCCACGGGTCTTCCTTCAGGAACCGCAGCGCCACATCGTAAGTCGCGCCTCCCCAGCATTCGATCGACAGCAGTTGCGGTGTGGTCCGGGCGATGTAGGGCGCGACCTTGATCAGGCCGCTGGTGCGGACCCGGGTGGCGAGCAGGGATTGGTGCGCGTCGCGGAAGGTGGTATCGGTGACGCCCACGCCGCGCGACTCGCGTAACCAGGCCGCAAAGCGCTCCGGCCCGAGCTCGGCCAACCGCTGCTTGGAGCCGGCCGGGGGCTCGACCGAAAGGTCGATGTCGGGCAGCTTGTCGTGTGGGTACACCGCGGATGGACGCTCACCGTGTGGCTTGTTGACGGTCACGTCGGCCAGGTAGTTGAGAATCTTGGTGCCGCGGTCGGCGGAGCTGCGGGCGGTCAGCAGCTGCGGGCGCTCCTCGATGAACGACGTCGTGATTCGGCCGGCCTGAAAGTCCGGGTCATCCAGGACCGCTTGCAGGAACGGGATATTCGTCGAGACGCCCCGGATCCGGAACTCCGCGACCGCCCGTCGCGCCCGGCGCACCGCGGTCGCGAAGTCGCGGCCCCGGCACGTGAGCTTGATCAGCATCGAGTCGAAGTGGGCGCTGATGTCGGCGCCGAGCGTCGTGCCGCCGTCCAACCGGATGCCCGCGCCGCCCGGGGTGCGGTAGGCGGTGATCCGGCCGGTGTCCGGGCGGAAACCGTTCGCCGGATCCTCGGTGGTGATCCGGCACTGCAGCGCCGCGCCGTGTGGAACGACCGAATCCTGGCTCAAACCAATGTCTTCCAGGCTCTGCCCGCCGGCGATCCGCAGCTGCGCCGACACCAGGTCGACATCGGTGATCTCCTCGGTGACCGTGTGCTCCACCTGGATGCGGGGATTCATCTCGATGAACACGTGATTGCCGCGTTCATCGAGCAGGAATTCCACGGTGCCGGCACACGTATAGCCGATGTTGCGTGCGAAAGCCACCGCGTCCGCGCAGATCTGTTGGCGCAGTTCAGGGTCGAGGTTGGGTGCCGGCGCTATCTCGACGACCTTCTGGTGCCGGCGCTGCACGCTGCAGTCCCGCTCGTAGAGGTGCATGACGTTGCCCTGGGTGTCGGCCAGGATCTGCACCTCGATGTGGCGCGGATTGATCACCGCCTGCTCCAGAAACACCGAGGCATCCCCGAACGCGGACTCGGCTTCTCGGCTGGCCGCCTCGATCGCCTCCGGCAGCGACGAGGCGTCGATCACCCGGCGCATCCCGCGTCCGCCGCCGCCGGCGACCGCCTTGACGAACAACGGAAACGTCATCGTCTCGGCGGCCGCCAGTAACTCATCCACCGACGTCGAGGGTGCCGAGGAAGCCAGCACCGGAAGGCCTGCCTCCCGCGCCGCCGCGATCGCCCGCGACTTGTTGCCCGTCAGCTCGAGCACCTCCGCGCTCGGACCGACGAAGGTGATTCCCGCCGCCGCGCACGCCGCCGCCAAGTCGGGATTCTCCGACAAGAAGCCGTAGCCGGGGTAAATCGCATCCGCCCCGCACGCCTGTGCCGTTGCGACGATGTCGTCGACCGACAGGTAAGCGCGGACCGGGTGGCCCTCGTCACCGATCTGGTAGGACTCGTCGGCCTTCAGCCGGTGCACGGAATTGCGGTCCTCGTAGGGGTAGACGGCGACCGTGCCGATCTCCAGCTCGTAGGCAGCGCGGAACGCGCGGATCGCGATCTCCCCGCGATTGGCGACAAGTACCTTCGCAAACACGGTCTTTACGATAGAGCGCGTTGCGCAGGTCCGACATACTCGCTCAGCGGACGGATCAACGCGTTGGACGCGGTCTGCTCCATGATGTGCGCCGTCCAGCCGGTAATGCGGCTCATCACGAAGATCGGCGTGAAGATGCCGATGTCGAAGCCCATCAGGTAGTAGGCCGGCCCGGTCGGGAAGTCCAGGTTGGGCTTGATGCCGTTGACCTCGGCCATGCCCGCCTCCAGAATTTCGTAGATGTCGAGCCACTTCTGCCCGCCGCGCGCCGCGGCGACCCGGTTGAGGGCCTCCTTCATGGTGGGCACCCGCGAGTCACCGTTTTTGTACACCCGGTGACCGAAGCCCATGATCTTGTCTTTGCGATCCAGCTTGCCCTGCAGCCATTCTGCGGCCTTGTCGGCGGTGCCGATGTCGAGCATGTCGCGCATGACGGCCTCGTTGGCGCCCCCGTGCAGCGGGCCCTTGAGCGCGCCGATAGCCGCGGTGACCGCACTGTAGATATCGGACTGAGTGGACGTCACCACCCGGGCGGCGAAGGTCGACGCGTTGAAGCTGTGCTCGGCGTAGAGGATCATCGACTGCTCGAAGGCGTCCACCACCACCTGCTCGGGCACATCACCGAAGCACATGTGCAGGAAGTTCTGCGCGTAGTTCATGTGGCTGTGCGGGGCGATGGGGTCCAGGCCGCGCCGGCGGCGCATGTCGGCGGCGACGATGGTGGGCAGTGCCGCGAACATCCGCATCGCCTTGGCATAGTTGGCCGTCGGGCTGCTGTCGTCCTCGTCCGGGTCCTCGGCACCCATCGAACTGATGAAGGTGCGCACCACGTCCATCGGGTGGCAGGTCTCGGGCAACTTGGCCAACAGCGACAGCTGGGATCGGTTCAGCCGGCGCGACGCGCGTTCTCGCTGGGAGAACAGCGCGAGCTGTTGGTCGTCGGGAAGCTCGCCGTGCCATAGCAAGTAGGCGACCTGCTCAAAGCTGCACTTCGCCGCCAGGTCCTGCACCGCGTAGCCACGATAGGTCAGGGAGTTGGTCTCCGGGACGACCTTGGAGATGGCGGTGGTGTCGACGACGACACCGGCCAGGCCCTTGTAGATGCGGGGTTGGCTGTCTTCGACGGCGCTCATCGCACGGCTCCTTGCGCGAAGTTGTAGATATCGGAATCGAATCGGTTGTAATCGGCGTAGCGCAGCAGCTCGTAAAGGCGGCTGCGGTGTTGCATGCGGGCTACGAGTCCGGATTGCGTTCCCGCGTCGGCGATCTCACGAAGGCCGGCCTCGACGGCGTGCATCGCCAACCGCAGCGTGGTCACGGGGTAGATCACCACGTTGTAGCCGAGGTCGGACAGCTGCCGGGCGCTCAGGAGCTCCGACTTGCCGAACTCGGTCATGTTGGCCAGCAATGGCGTGTCCACCGCGGCGCGGAACTGGGCGAATTCCGCTGGGGTGCGCAGCGCTTCGGTGAAGATCAGGTCGGCGCCCGCATCGGCATAGGCCTTGGCTCGGTCGATCGCCGCGGGGATTCCTTCGATCCCAACGGCGTCGGTGCGAGCGCAGATGATGAAATTCGGGTCCCGCCGCGCGGCGACGGCGGCCGTCAGGCGTTTGATCATCTCGTCTGTCGGCACCACGGCCTTGCCGTCGAGATGCCCGCACCGCTTCGGGTTTTCCTGATCCTCCAAATGGCAACCGGCCAGCCCGGCGTCCTCCAGCACGGTCACGGTGCGCGCCGCGTTCATCGGCTCACCGAAGCCGGTGTCGGCATCGATCAGGGTGGGCAGGTCGGTGACGGAGGCGATCTGTGCGCCGCGGGCGCTGACTTCGGTCAGGGTGGTCAAGCCGATGTCGGGCAGACCGAGGTCGGCCGACAGCGCCGCCCCCGACACGTACACCCCGTCGAACCCGAGCTCGGCAATCTGCTTGGCCACCAGCGGTGAGAAGGCTCCTGGGAACCGTTGCAGGCGGCCGGCTTTCAACGCGGCACGGAAGCGCGCCCGTTTCGTCGCCGCCGGGAGGGCGCCACAGATCGGCCCGCTCATCAGAAGATTCCCCGAGAGATTTTGGGCGCGTTGTCCAGCACCACCGGATCGACCGTGATGTTGAGCGCGGCCAACGCGCTCGCCTGCAGGTCCGGCAGGGCCTCGGCCGCTGAGAGGAACCGCTGCTGCTCGGTGTCGCTGACGATGCCCTCGGCCAGTTCTTTGAACTTTCCGATGTACTGCTTGCGGCCGAACGGCCGGGCCCCCAGCGGGTGTGCGTCGGGGACGGCGATCTCGTCGACGATGACCTCACCGTTTTTCAGGGTGACTTCGGCGCGCGCGCCGAACGCCTTCTCCGCGGGATCGGTGGAGTGGTAGCGCCGCGTCCATTCGGGATCCTCGATCGTCGAGACCGTGCGCCACAGCTCGATGGTGTCGGGCCGGTGGGCTCGCTGCGGCGCGTAAGACCTTTCGTGATGCCAGGTTCCGTCCTGCAGCGCGACCGCGAAGATGTACATCACCGAATGGTCCAGCGTCTCGCGGGAGGCATCCGGGTCGAACTTCTGCGGGTCACCCGCTCCGGTGCCGATCACGTAGTGGGTGTGATGGCTGGTGTGCAGCACGATCGTCGCGACCTGCTCCAGATCGCCGATACTCTCGCGCATCCGGCGGGCGAGGTCGATCAGCGCCTGACTCTGGTATTCGGCGGAGTGCTCCTTGGTGTAGCTGTCCAGGATCGCGCGCTTCGGCTCACCGGGTTCGGGGAGCGGGACCCGATAGGTGTGGTCGGGCCCCGAGAGCAGCCATGCGATCACCCCGTCCTCGCCCTCCCAGATGGGGGCGGGCGCAGCCTCGCCGCGCATGGCGCGGTCGACGGCTTCGATGGCGACCTTGCCGGCCCAGGCCGGCGCGTAGGCCTTCCAACTGGAGATCAGGCCCTTGCGTGACTGCCGGGTGGACGTGGTCAAGTGCAGTGCCTGACCGATGGCCTGGTAGACGGTCTCCTTGTCGAGACGCAGCATGGCGCCCAGGCCCGCGGCCACCGACGGGCCCAAATGAGCGACGTGATCGATCTTGTGCTCGTGCAAGCAGATTCCCTTGGCCAGATCGATCTGGACCTCGTAGCCGGTGGCGATGCCGCGGATCAGGTCGGCTCCGCTGATCCCGAGGTGCTGGGCCACCGCGACCAGCGGGGGGATGTTGTCGCCCGGGTGGGAGTACTCGGCGGCCAGGAAGGTGTCGTGGAAGTCCAGTTCGCGCACGGCGACTCCGTTGGCCCAGGCCGCCCACTCCGGTGAGTAGTCGCCCTCGATCCCGAAGACTTTGGCGCCCTTGGACGGGTGCGCCCGCGCCTGGGCGCGGGCGGCGGCCACTGGGCGACGGGTGATCGACGCGGCTGATACCGCGGCGTTGTCGATGATCCGGTTGATCACCATCGCCTCGGTATCCGCGGGCACGGCGACCGGGTCGGCCGCGACCTCGGCCAACTTCCAGGCCAGGTGCTCCTCGCGGGGGAAGTCGTCGGCGCTGCGCCGGGTTCGAACGTCGTGAATCCGCATAACTCGCACCATACGCAGACGCGGCTACCGGGGTAAATGCCCTGTAAAAGCGTAATCATGTGTCCTTGACCGCGACGTTTTGCGAATCTTGCGTAAAGGCGGGGCGTACTGTGTGGCGGGTGGCGAAGACGTTCGCCGGCGCACGGTTACGGCGTTTGCGCGAGGAGCAGGGGTTGACCCAGGTGGCGCTGGCGCGCGTCGTGGGGTTGTCGACCAGCTACGTCAATCAACTGGAAAACGATCAGCGTCCGATCACCGTCCCGGTCCTGCTCACCCTCACCGATCGGTTCGACTTACCCGCGCATTACTTCGCGCCGGAGTCGGACGCTCGCTTGGTGTCGGACCTGCGTGAAGTCCTTGCCGATGCGTCTGCCACGCCCGCGCAAGTCGAGGAGCTCGTCGCCCGCATGCCCGCGGTCGGCCAGACGCTGGTCAATCTGCACCGGCGGCTGCACGACACCACCGCCGACCTCGAAGCGCTGCACAGTCGCGCCAATGTCGACATGTCGGGAATGGCCCAGCAGCCAATGCCTTTCGAAGAGGTCCGCGACTTCTTCTACGACCGCAAGAACTACATCGGCGAACTGGACACCGCCGCGGAAGACATGTTCAACGAAAACGGTTTGCGCATCGGCGGTCTCGACGGCCAGCTCGCGGAGCTGCTCGCCGCCAGGCTGGGCGTCACGGTGGTGATCGACGACGGTCAAACGTTGGATCCCAACTCCAAGCGCCTGTTTGCGCCCGATTCGAAGACCGTGTATTTGGCCAGGTGGCTTCATCCCGGCCAGCGGGCCTTTCAGCTCGCCACCCAGATCGCTCTGCTCACCCAGGAGAGATTGATTACCGGGATCATCGCCGGCGACGATCAGCTCAGTGACGATGCGCGCGGCGTGGCCCGCATCGGTCTGGCCAACTATTTCGCCGGCGCGCTGCTGTTGCCCTATCAGAGATTCCTCGATGCCGCCGAAAGTGTCCGCTACGACATCGACCAGCTGGCAAGACGATTCGAGGTGGGATTCGAAACCGTCTGCCACCGGCTGTCCACCCTGCAACGCCCCAGCGCCCGCGGTGTGCCGTTCATCTTCGTTCGTACCGACAGCGCGGGGAACATCTCAAAACGCCAATCCGCCACGGCATTTCACTTTTCCCGCGTCGGCGGAAACTGCCCTCTGTGGGTGGTGCATCACGCGTTTTCCCGGCCTGGGCAGTTCCTGACGCAAGTCGCACAGATGCCCGATGAGCGGACGTATTTCTGGATCGCCAGGACGACGACGAGCGAGCCGAGCCGTTATCTCGGTCCGGACAAGACCTTCGCCATCGGACTGGGCTGCGACGTCGCCCATGCCGAGAACCTCATCTACTCCGTCGGAATCGATCCGACCAACGCCGAATCGATCGTGCCGATCGGCGCGGGCTGCAAGATATGCGACCGGCCCGCGTGTCCGCAGCGAGCTTTCCCCTATCTCGGTCGCCCGGTGCATGTCGACCCGCACAGCAGCACGGATCTTCCCTATCCGCCGGAGATTACGGCCTGAGGGCGGCCAGATCGGGACGCCCGCCGCCGCCTAGCTGTAGCCGGAACGGTGAAACTCGGTTGAATTCGCCGCGCTAGTACTGTCAAGGCCCTTTGCGCAGCGCTTGGATTGCGGTGTCGAGGTCTCGGAGGGCTCGCTGGACAAGCGCGGTCATGGATTTCCGATTTCCGGGTTGCAGCCAGCTCTGGAAGGCATCGCCGAGGGCGAGTGCGCCGAAGTTGGCGGCCAGGTTCGCGACAGGCGGTTTTACCCCGCGCGCGACCAGCGCGTCTGCTATCGCCGTTGTCAGGGCGGCGGCTTTGAGCAGGTCTCGCTCTTTGAGTTCGGGATTGGCGTCGATGACGGCTTGACGTTTGGCCACGAATTCGCGGCGGTCGTCTGTGAAGCCGGCGGCGAACGCGGTCAGTGCGGCCCCGATCGCTTCCATGGGGCCGGCCGCGGCGGGCGCACCGGCGATGGCGTCGGCGAACATGCCGCGGTAGGCATCCTGGCCGCGGAATAGAATCTCGCGTTTGTCGGCGAAGTGACGAAAGAACGTCCGTTTGGTCAATCCCGCGCGCTCAGCGATCTCGACGACCGTGACGTCCTCATATCCGCGCTCGGCGAACAATTCCACCGCCGCGGCTCCCAATCGCTCGGGCGCGTTGGGTTCCCACCGACTCATGCCCGCATTCTAAAGCGCGAAGATGTAGTGATGACACCAAGTGCCGCATTGGTGTAGTGTGATGACACCTGGTGCCGTGAAATCGGCGGGATACCACCCTCTGCGCAGACAGGAATCGGAATGAAGGATCTTCACGCAGCCTACGGCCAGTACGCACTCGCGACCGGGGCGTCCTCGTCGAGACCGCGCCGGATGGGCCCTGAGGCGGAAATAGCCTCTACTGCAGCGTATTTCGAGAGGAGTCAGCCCTTGCACATTCCTGGCATGCCAGTCGATATCCCTGACGAAATGCTCTCGGCGGTGCTCCGGCCCGAATTCGACACTCTGGCGCCGGTCGAAGTCTTCCCCGGGGTAGCGAGTCATCTGGATCGCCCGTACGCCACTCGCATCGGATTTCGGCAACTCACCATGGATCTGCACATCCCGCACCATCCCGCGGCCACACCGGTTCCCGTGGTCGTGTACGCACATCCGGGAGGCTTTTTCACCGGCAGCAAGCAAATGGGCCCATGGCGGTTTCTGCTCGAGGCTGGGCTGGCGGTGGTTTCGGTCCAGTACCGGCTCAGTGGCGAGGCCGTCTTTCCTGCGGCCATCCAAGATGTCGCTGCGGCCGTGCGCTGGGTGCGGATCAACGCCGATCGCTACAGCTTGGATTCTGAGCGCATCGTGGGCTTCGGTTCCAGCGCAGGCGCGTATCTCATCAGCGCCGTTGCGCTCGCCGGAGACAACAGCGACCTGGTGAGCAGCACCGAACCCTACTCGGAGGTGTCCTGTGGTCTGACTGCTGTCGTGGAGCACTACGGACCCACCGATTTCCTCAAACACGATGAAGACGCACACCCCGACGCCATCGAACGAATGCACGGTCCCGACAGCACACTGGCGCGCTTCTTCGGATTCGTGCCATCAAGCCGGCCGCAGGTGGTTGAGCGGGGAAACCTGTGCCGCCTGGCACATCCCGGCGCGCCACCCTTCCTGATCGCCCACGGGGACAGGGATCGTCGCGTCGGCATCGAGCAGAGTCGGCGTCTGCATCGCGCACTCACAGCTGTGGGGGTCCGGGCGGACCTGGTGGAGATCGTCGGCGGCGACCACGGGTCTGCTCACTTCAACGCGGCTCCGCTGCATCACAGAACGCTGGCATTCCTCGAATCTGTTCTGGCAGTGCCCCTATCCCGTTGACCACGACACCACTGATCGGAGAACTCACATGCACACGACGAAGCGAATTCAGTACCACCGCTACGGTGGACCGGACGTCATGCGGCTCGAAGGCTTCGAGCCCAGGAAACTCGGCGCCGACGATGTTCTCGTCCGGGTGCGCGCGGCCGCTGCTAACCCGATGGACTTCGTAATCCGAAACGGCGCGATGAAGATGGTGACCGGCCGAACCTTCCCACGTGGGATGGGCTACGACTTCGCCGGCATCGTCGAGGCAGTCGGCGACGACGTGACTCGGGTGCGGGTGGGCGACGAAGTGCTCGGGGGGCCGCCGATCAAGTGGTCAGGCGCGTTCGCTGACGTGGTCGTCGCCGAAGAGAAGGGTGTCGTCAGGAAGCCCGCTGCCTTGACGTTCGAGGCGGCGGCCGCCGTTCCCACTGTCGGTTTGACCGCCTACCAAGCCCTGTTCAACCAAGGGAAGCTGCAGCGTGGCGAGTCGGTGTTCGTGCACGGATGCCTTGGGGGAGTGGGTCGCTCGGCGGTGCAACTCGCGTTGGCACACGGGGCGGCCGTGGCGGGAAGCTGCCGGGCCGGCTCGGCGGACGAGGCACGCGAACTCGGTATCGATCCGATCGTCGACTTCGACTTCGATCCCATCCCCCTCACCCGCCGATTCGATGTCGTCCTGGACACCGCCGGCACGTTACCGGTCAGAGACTCCCGAAAGATGTTGACGCCCAACGGTCGTATCATCAGCGTCAAGCCGAGTCCAGCGAACATGGTCAGGAGCGCCCTGCCGGGCCCATTCCACGTCGTGATCGCCAAGGCAGTCACAACCGATATCGAGGCCGTCGCGCGAGCCGCCGGCGAAGGGGTGCTGCGGCTACCCATCGCCCAAACGGTGCCACTATCGCAAGCAATCTCAGCCCTTACGCAACTCGAACAAACCAGATTCGCCAAGCGGGGCAAGCTCATTATTGTGCCTGACTAAGCCAGCCGGCCGGCGACACCAAACGGCCCGAACAGGACTGAAGCGAGCCGCCTCCCCACCAGATGAGTATGCGGTAGGCACGGCGGGGACGTAATGTTGCGGCGAACCCTTCACCGGATCGGAGACGGCATGCCCAGGGTAGCGATTCTCGATGACTACGCGGGCGTGGCCTTACAGGTTGCCGACTGGTCACCCGTGCAAAAGCGCTCCGAGGTAACCGTTTTCGACCACCACCTGGCCGAGGACGAGGCGGCTGATGCGCTGCGGCCGTTCGACGTGGTGTGCACCCTGCGTGAGCGGATGGCCTTTCCCCGCACCCTGATCGAGCGGCTGCCGGACCTGAAGCTGATCACGATCGTCGGCAGGAGCCTGCCGAACCTGGACATGGCCGCAGCGACCGAACACGGGATATTGGTGGCGCACTCGGATTTCGCCCATCCCCGATTCAGGTCCATGCGCGACGCCACGCCGGAACTCGCCTGGGGGCTGATGATCGCGACGGTGCGCAATCTCGCCGACGAGCATCGCAACATGCGGGCCGGCGGCTGGCAGAGCAGCGCGGGTATGACCCTGTCCGGCAAGACCCTCGGGCTGCTCGGTCTGGGTAGGGTCGGCAGACGCATGGCCGAATACGGCAGGGTCTTCGGCATGGATGTCATTGCGTGGAGCCAGAATCTCACCGAGGACGCCGCCACCAGCGTGGGCGCCCGCCGCGTAGAGAAGGCCGCTCTGTTCGAATCCTCTGACGTGGTCTCCATTCATCTGGTGCTCTCGGAACGCACCCGGGGACTGGTCGGCGCGGCCGAGCTGGCGCTGATGAAGCCGCATGCCTACCTGATCAACACCTCCAGGGGCCCGATCGTCGACGAGGCGTCTTTGCTGACCGCGCTGGAAGCCGGGCGCATTGCCGGGGCCGGGCTGGACGTCTACGACACCGAGCCGCTGCCGAAAGACCATCGGCTGCGGCTGCTTCCGAACGTGACGCTGTCTCCCCACCTGGGGTACGTCACGCGGGAAATGCTGGGCGCCTTCTACTCGGACTCGGTGGAATCGGTGGTGGCCTGGCTGGACGGGGCGCCCATCCGGATCGCCAATCCCGAAGTGGCGCGGCGCCGTTGAGCGGATTTACTTCCGCTTCCAGTGTGGACTTTTGACCGCGTCCAGCGCATCGGTGACGTAGCGGTCCAGTGGCCACGGTTTCCCGGACTGCCGCACCCACTGCTGGAAGGCGAAATCGGCAGCCGCGAAGGCGAGTTGGACCAGCAGCCCGGGACGGATATCGGCCGAGGGATCGACGCCCATCCGTTCGGCGATGAGCTTGGTGGCCCGCTCCTTGTCGGCCGGCCGGTGCACCGTGACCTTGTCGAGTAGGTCGGGAACCACCAGCAGGGCTTCGCGCCACTCCTCGGTGTCGGCCTGCTCGAATGAGCGGGTGCGCGTGATGATGGCGTTGATCAGCGCGACATCGGGTGACTCGGCGGCGGGCCGGCCCTCGAGGAGATTGACGATCGCGGCGCCACCATAGCGCACCGGTGCGAGCAGAAGCTCTTCCTTCGCGGGCACGTGCCGGAAAAACGTGCGCGGGGAAACGCCTGCGGCCGTGGCGATTTCCTCGGTGGTCACCGAGTCGTAGCCGCGCTCGACGAACAGGCGAAACGCCGCACGCCGGATCTCGGCCCGGATCTGCGCGCGCTGCCGGTCGCGGAGCGACACTGGCCTGGTCGGAAAGGTCATCGGAAGCAGCCGATCCCGCCGTCGACGTGAATGGTCTGCCCGGTGATGAAGGTGGCGTCATCGCCGAGTAGGAACGCCACCAGCGCACCCACGTCGGTGCGGACGTCCCCGATGCGCTTCAATGGAACCCGCCCCACGGCCTTGTCGTATTCCCTGGGCGCGAACGACTTCCAGAACTTGACACCGTCTGATTCGGCGAAGGGGCAGATGACATTGACGCGGATGTTGTCGCGCCCCCATTCCAGCGCGGCCACCTTGGACAGCCCGCGGATGCCCTCCTTGGCGGCGGCGTAGCCGCCCCACTTCGGCTCGCCGCCGGTGCCCGTCCCCGAACCGAGGTTCACGATCGACCCGCCGCCGGCCTCGACCATCAACGGGTGCACGGCCTGCATCAGCAGGAACGTCGCGCGCGGGCCCACGTCGTAGCCGAGCGCCAGGTCTTCGGTGGTGATGTCGACGAATGCCTTGGGCTCGTTGGTGGCGATCGCGTTGTTGACCAAGCCGTGCACCGTGCCGAATGCGTCGACCGCCGCGGCCGCGATACGCTGCGCGCTGTCCGGGTCGCGAAGATCGGCGACGAGCTGTTCCACCCGTCCTATCGTCTTGAGTTCGGTGGTGGTGCTGTTGAGGGCCTCTTCCTGGATGTCCACCAGTAGCACCTGTGCGCCGCGTTCGAGCAGCGCGGTGGCGACGCCCTTTCCGACGCCCTGGGCGGCACCGGTGACGATGGCGACGTGCCCCCGCATCGAATCGGGGTGGCTGTAGCTCATCCGGCCGGCCCCAGCGGTAGCGACGCGAGGTTCGGCGCCGGACGACCGGCGAACAAAGGCAAGTCGAGGTAGGTCTTGATGCCCGGTTCGGCGGCGCAGACGTCGGGGATGGCGTTGATGCAGTGGTTGGCGGTGACGACGACGCCGGGGTTCTTCACCAAGCCTTCCGCGATCGTCTCCGGCTGCAGACCCTTGAAGGTGAGGCTCACGTCGGGGTCGCCGGTGATCTCCACCTCGAAGCGCTCGCCCCGGTCGCCGAAGTGCCAGGCCGGGTCCAGGTTCTCCTCACCCATCAGCCAGTTGACCGCGGCGGTGATGACCGGCTCGCCGTCAACCAGCGCCTGCCAGCGGAACCGGCGCGCGGCCACCGTGCCGGTCGTGATCGGGAAGGCGTCGTAGTCGATGTCGGCGGTCGCCACGGCGACGTCCTGGATGGTCCTGATGTTGGGATCGATGCGAAAGCCCATGTGATCGGCGATCATTCGGACCGACTGTTTGAAGCCCGCTTCGAGCAGCCCGGCCATCGGCCCTTGCGTCGCTTCCTCGGGGGTGCCGCCGAATCCCATGATGTGGCGCACCACGTCCGGCGCGTTGTAGGTGCGGATGTCGGAGAACTCCTCGGCACGCACGTGGGTGATCGCCGACGACAGTGAGGAAACCATGAGCGGGAAGCGTTCGGTGATGCCGCCGGGGTGAATGCCCGAACCATGCAGCGTCACACCGCTTTCCGTCGCCGCGTCGGCGACGGCCCGGTGACGCTTGTTGTCCGGATCGGGGTAGACCCAGCCGACGGGGGTGACCACGTTCTTGCCGGAACGGAGGATGGCGATCACTTCGTCGTCATTGGGTATCAATGGGCTGTACATGACGCAGTCGGCGTCCAGCGCCAGTATTTCGTCGATGCTGTTGGTGGCGGTGACGCCGAGCTCCTGCGTCCCGACGATCCGGCCGACGTCGACACTGTTTTTCTCAGCGCTGTGCACCCAGCACCCCACCAGCTCGAGCTGTGGGTGATTGATGACGCACTCGATCGCCGCTTTGCCCACGCCGCCGGTGGCCCACTGGATGACACGGAGTTTGGCTGGGCTACCCATCATTGACCTCCCGGACGGACGGTGCGCGCTGACGAATGAATTGGCAGGCTATGACTTGGTGACAGTGACTGTCAACAACGAACGGTTTGTGAGAGGGTTTGTTGATGAGCGTCCTCGACGGCAAGATCGCGATCGTCACCGGCACCAGCCGCGGCGTGGGCGTGGGCATCGCCCATGAACTGTTGCGCGCCGGTGCGACCGTGATCGGCTGCTCGCGCTCACCGCTCGACACCATCCCGGGCATAGAACCGGACTGGGCGGACCGCGCTTCCCAGAAGGTGTGCGATCAGGGCGACCATCGCTCGATCGATGCGTTCGTCGCCGACGTCGTGGCCACCCACGGTCGGGTCGACATTCTGGTGAACAATGCCGGCGGTACCGTTCCGGCGCCGCACGCCGAGAGCATTCCCGAACTGGTGCAACGCATTCAGGGCGCGCCCGCCGACGAGGACGAATACGCGCGCACGGCTCTGTTTCACGCCTTCGCCGTGCAGATGAACCTCATCAGCCCGCTGTGGTTCGCCATCCGCGCCTATCGGCAGATGCAAACTCAGGACGGCGTCGGCTGCATCATCAACATCTCCAGCGGCGCCGGACATCCGGCCGGATCCCCAACCCTGGTCTCCTACGGGGCGGCCAAAAGCGGTCTGAACCACCTCACCCGCTCGCTGGCCGAAGAGTGGGGGCCCACGGTGCGGGTCAACTGCATCGCGCTGGGCCCCACGATGACGGAGAATTTCCGATCATTCGTGTTACCCAAGGACGACCCCGATGGCGCCAAATATTTCGCCGCCGTCCCGTTGCGCCGCGCCGGTGAGCCCGCCGAAGTCGGGCGGGTCTGCGTTTTTCTGGCCGGTGGACAGGCCGACTTCGTCAACGGCACCACCATCGAATGCGACGGCGGGATGCTGCCCGGCGTGCTCTACGAGGCGGGCTTGAAGACCATCACAGATCTGCTGTAACTGCGGCACGCATCCTTCTAAATGGGAACCAGCGCAAGGAGATTCACATGATCGGCTTGGAACCGACGCCCGAGCAGTTCGCCGCCCTCGCGGCGCGACCGGCTGATGCGCCGGTGGTGATGGTCAACCTGTTGAAGTTCAAGCCCCAGGGTGGCCTGGAGAGTTACCTACAGTACGGCCAGGAAGTGGTGCCGCACCTGGAACGCGTCGGCGCGACGCTGCGCTACGCCGGGGGAGCGCCGTCGGTGGTGATCGGGGACGGCCAACAGCCTTGGTGGGACGCGATTCTCATCGTCGAGTATCCAACCCCGCAGGCCTTCATCGATATGGTGACCACCCAGGAGTACGCCAAGGTGCACGAGCACCGCGCCGCGGCGCTGGAGCGCGGAGACTTGATCGCGACCTCGACATGGTCGGTGGTCACCCAATGAACTGACGCCGGTCCGATCACGAAAGGCTTTCCGGATCAGGCCTAAATGGGTGTAATAGGTGGATGGAACTGATAATGCCCACCGACGCGATCTTTCTTCTGGGAGAATCTCGCGAACATCCCATGCACGTCGGAGGCTTGCAGTTGTTCGAGCCGCCGCCGGGCGCCGGCCGCGGCTTCGTTCGAGAGCTCTACAAGAGCCTGGCCGATCAGCGGGATTTCCAGCCCACCTTTCGCAAGCATCCCGCGAGCTTTGTCGGTGGAATCGCGAACCTGGGCTGGTCGTACGACGACGCCGTCGACATCGACTACCACGTGCGGCGTTCGGCGCTGCCGTCGCCCAAACGGGTTCGTGAACTGCTCGAGCTCACCTCGCGGTGGCATAGCAGCCTGCTCGATCGGCACCGCCCGCTGTGGGAGACGCACATCGTCGAAGGCCTGAAAGACGGCCGGTTCGCTATCTACACCAAGGTGCACCACGCATTGATCGACGGCGTCTCCGCGCAGAAACTGATGCAGCGCGCATTGACCACCGACCCCGAGGACACCGAGATTCGCGCCCCATGGACTCTGCGCAAACCCAAGCGTAAATCCAATCCCGCGTCCCCATTGAGCTCATTGGCCCGCACGGCGGGATCCCTTGCGGCACTGGCCCCCTCGACGATCGGGCTGGCGCGTGCGGCGCTGTTCGAGCAACAGCTGACGTTGCCTTTCGGGGCGCCGAAGACGATGTTGAACGTCAAGATCGGCGGCGCCCGCCGGTGCGCCGCGCAGTCCTGGTCACTGGACCGCATCAAGAACGTGAAGAAGGCCGCGGGGGTCACGGTGAACGACGTGGTCTTGGCGATGTGCTCGGGCGCCCTGCGCTACTACCTGCTCGAGCAGGACGCGCTGCCGGACACGCCGCTGATCGCGATGGTCCCGGTGAGCCTGCGCACCGAGGAAGAGGCCGACGCCGGCGGCAATCTGGTCGGAGCAATCCTGTGCAACCTCGCGACCGACGCCGACGATCCCGCGCAGCGTCTGCTGACCATCAGCGACTCGATGCGCAGCAACAAGAAGGTGTTCTCCCAGTTGCCGCGGTTTCAGGCGCTGGCGCTGTCGGCCGTCAATACCTCGGCATTGGCGCTGGCGGCAGTCCCGGGCTGGGTGTCTTCGACGTCACCGCCGTTCAACATCATCATCTCGAATGTGCCGGGCCCGACGCAGCCGATCTACTACGGCGGCGCCCGGCTCGACGGCAACTACCCGCTGTCCATCGCGCTGGACGGCCAAGCGCTCAACATCACCCTGGCCAGCAACGCCGGCAATCTGGACTTCGGCCTGGTCGGGTGCCGGCGCAGCGTGCCGCACCTGCAACGGCTGCTCGCGCACCTGGAGTCCTCGCTCAAGGATCTGGAACGCGCTGTGGGAGAATAGGTCTCGATGGCAAAGCTGAGCGCGGGTGTGATGTTGTACCGGACCTGCGGCAGCGTCGTCGAAGTCTTGGTCGCGCATCCGGGCGGTCCGTTCTGGGCCCGCAAAGATGACGGCGCGTGGTCGATCCCGAAAGGCGAGTACACCGACGGGGAGGATCCCTGGGCGGCCGCGCAGCGCGAGTTCTCCGAGGAGCTGGGGCTTCCCGTGCCGGCCGGGCCCCGCATCGACCTCGGTCAGCTGAAGCAATCCGGCGGCAAGGTCGTGACCGCCTTCGCCGTACACAGCGACCTCGACATCGCCGACGCGCGCAGCAACACGTTCGAAATGGAGTGGCCGAAAGGATCGGGCACGCTGCGGGAGTTTCCCGAAGTCGATCGCGTGGGCTGGTTCGCGGTGGCAACCGCACGCGTCAAACTGCTGAAAAGTCAGCACGGCTTTCTCGATCGCCTGATGGCGGACCCGGGCCTGGCCGGACTATCCGAAGGGACATGACATGCAAACGCTGCGAACACCCGACGACCGGTTCGACCATGTCCCCGATTTCCCTTACACCCCAAGGTATTGCGAAGTATCCGACGACGAAGGCGGCACGCTGCGGGTGGCCTGGGTCCAGGACGGCCCGGAAACCGCCGACCCGATCCTCATGCTGCACGGCGAACCGTCGTGGTCATATCTGTACCGCAAGATGATTCCGATACTGGTTGCGGCCGGCCATCGAGTCATCTGCCCCGACCTGGTCGGTTTCGGCCGCTCGGACAAGCCAACCCGCCGCGAAGACCACAGCTACGCCCGACACGTCGAGTGGATGCGGGCGGTGGCGTTCGATGTGCTCGACCTGCAGAACGTCACCCTGGTAGGTCAGGACTGGGGCGGGCTCATCGGATTGCGGCTTGCCGCAGAGCATCCCGAACGATTCGCTCGGTTGGTCGTCGCCAACACCGGGCTGCCGAATGGCGAACAGCCCATGGCCGACGTCTGGTGGAAATTCCGCGACGCCATAACCTCGGCGCCGGCGCTGAACGTCGGCGCGTTCGTCCAGGGCGGTTGTCGCCAAAAGATGAGCGAAGAGGCGCGCGCCGGCTATGACGCACCGTTTCCCACCGACGACTACTGCGTCGGGCCGCGCGCCATGCCCGGTCTGGTGCCCACCTCACCGGACGACCCCGCCGCGGCGGCCAACAAGACCGCCTGGACGAAGCTTTCGGTGAGCGCGACGCCCATGCTGGTCGCCTTCAGCGACAGCGACCCGATCACCGGGCCGATGGCCGCCATCTTCCAGCGGCAGATGCGCGGCGCTCAGGGGATCGAACACCCAGTGATCGAGGGCGCCGGGCATTTCCTACAGGAGGACGCCGGAGCGCAGCTGGCCGGCCACATCGTGGAGTTCCTGCGCCGCTGAATAGGGCGCTGCCGGCCGGCGGGCACAATGTCAGAATGACGACCGCGCCCGCCGAGTCCACGAAACCCGACGAATTGTTGGTACGGCTGTTGGACCCGGCGGTCCGTGCGGACCCCTACCCGCTGTTCGCGCAGTTTCGTGAACGCGGGTCGTTCGCGTTACCGGAGGGCAACCTCGCGGTGTTCTCGACGTACCGTGACTGCGACGACGCCTTGAGGCATCCGTCGTCGAGCAACGACCGGAACAAGTCGACGGCGGCCCGCGCCCAGATCGAGGCGCAGACCCGACAGCTCATCGAGGCCGGTGCCGAGGTGCCGGTGCCGAGCCCGCCGGGGTTCCTATTTCTGGACCCGCCGGACCACACCCGGTTGCGCAAACTGGTCAGCAAAGCGTTCGCGCCCAAAGTGGTGAACGCGCTGCAGCCCGACATCACCGCGCTGATAGACGGGTTGCTCGACCGCATCGCCGACAAGGGTCGGTTCGAAGTCGTCGAAGACCTCGCATACCCATTGCCGGTGGCGGTCATTTGCCGACTGCTCGGCGTACCCCTGGAGGACGAACCGGAATTCAGCCGGGTGTCCGCGCTGCTGGCGCAATCGCTGGACCCGTTCGTCGCCTTCACCGGCACGCCGTCAGACAACCTGAAAGAGCGGATGGCCGCCGGAACGTGGCTGCGGGCCTATCTGCACGGACTGATCGACCGGCGACGCTCGCGGCCCGGCGACGACCTGATGTCCGGCCTGATCGCCGTGGAAGAGTCGGGCGACCAACTGACCGCCGAGGAGATCGTTTCCACCTGCGTCCTGTTGCTGGTCGCCGGTCACGAGACGACGGTGAACCTGATCGGCAACGCGGTGCTGGCGATGCTGCGCCAGCCGTCGCAGTGGACCGCGCTGGGCGCCGACGCCAACCGTGTGCCCGCGGTTATCGAAGAGACGTTGCGCTACGACCCGCCGGTGCAGATGATCGCCCGAACCGCAGGCGCCGACATGACCATTGGGGGCATCGAGGTGCCCGGGGGCGACATCATGATGCTGCTGACCGCCGCCGCCCAGCGCGATCCCGCCGAATATGACCGGCCCGACGTGTTCGATCCGGATCGTAAGGCCTTGCGGCACTTAGGATTCGGACGCGGCGCGCATTACTGCCTGGGTGCGCCACTGGCCAGGCTGGAAGCCGGGGTGGCCCTGTCGGCGGTGACCGCGCGTTTTCCGAACGCCCGATTGGACGGTGAGCCCGAGTACAAGCCCAACGTCACGCTGCGCGGGCTATCCCAGCTCATGGTCAGGGTCTAATCCCGTTCCCACGGCGGACTTTCACCCATCTTTGTGTAGTACTTCGCCAGGTGGCTCTTGATCCGATCGACATCGGACTTGGGCACGTCGATACCGCCGCGTGCCCCATCGATGATCGCGCCCGCCGCCATCACGCCGCGTGGCACTGCCTTCAGACCGCCGTCGATGACGTCGGCGATCAGCAGCTTGTAGGCAGTGAAGTTGTCCTTTTTGTCGCCGTCGTACCAGACGTGCGCGTCGCGGTATTTCTGGTTCGGACCGTCCAGCGCGTCGGCCCATTTACGCACCCGCTTTTCGGCCGCGTCCCCGTCCCATTTGCGGTCGCGATCGGCCAACGGCAGGTCTTGAAAGGCTGTGACTGACATGGTTGCCGCGTGCCCGCCTCGGATGCCGATCAAACGCGGCCAAACCGGGTAGTTCGCGCTTGCGCAAGCGGTAGCGTCGTCGGCGGGAGGCAAGCATGAAGCGCCACATCGTTTCAGGATTAGCCGGCCTGGTGATGGCCGCGGGGCTGGTCGTCGCAGCGCCGCCGGCAAGCGCCGGCTGTGTGTACGGGGGACCGGTTCTGAGCAAGTGCGACGGACCCGTCCAGCCGGACGGCACCTGGCAACGCTGTGTGACAGTCACCCAGTTCGTTCCCCATGGCGCCAGTTCCTACCTGGTGCCCGAGAATCACTGCGATCTGATGGGCCCCGACCAGCATCCGGCGGATCTCGGCTTCGCCGATCCGCCGGCGCACATCGATTGAGCTTGCCCGGCTTGGTGGCCGAGTGTTGTCGGACCTCACTGCAATGCTGGTGTCATGTCCCCGACCGCGACTGCAGCCAGCGTCGAAATGCGACCCAAGGATCGTCTCGAGGTGCTCTTCGAGGAGATGGCGGAGTTGGCCGGTCAGCGCAACGCGATTGACGGGCGCATGGTGGAGATCGTGGCCGAGATCGATCGCGACGGGCTGTGCGGGATCACCGGTGCCCGGTCGGTACCGGCGTTAGTGGCCTGGAAGCTGGGCTGCTCATCGGCAAACGCCCACACGATCGCGGCCATCGCTGGCCGGCTCGAGGAATTGCCCCGCTGTGCGGCCGGGTTGCGGGAGGGCCGGTTGTCGCTGGATCAGGTCGGGGTGATCGCCGCCCGGGGAGGGGTGGGGTCTGATGAGCATTATGCGCAGCTGGCCAGTGTCGCCACGGTCAACCAGCTGCGTACCGCGGTCAAGCTGGAACCACGACCGGCACCAGAACCGCGGCCCGAGCCCGAGCGCTCGATCCGCAAGACCTCCGATGAGGCGGGCGCCTGCTATCGGATCAGACTTGACCACTTGGATGCCGCGAAATTCGATGCGGCGCTGGCGTCGCATCGTGATGCGCTGATCACCCAATGGAAACACGACCACGGCCAGGGCAACGACGCACATGTTTCGGCCGATCAGCGGCCGCCGTTGCCGGGCACGCTCGAGGCGTTCCTGCGCCTGGTCGAGGCCGGCTGGGATGCTGAGGCGGCCCGCCGCCCGCACGGCCAGCACACCACGGTGGTGGTGCATGTCGACGTGGAAAAGCCCGCGGTGGCGTTGCATCTGGGTCCGCTCCTGTCCGACGCCGAACGCCGCTACCTGACCTGTGATGCCACTTGTGAAGCCTGGTTTCACCGCGACGGCGAAGTCATCGGCGCCGGCCGTGCGACGCGGGTGATCAGCCGGCGGCTGCGCCGCGCGCTGGAGCATCGCGACCGGATGTGCGCGGTGCCCGGCTGCGGGGCCACCCGTGGTCTGCACGCCCATCACCTCCGGCACTGGGAAGACGGCGGCCCCACCGAACTGGCCAACCTGGTGTTGCTATGCCCGTACCACCACCGGCTGCACCACCGCGGCGTCATCACCATCACCGGACCCGCCGACAACCTCAGCGTCACCGACAACTCCGGGCGACCCCTGCACCCGGGATCGCTCGCGCGCCCACCAACCCAACCTCCACCCGCGGTCGCACCCTGCCGTGGGCCCCTCGGCGAACGCGCCGACTGGTGGTGGTACACACCGTTCCAACCCCAACCACCACCGACAAGCAACTAGGTTTTGGATCGCAGCCCAAAAACGTTGGGGTGTCAAGGAACTCGTACGAGACGCCGTCCGGCCGGCATCGACCGCCGATCTAGCCCGAACCGAGTCCCGGCACGATTTCGCCGAGGCTGAAGGTCACCGGCTGTTCGAGCTGTTCGTAGGTGCACGAGCGGGGTTCGCGGTCCGGACGCCACCGATTGAACTGCGCGGTATGACGAAACCGCTGGCCTTCCATGTGGTCATAGCGGACCTCGACTACCCGCTCAGGCCGCAGCGGCACGAACGACAGGTCCTTGCCCGCGTTCCAGCGCGAGAATTCGTTCTTGCGAGGGGTCCGCTCGCCGGCTTGGTGCGCGGCCCAATTCCACGGGTGATTCTCGAAATCGGTGACGAGCGGCTGCAATTCGTCGAACAGCCGGCGCCGCTCGGCCATGGGGAACGCGCCGATCACCCCGACCGACGCGAGCTGGCCATCATCCTGATAGAGACCGAGCAACAACGAACCGATGGCTCCGGCGCCGGACTTGTGCACCCGGTAGCCGGCGACCACACAGTCGGCGGTCCGCTCGTGCTTGATCTTGAACATGATCCGCTTGTCCGGTTGGTACGTGATGTCCAGCGGCTTGGCGACCACGCCGTCGAGGCCGGCGCCCTCGAATTCGTCGAACCAGCGCTGCGCGGTGCCCAGATCGGTCGTCGCCGGTGTGACATGGATCGATGGCCCCGGGGCCGCCAACGCGTCGACCAGGGCGGCGCGCCGTTCGCCGAAGGGGCGTCGCGTGTAGTCATTGTCGCCGAGGGCGAGCAAATCGAACGCGATGAAGGACGCCGGCGTGGCCTTGGCGAGCATCTGCACCCGCGAGTCGGCCGGATGGATGCGTTGTTGCAGCGCCTCGAAATCCAGCCCGGCCCCGGTGGCGATGACGATCTCACCGTCGATCACGCAGCGCTCCGGCAGCTCGGCCCGGACCGCGGCGACCAGCTCCGGGAAATAGCGCGTCATCGGCCGCTCGTTGCGGCTGCCCAGCTCGACCTGATCGCGGTCGCGGAAACAGATCGACCTGAACCCGTCCCACTTGGGCTCATAGGACGCGTCAGGGGGAATCGAGCGCACCGACTTGGCCAGCATCGGCGACACCGGCGGCATGACAGGGAGGTCCATAGCCTGATTGTGCTGGAATCGGAGGCATGGCTGCTGCAGAAGAGCTCGACGTCGACGGCATCGCGGTGCGCCTGACCAATCCGGACAAGGTGTATTTCCCCAAACTGGGATCAAAGGGCACCAAGCGACACCTGGTGGACTACTACCGTGCCGTCGCGGGCGGTCCGATGCTCGACGCGCTGCGCGACCGGCCCACCCATCTGCAGCGCTTCCCGGACGGCGTCGACGGCGAGGAGATCTACCAGAAGCGCATCCCCCAGCACCACCCCGATTACCTGCAGACGTGTCGGGTGACGTTTCCGTCGGGGCGGACGGCTGACGCGCTGAGGGTGACCCATCCGGCGGCGGTCGTGTGGGCGGCACAGATGGGCACGGTCACCTTGCATCCGTGGCAGGTGCGCTGCCCGGACACCGACCACCCCGACGAGCTGCGCATCGACCTGGACCCGCAGCCCGGTGTCGCCTTCGAGCAGGCGCGCACCGTCGCGGTCGACGTGCTGCGGCCGTTGCTCGACGAACTCGGTCTGGTGGGATACCCGAAGACCTCGGGCGGTCGCGGCATCCACGTCTTTCTGCGGATCGCCAGCGACTGGGATTTTATCGAGGTGCGCCGCGCCGGCATCGCCCTGGCCCGCGAAGTGGAGCGCCGTGCGCCCGACGCGGTCACCACGTCCTGGTGGAAAGAAAAACGCGGCGAGCGCATCTTCATCGACTTCAACCAGAACGCCCGGGACCGCACCATGGCATCGGCGTACTCGGTGCGGCGCACCCCGATCGCGACGGTATCGATGCCGCTGACGTGGGAGGAGCTGGCCGACGCCGAACCGGACGACTACACCATGGCAACCGTGCCCGATCTGATCACGCGGCGCGATGATCCGTGGGCCGCCATGGACCATATGGCTCAATCGATTTCGCCCTTGCTGGAAATGGCCGAGGCCGACCAGGAGCGCGGCCTTGGCGACATGCCTTATCCGCCGAACTACCCCAAGATGCCGGGCGAGCCCAAACGCGTTCAGCCCAGCCGGGATCGAGATCTCAAAGCCGAGAAGGACTAGCCGGATGTCGGTGGCGGTGCGGGCGTGTGCCGCGCTATTCGCGTTGCTGCTGCTGCCGATTTCCGGTCCGGGTGTGGCCGATGCGGAGCCGGCCATGCCCGACACGAACCGATCCGGCGCAAGAATGGTCGGCTGGGACACCTACCGCCGGTTGGACCGGTTGCCCTACTTGAACCCCGGATCGCAGACCCTGCAGGTGTCGAGCTTTGATCGCAGCGGCGGTGATTTCGATATCTCCACGGGCAATCGCAACGGCAGTGGCGGGTGCCTGGCGACGGGCGGTGCCGGCTGCGTCATCGCGGAGGATCACGGTGCGGGAGAGATCGATTCGATCTGGCTGACCCGCGACGGCGGCAACGTTCGTGCCCTTGGAAACATCCGCATCGAGCTGGACGGGCAGACCGTAGTAGATACTCCGTTGCAATCGCTGGTCGACGGAAACCTCGGTGCCCCGTTCGTGTGGCCGCTGGTGGCCAACGCCGCTCAATCGCCGGGAGGCGATTACATCAAGGTGCCGATGCCTTATCGGCGGTCGATGCGGGTCAGCGTCGCATCACATTTGGAGTACTACCACGTCGATTACCGCCAGTTTCCCGACGCCGACGGGATGAACACGTTCTCGCCAGCCGAACCCGCGTCCGACGTGCTGGACACGCTCCGGTCCGCCGGCGCAACCGACCCCAAGCCTGCGGCCGCCGGCGTCGCGCACAGCAATCGGGTCATCGATCTCCCCGCCGGCGCCGGGCAGACCATCGCCGAATCGACCGGATCGGCCAGCATCTCGGCGCTGAGGCTCCAGCTGCCCGAACCGGCGGCCCAGCGGTTGACCGGATTGCGGCTGCAAATCGAGTTCGACGGCAGGACCACGGTGGATTCGCCGCTCGGGGAGTTCTTCGGCGCCGGACTGGGCGCGAACCCCGTGCGGTCTCTGATGTTCGCGACCATCCCGGCACCCGATGGATCGTTGGTGTTATCCGATTGGTGGCCAATGCCATTCGCGGAGTCGGCCCGCGTCACGCTCGTCAACGCGGGGGCCGAACCGGTGACGGGGATAGCCAGCGACGTCGCCACCACCCCCGACGCGCAGTGGGCGCCCGCGCTGGCCGGCGGCCGCGCCGGCTACTTCACCGCGCGCTCACATGCCGGACCGACGACGCCCGGCCAGGACTGGGTTTTCGCCGAAGAACAGGGGCACGGAAAATTCGTCGGCGTCAGTCACACCATTCACGGCTACCGAACCAAAACGGCATTCAGTGACGATGCACCGTACTTTCTCGAAGGCGCCGAACGGGTCTACACCGACGGATCCGCGTCCCCGCAGTGGTACGGAACCGGCACCGAGGACCTCTACGAGGGTGGCTGGTACTTCAAGAACGGCACGCACTTCAGCGACCCGCTCAACGGCCAACCCGATCAACGCACGGCCACGGGCGGGTGCGCCGACTACTGCGTCTCCGTGTACCGGATCATGCTGGCCGACGCGATCGGCTATCACTCCGGGATCCGGTTCGGCATCGAGCACGGCAAGAGGAACATGGTCCAACCCGACTACAGCTCAACCGCGTTCCTCTACACACAGCCGGACGCCGAGGTCACCGGGGGAGACGACGTCAGCCCCGCCGACCCTATCAGCCGAGTCCTGCACGGCTACAACGATTCTGACGCAACCGATCAGCTGCTGGTCAGCGAATACGAGGGCACTCAGGACACCCTGCCCGTCGTCGGCTCGGTGCGTAGCGCCCAGGGCGCGATCACGTTTCACGTCCAGATCGATCCGGACAACCACGGCTTATTGCTGCGCCGCACATCGGATCAAGCGGCCGGCTTCCAATCGGCCGACGTTGCGGTCGACGGCGTGCCAACCGGGAACTGGCTGCAGCCGCGCAGCAACACCTTTCACCGGTGGCTGGACGACACCTACCTGGTGCCGCGGTCGGTCACCGCGGGCAAGTCGCAGGTGACGGTCAGTTTGACGCCGACCGCGGGCTCACCGCCCTGGACCGCCGACCGCTACCGCGTCGACACACTGACGGGGCCCTCTGACTAGCGAGCGATTGCCGGCCAGTCCGATGAGCGCGCCCGCCAGCCCGCCGACCGGCGCCAGCAGCGACGGCCCGGCGAGCACGAGATAGCCGAACGTCACGCCCACCACCAGCAGGGTCTGGTGCAGGGGTGTCCATGAGGTGAGCGGGCGCATCCGGAACGACAACCCCATGCCGAGCAGCAACGCCACCACGTGGCCGACGGCGGTGAAGTCCGCGCCCGCGGCCGCCACCACCGCGGCACCCAGCCACCAGCCCGCCCAGACACCGCCCCAGCGCGCGGGAACCGCCGCCGTGAACGCGCCGAGCACGCACATCGCGCCATAACTGATCCCCACGTCACTGGCACGTGCGACCGAGGCCGGCAGCATTCCCGTTTCGATAGCGGCGACCAGCCCGACCGCGACGATCAGCGTGGCGCCGATGTGGCCGACGGCGAAGGTCAGGAGTAGTCCCCGGCCGCACCACATCAGTTCGCCCAACGCCAATAGGCAGGCGAGCCCGGGCAACCAGAAGAACAGATCACCGCCGTCGTTGACGAATGCGCTCCCGATCAAGGTGCCCAGCTGTCCGCGCCCGAGATTGTGCACGTTGGTGCTCATTCGGCTTACGGCCACCTCGTGAGCGTGTGGACCGAGCGCCGCCAGGATGAGATAGACGCCGAGCAGGGTGACCGCATAGGTGGCCGTCACCCGCACCGATGCCGCGCCGGGCACGGCACGCAGCGGCGCCTCAGTCCAACGCAGGGCGCCGTCGCGGGTGGCGGCGGCTGTCATAGGTCTACCGTGCGGGTCGCGCGGCCGTCGTGCCTCGTTCTTAACGAAGCCTTCACACCCGTGCCGCAAATCTTCACGGAGTGGACGGCCTTGTGACGTGCCCTTAAAGGGAGGTGATCGCAGCGACGGCCTCGTCGGCGGTCACGATGGCCGAGGCGTAGTTGGGCATGTTCACCTCGAGGGCGGCGCGCATTTCGGTGTCGGAGTAGTCGGCGGTGGCATCCCGGACCACGGTGACGTCATAACCGAGTTCGGCGGCGAATCGAACCGTCGCCTCGACGCAGGTGTGCGCGATCAAACCCATGACGATGACCCGCTCGATACCGTGACGCTTGAGTTGCAGGTCCAGATCGGTGTTGGCGAAACCGCTCGAACACCAATGCTCATGCGCGACGACGTCGCCCGGTTGCGGCTCGAACCCGGGACGGATCTCGCCGCCCCAACTGCCGTATTCGAAGGTCTTGCGCGACCACGCCGCTCGTTGCACGGGCGCAACGTATTTCCACGTCTCGTAGTCGCCCGGCCGGTAACGACGATGCAGCGCATAAAAGACCCGCAGGTTCGCCCCGCGGGCGGCCTCGAGCACCTGCTGCATATGGGTAACGCAATCATTGCCCTCGATGACGCCCCGCAACCGATCCCACACTTTCCCGCCCGGGGAAATGAAATCGTTGTAGGGATCGATCAGCAGAAGGCCGGTCGCCGCTTTGTCATTCGCCATCGGACCATCATCTCCCGCGGCCCGAATGATGAACTGCAGATCGTCGGCGCACCGCGGTCTTGACGGACTCGTCGCGATGCTGCTAGACATGGCCTGCGCCACGCGTTTGGGCGATCGCCCAAAGTCGATGGGTGGAGGATGTCATGGGCCGGATGGACGGCGAGGATCACCATGGTCGGCGTCTGTCGTGCATTCAATGGATCGCCGGTCCCCGCCGCTGCGCTGGACGATCTCACGGCGATCTGCCCGCCGGCAGCTGCCTGAAGTAAGGAAAGCATCGATGACCGTCACCAACGACACCGTCTACTACGACCCCTACGACGTCGACATCAATGCCAACCCCTACCCGATCTATGCGCGGCTTCGTGAAGAGGCGCCGATCTACTACAACGAGCGCTACGACTTCTGGGCCCTGTCAAGGTATTCCGACGTCGAACATGGACTGGCCGACTGGGAGACGTTCTCCAACCGGCGAAGCGACATCCTCGAGCTGGTCCAGTCGAAATTCGACATGCCCGGCGGCGTCATGATGTTTCAGGACCCGCCGGAACACTCCAGGTTGCGCGGACTGATGTCGCGAGTGTTCACCCCCCGCCGGATGGCCGCCCTCGAGGACCAGATTCGGCAATACTGCGTATGTTGCCTGGATCCGCTGGTCGGATCCAGCGGTTTCGACATCATCGCCGAGCTGGCGTCCATGATGCCGATGCGCGTGATCGGCATGCTGCTGGGAATTCCGGAATCCGAACAGATCTCGGTGCGCGACGCCAACGATGCCAACCTGCGCACCAAGCCGGGCGCACCGTTGAAGGTCGCCGACGCCGACTCCATCGCCGACGGCCGGATCTATGCCGACTATGTCGACTGGCGCTCCAAAAACCCCTCTGATGACCTGATGACGACTCTGCTCAATGTCGAATTCGATGACGAGAACGGGGTGCACCGCAAGCTGACTCGCAAAGAGGTGTTGCACTACACGCAGGTGGTCGCCGGCGCGGGCAACGAGACCACCGGCCGCCTGATCGGCTGGCTGGCCAAGGTGCTCGCCGAGCACCCCGACCAGCGCCGCGAAGTCTACGAGGACCGGTCACTGTTGACCCGTACCATCGACGAGACGCTGCGATTCGAGCCCACCGGTCCGCACGTCGCGCGTTGGATGGCAAAGGATTTCGAGTGCTACGGCACGACGGTCCCGGCGGGCAGCGCCATGCTGCTGTTGTTCGGCGCCGCCAATCGCGATCACCGCCGCTACACCGATCCGGACACCTACAACATCCGCCGCGACAACATCTCACACATCACGTTCGGAAAAGGTGTGCACTACTGCCTGGGCGCCAACCTGGCTCGCCTCGAGGGCCGCGTCGCGCTCGACGAGATCCTCAACCGGTGGCCCGAATGGGACATCGATTACGACACCGCACAATTGGCGTCGACGTCGACCGTGCGCGGCTGGGAGCGGCTGCGGGTCGTCTTGCCCTGAGTGAGGACGGGTGCGTGAAACTCGCCGAACGTGATCTCAGGGCGGAAGAATGGCCGAAATCCCGCCCCCAGTGCACGTTCGGTGACGACGCTAGCCGGCTCAGCCCTTGCGGCCGCGGCGGCCCTTCGGCTCGGGCATCTCGTACTTGTCCAGGAGCCGGTTGACCAGGGCGATGGCGGCTTGGTGGCCCCCGGAGGATCCCAGCCCTTCTTCCAGGATCAGGGTGCGGCCGATCGAGGCGATGAAGACCGCGATGGCCGCGGGCGGGAACTCGTCGGTGTCGATGTCGTGTTCGCGGATGATGAAGTTCAGCGCGGTGATCTGCTGCTCGCGCCACCGGTCCGACCACGTGGCGATCTCGGCGCGAATCTCCTTGCGGTGGTTGGCAAGTCCCATGAATTCCAGCAGCAGCCGGGTGTCCTTGGGCTCGATGAGGGTATCCCAGAAGGCGTGCAACGGCCGGTCGGACGCCAGCGCCTCCTGCTGGCGCTCCAGGTACACGGCCGCGCCGCGGCGGAAGACGGCCAGATACAGGTCGTCCATCGTGGGGAAGTAGTAGTGCACCAACGCCGGTTTGACGCCGGCCTTGGCTGCCACGCGGCGCGACGTGGCCGCGGCGTAGCCCTCCTCGAGCATGATCTGACTCGTCGCGGCCACCAGCATGTCGCGCGTCGTCGAGTCGCGCGCCTTGGGTCGTTCGGCTGCCGTCACGTTGTGGTCCTACCGCGCGGCCGGCGCTCCTGGCAGACCATTACCAGGATGCCGTCTTGGTCGAGCTCTCGCCGGTAATTCGCGTACCGATCGTGGTATTCGCTGTACCTGGTTCGCTTTGCCATGGAGCCGTCTCATTTCCGAGAAACCGTCAGCCCGCTGGTTTGGGCGATCGCCCAAACGGGGTAGCTGACATGCTTGCACCCGACATCGCGGTGGTCAAGCTTCAGGCGAGCCGACCACGGTCGCGAAGGATCGACAGTTGCCCGGTGAGCCAATCCATTTCGGCCGCGATGGGATGACCTGCGCCGCCACTAGTCAAGTTTAAGTTTCTTAACTATCGGGGATAGGCTTGGGGCATTCCATTCATAGATAGGGAAGACGCGTGACCCCCAGCTTCAAGGACGTTATTCAGTCCAAGTACTTGCTCTTGACGACGTTCACCAAGGATGGCCGTCCGAAACCGACACCGATCTGGGGCGTGCCCGACGGCGACGACACGCTCTTGGTGATCACCGACGACGGTTCGTGGAAAACCAAGCGAATCAACAACACTCCCAGGGTGACGATCGCCAAGAGCGGCGCGCTGGGCAAGCCGAAGAGCGACGAGGTCGAAGCGACAGCCAGGGTGCTACCGAAGTCGGAGACGCGACGCGTCTACAACGCCGTCCTCAAGCGGTACTGGTACCACGCGCCGTGGTTCTACGCGCACTCGATCGTCCGCGGCGGCATCGACAAGGTGCACGTCGGCCTGGAAATCAAGCCGGCCGGCTGAGACGCACAGTGCTAGCCGCCTTCGGCGCGCATCGCCGCGAAGGTGTCCGCCACCGTCTCCTTGGGATCGCGAAAGGTGATGCCGAGGTCCCGTTCGCTCGGGGAATCGTCGGACGCCGGCATCTGCGTGTAGTACTGCATGCCGGCCCAGGTGAACGGCGTTTCGAAGGGCAGGAAACGGTTCGCCCGATCCAGCACCGCGCCCGCGACGCGAAGCGCGCTGTCCGGGATCGGGACGGCGACCATCGGCGTCCCGGCAACCTCCCCGAGCAGGTTCGCGAGGTCGGCCGCGGGCACCCGATGACCGCCGGCGGTGTAGCGGCGTGGCCCGCGCCCGGGCTCGAGCAACGCCGTGTGGAGCGCGGCCAGATCGCGGACGTCGACGATCAGCCACGCGGCGCTGCGGCCGGGGATCGCGTGCATCTGCACGGCCGCCCGCACCCCCTCGCCGGCCTCACCGAATTGGTCGCCGACCGGCGGGCCGAGCACCATGCCGGGATAGGTGATGTTGACCGGCGCGCCCGCATCCTGTAACCCCCGCGCATAGATCTCGACCTGCGCCTTCGACGTCCCGTATCCGTCCGCCCCGCCCACCACCGGCAGGTCCGCGGTCAGCGTCTCCAGGTCCGGATGGAACAGCGCGGTGAAACTGGACACGTGGACGATGGGATCCAGGCCGAGCTCGACGGACTGGCCCAGCACGTTCTGAGCGCCCTGCATGTTCGTGGCGAGCATCTCGGGTGTCTGGCGCGGGTCGGTCGCGACCAGCGCGGCGCTGTGCACGACGGCGTCGCACCCCTGCAAGGCCGCGCGCACCGCGACGCGATCGATGATGTCGGCGACGGCGAAGTCCGATACGTCGACGCCCAGCTTGGCGACGGTGGTGTGCAGCTTGTCGGGGTTGCGGACCAGGAATCGCACGGAGTGCCCCGCATCGGAGATTGCCTTGGCCGTCCACCCGCCGACGAAACCGGTACCACCCGTGATCAGAACCCGCATGGGCTCATTGTGCAAGACCGCAAAATCTAGAGGTGGCTGGAGGCGAAGTTGGCGGCTTGGTTCGTCATGCCGTTGACCGGATACGATGTGTGCGCGGCGAAGTTGGTGGTGTCGGCGTTCCCGCAGATCGGATCGCCCTGCGCGCACAGTTCGAGCGTCTTCGGCTGATACAGCGGCCCGATGGTCAGCGGCGGCGCGTTGTACTTCTGCAGGAACTGGCCCGATGGGGTGCCGAATAATGTCACGGCGGCGACGTGCTTCGCGACGTCCGGCGGCATCGGTGCGGGCACGGTGGAGGCGGGCACGCCCGCGGGCACGGCGGCCGAGGTGGTGTAGCCCGCCACCGCCGCGCCCTGCGAGTAGCCGCCGAGCACCTCTTTGGTATTAGGGCAATTCGCCGCCATCGATTCGAGGTGCGAACTGGCGTCCCGGATGCCGTCGATCACAGTGAGCGGGAAGTCAGGGCTGGAAAAGTCAGTGCTGGCAGGGTAATTGACTGGATACACGGTCAGTGATCTGCCGCCGACCTGCGAGCGCAACGCGTCGATGAACGGCCGACCGATCCCGCCGACACCGGGCGCTTCCCCGGATCCCCGGGCGAAGACGACTTCGACGTCGGGACACGGCTCGGCCGCCGCGGACGCGGCGGGCGCGCTCGCCACGAACGCACCCGCCAGCGCCGCGGCCGACATGGCCGATAGCTTGCGGATGTTCACTACTTCTTGAAGGCGTCCTTCACCTTTTCGCCGGCGTCCTTCAGGCTGGACTTCGCCTGGTCCGCCCTGCCCTCGTCCCTGGTGTCGTGGTCGCCGGTCGCCTTGCCGATGGCTTCCTTCGCGCGGCCCCCGAGGTCCTCGATCTTGTTCTTCAGCTTGTCTTCGTTGCTCATGGCGTGCTGGCTACCCCTCAACAGGAGATATCGAAACCCCCGCCCTGTCATCATGGACGGGTGAGCACCGCGATCGTGGTGGCAGTAGTGGTGGTGTTGATGCTGCTCGGCATCGGCATGGTGGTCAATCAGCTGCTGCGGCTGAGGCGGTATCTGGGGGACTCACCCACCGAAGAAGGCCGCGGTTCGAAACCCGAGCCACCGGACGACTGATAGCTTCAAGCTCGTGAACGCTCGAGGCGTCGCGACGCGGTGACGCCGTCGACTCTGCTGGTCACCGACGCTGGTTTGCCACGCGGTGTGTCCGGTGCTGCCGACCCTCGTTTCGCGAGCGCCATCAGACTGTTCTCCCAGCTGTTTCCCGGTCGCCGGTTCGGCGGGGGAGCGCTGAGCGTCTACGTCGACGGAATTCCCGTCGTGGACGTCTGGACCGGCTGGTCGGACCGGGCCGGCACCCAGCGCTGGACGGCGGACACCGGCGCCATGGTGTTCTCGGCGACCAAAGGGGTCGCCTCCACGGTGATTCACCGGCTCGCCGACCGCGGCCTGCTCTCCTATGACGCGCCCGTCGCCGACTACTGGCCCGACTTCGCCGCCAACGGGAAGGCCGAGATCACGGTCCGCGACGTCCTGCGGCACCGGTCCGGGCTGTCACACCTGCGCGGGGTCAGCAAGACGGAACTGATGGACCACCTCCTCATGGAGGAGCGGCTGGCGGCGGCGCCGGTCGATCACCTGCGCGGTGTGCAGGCCTACCACGCGCTCACCTACGGGTGGTTGCTGTCCGGTCTGGCCAGGGCGGTGACCGGCAAGGGCATGCGCGAGCTGATCCGCCAGGAGGTGGCGCGTCCGCTCAACACCGACGGGTTGCACCTGGGGCGCCCACCGCAAGGCTCACCGACCACGGCGGCCCAGATCCTGATACCGCAGGGCAGGCTGCGCGCACCGGTATTCAGCTTCATCGCGCCGCGGGTGGCCGGCCTGCCGTTCTCCGGCGCGCTGGGCGCGATGTACTTCCCCGGCGTCATCTCCCTGATCAAAGGCGACACCCCGTTCCTGGACGGCGAGATCCCCGCCGCCAACGGCGTGGTCACCGGTCGGGGCCTCGCCAAGATGTTCGCTGTCCTGGCCAACGACGGCCGCATCGACGGAAAGAAGTTCCTCTCCGAGGACCTGACCCGCGGGCTGGCCGGGCAGGCGCGCCGCAAGTGGCCCGACGCGAACATGGTGGTGCCCATGCCTTTTCACCTGGGCTACCACGAGTCGCCGGTTCCCGGTTTGCTCCGCGGTTTCGGTCACGTCGGCCTGGGCGGAACACTCGGCTGGGCCGACCCAGAGACGGGCAGCGCCTTCGGGTTCGTCCACAACCGGCTGTTGACGCCGCTGCTGTTCGACATGGGATCCTTTGCGGGCCTTGCCCGTCCGCTGCGCAACGCCATCGAGGCGGTCCGTGACCAAGGCCCGCTCGCGGTGCCGTCCCTGGGCGCCCGCTACGCCAAACCCGCTCGGCGACGGGCGAATGTCGGCGAGGCCATGGCGGCGGGCGAGGGCTGAACCGGGCTATCCGACGTAGGCGTTGCCGCGCGGCAGTGTCAGCGGAAGATCGGCGTAGGTGGCGATTCCCGGCGCCGCGGCGACGACGGCGGCGATCCCGTTGATGGCGGGCACCGCCGTCATGATGTGTCCGAGGTCCATGAATTCCTCGAGCGTGGTGGCCTCGAAGTACGGCGGCGGCAGGAAGCCGACCTTGGTGGTGACCGTGGGCTGGCCGTCGACCTGGATGACCCAGCCGTCCTGCTCGATCTTCCAGTCGGGTTCCAGGGTCTGCCCCTTCCTCCACCGGACGTTGAGGTCGATCAGGACCTTGCCGTTGACGATGCCCTGCCAGCTGATGTAGGTCCCCGCGACGTGTCCCGCGGGGATGGTCCAGGAAGCCATGACCAGGTCCTCGGTGGTCTGGGCGAACTCGGCGACACAGCGCACCTCGTCCAGCTCGATTCCGAGCGCGTCGCCCACCAGCCGGACGGCCTCGCCGAAAATGGCCGTGCCCTTCGCGGCCATCGCCGGCAGGTCGGGATGGTCGATCGGCTGGCCGAAGCCGACGGGCTTCTCGGTCTCCGGCGAGTCATAGAAGGTGGTGTCGGCGGCCTCGTTGACGGTGACCTTGTCGATCCGGTTGCACACCATGGCCGACACGATGGCCAACAGTTCGGCGAAGCCCGGGCTGACACCCGAGCCGAAGATGGTGGAACCGCCCTTGTCGCAGGCCTCCAAGATACGGTCACGGCCGTCGCCGAGGTTGTGTCCGGTGATGAACGAGGCGGTGGTCACCACGTTGACGCCGGCGGACAGGATGCGGACAAGCTCGTCGACGTTGATCCACATCGGGTTGTAGACCACACAGTCCGGCTTGAGCGCCAGCAGCTCGTCGATGTCGTTGGTCGCCTTGATGCCGAGCGGCTCGATGCCGACGAGTTCGCCGGCGTCGCGGCCGGCCTTCTCCGGTGACCAGGCGTAGCAGCCGACCAATTCCAGCGTGGGGTTGGTGACGATCGATTTCAGTGAGCTCTTGCCGACGTTTCCGGTGTTCCACTGAACGACGCGATAGGTGTTTGGCACTCGCTCAGCATAGGGAATGAGCGGGGTTCTTAGTAGACCTAATAGGCAGATTCCGACGCCAGAATCTCGGCCAGGAACGCGTCTCGCGGCGGCAGGTCCTGGCGCGCCCGCGCCCACCGGCGCGCCCGCTCCCGCATTTCGGCGGCTTCGGCTGTTTCGGCGCCGACGACCACCGATGTCGTCGACCAATCGTGGTCCCATGCCGCCGACTCCGTCAGGGCGCGCCGCTGGGCGTCTTTCAGCGCAAGGGTGGCGCGCCCGGTCGCGTCCAGGGTGCCGGTGCCGTCGATGGGCGCCGAGCGCAGCCGCACCGGTAGGCCGGTTGCCGGGTCCGGCCCGATGACGGCCGCCTGCACGACGGCGACCACCCCCGTGCCGCCGGACTCGATGCTCCAGTCGACGGTGCTCTCGGCGGCGTCGAAGATCGCGGGGGGAACCCCGCTCCAGGCGATGGACGCGACGCCCCGTGCTATCACGCCCGCGCCGCGCGGACCCGCGCCGGCACCGGCGGCCAGCGCGTAATCGTCGCGACGATCGCTCGGCGGGGCAATGATCACGTCCGTATCATCAACTGCCGCAATCAATTCGGACCACCGATCGCCGTCCGCGCCGAATTCGTCGGCGAGCCCGGCACCGGCACGTACCAGGTCGACGATCCGTGAATCATCGCTGCGGACATGGCCTATCAGCGCGGCGGCGTGCGGCGCCAGCAGCTGCGCCACATCGGAGTCCAGGGTGTCGTCGGGAAAGAAGCTCTGCGCCCCGGCGGTCAACAGCGCGACCTCGGTATCGAGCAGCGCGCGGTCCAGGCCGGCGATGCCGTCCTGCCTGCTGGCCGGCCACCACCGGCGCAGCCAATGCCCGATGGCCAGCCTGCGCAGCGGGGCGATCGAGCCCGGCACCAGCTCGACGCCGGTGAGCTCGATGCTGTGGGGGCGCCCGGTCGTGTGGTTCATGGCCGACACCAGCGCGACATGGCCGGCCTCGCCGAAGATCCGCCACAACCAGTCCGCGCGCGACACATCGGTGAACGTGATGTGCGGAGCCGCATCGTCGGGATCGTCCACCGACCAGGACAGCACCGCGCCGCTGACTTCGAGCAGCGCGACCAGTGGCGTCGCGACGGGCGCATCGACGGGCCAGGTGCTCCAAAGCCCGGCATCAGCAACAAGTCTCATCCGGCCACCTGCAATTCCAGCATCGATTTGATTCGTTGCCGGTGGTCGAGGCTCACCGAGCGCGCCACCCCGTCGAGCAGTGCGCGCACGTCGTCGACGTCGGCACAGGGTTCCTGCCAGACGTCGCGACCATGCAGCCGGGCCCACAGCCGGCTCAGGTACGGCTGCGCGTAGGCGCCCAGGTCGTCGACCACCTGTTGTTGGCGCGGATGAATCGGTCCGTTGTCGGCCAGATAGCGCCGGGCGTGTAACACGTAGGCTTCCTTGCGAAGTCGTGCCTGAATCTGGGTCGCCAAGTCATAGCGGCAAGAAGCGGATGGGTCCAGCGGAGCCAGCTGCACCGCGACCTCGATGCCGGCCACCAAAGTGGCTTGTTTGTCTTCGGCCAGCAGCCCCCACGGCGCGCAGGCCCGGTCGACTTCTTCCTCGCACAGCAACGGGATTTCGGGCAGCGCGTCGCGATCCAGGGCGCGGCGCAGGGTCGCGCGCACGCGGTCCACGATGCTGCGGTCCAGCGGGCGGTCCCCATCCGTACCCCGGGAGATCGCCGGAGGACGCTGCGGCGCAATCGAACTCAAGCCCAGCTCGACGATCGACCATGGCAGCCGCGTCGTGTCGGTGCGGGCCAGCGCACCCATGTTATACGGGGTGGTGCCGGCGATCATCGCCGACCAGACGCGCTGACGTGCCGCCGCGGCGCCATGGCTGCCGGCCGCGCCCAACACCGTGTCGAGCTCGCCCCGCAACGAGTCGACGACGGCCTCGCCCGCCCGCACGTCGCGCCAACTGCGTTCCAACTGCTTGGCCAGCCTGGCAACGACCTCGGCGTCCGCCACGTATCGGTGCAGCACCTCGATCGCGGTGCGATCGCGATCCCGGTGGATGTCACCGAGCACCGCCGCCGCCGTCGCGTAATCATGCGGCGTCGGTGCGCCTTTCGTGACGGCGAGCTCGAAGCAGACCGGAAAGTACAATTCCTGGGCGTTCCCGCTGCGTATCCGCTGCCGGCGGCGCTCCAGTTTGAGCGCCTCGAACCAGGCTGCGGCCGAGCGTAATTCGGAACCACTGCCGACGATGAGGTCGTGCATGGCGCGTGCCGTCTCGCGCGTCACGACCGGGGCCGAATACGCCGGATTGCCGCGCAGTCGCAGCACCAATGGGTCGATGATGCGTTTGACGGTCCGGCTCAGCGGACCCCCGTCGTCGGCGCTGAAAGCCTCCACACCCGGACCGATGGCGCGCCAGGCCGCCTCGATAACCAACCGCCGCGGCTGGCCCACCGCCTCACCCCCCACGGCGGTCGCTACCTGCGGTTCGGCGCTCATCAGCACAGAATAGGGCCATCGCAAAGTTTGCGGCAGCCACAAAGTTGGGTTCGGTAGCCGGTATTCGGCAGCACCCTGGTCGCATGAACAAGCTGTCGGGTGAATGGTTCGGGTCCCGCCGTCGCGGGGATGCGGGAAACCGTACCGTCGGGGTCGGCACCGTGCGCAAGGTCAAACGTCAGGCGTTCATCGAGGTGGTGGCCGTCTCGGGTGAGACGTTCATCGGCAAGCTGGCGCGACGCGAGGGTGGTCGCGACCTATCCATGCTGCGGCCGGGCCTGCTCGTGCTGGTGGCCTTCGATCCGACGGCACGCGAGGAGCTTTCGCTGCCCGACGATGTGCTGGCCGTCCACGCGGCCTGGGTGGCGTCGCTGTGAGCGTCAGCGGGCGCCGTCAACCGCGAACGTGACCAGGGCGGCCCAATACAGCGGGCTGGCGCTGACATCACCGCCGCGCCAGCGCCGCAGCTGTTCCCGCTGCCAACGGTTCACCTCGCATCCCGCCTCCGGCGCGACATCGTGCGAAGCGTCCACCGCGGCCACCAGATCCGCCATCGGGTCGGCCTGCTGCGCGCCCAGCGCATCGCGCGACTCAAATTGCCGATACGCGGCCGTCGTCGGCAGCGACCACAAGGTGGCGGTCACCAACTGCGCGCCGTTGAGGATCATCGCCGCCACCACCCCGGTCGCCTCATCGAATTGATAGTCACCCCCCGAGCCGCACGCCAGCAGCGCCACGCGCGGCGGCATCGGCAATCGAAGGGCCATCAGATCCGAGGCGGTCAGCGGGCGGTGATCGCCGATTGTGTTGGCATCCCCGGGGATAGCCGCCGTGTCGGCCAGGTGAAGGGCCGCCCGGTCCGCCCGAGTTCCCCCGTCGTGTTGTTCGGTCGCCGAACTCGCGTGCCCGACATAGAGCAGCCGGCAAGGGGTTTGAGCGAGCAGGCCGGCCAGCCAGGCGCGATCGGCATCTTGGCGACGGAACAGGTCGACCACGGTGTCGGCATGCGGCAGGACGGGACGCCGTTCGAGGAGTTCGGCGAAGTGCCGCGCCAGCGGCGTGTGCGGCGATGGCCTGCCCAGCACCGAGCCGAGCGCGGAGTCCGGTCGCTGCCCCGGCACCCGTGGGTCGAGAACCAGCAGCGGTGGCCCGCCGCGCCGGGCGTCCCAGCCGGCGGGCGTGCGCGGCGAGTGCACGATGTTGGGCGGCACCGCCATCAGCACGTCGACCAACTCCATCAGCCGATGGCCGTCGGTCAACTCGTCGATGTTGTCCAGCCGCCAAGGGATTTGGGCCGCGGCGCGGCCGCTCGCGGTGATCGCGTCCTGGCGCGCACGCACCAGTTCCTCTTTGCTGGGGCCCGATTTCGGAATCGCCAGCAGTCCCCAGGGCACTCGCGCCAGCCGCGCGCTGGGCGAGACGAACAGCACCGCCCGGGGCGAGGTCATGCATTCGGCCAACAGCTGCCACCCGGGCGCACCGATCAGCAGCACGCCGAGGATGTAGGCGACGGTGAGTTCGGTGTCCGGCTTGGCGAATGGTCCGGTGGTCAGCGCGCGCTCGATGGCGTCACGCCGGGTTTCGTCACCGTGCGGCTCGGGCAGGGCGGCGCTGAGTTCTTGCAGCGCGGCCAGCAGCAGCGGCTCTTCCAGCACCCACGTGACGGTTCTCGACGGCTGACCGACGATCTGGAGGCTGGCGTACGTCGCGATCCCGAGGTCGGCGTAGCGCAGCGTCAATGTCGGCCGGTCGGGCTCACTCACGGCCACGTGCACCAAGCGGGCTCGGCCGCGGTGACCTCGCGCCCGTAGCGCTGCAATGCCAGGGCGCGGTAGTGGCTCAGGATCGGCGCCTCCCCGGGTTGCATCCGCAAGGGCGGCAACGCTCCTAGCCTGGTCAACGAGGCGCCCGCCGCGACGGATGGGCCGGCGGCGGACAGGGCGGCGGGCTCGGCGTCGGCGTCGACGGGCACCGACGCGAGGGCCGTCGAGGCCCATTCGCCGAGTCGCGGACGTTGCAGACCCTCGAAAGTTCCACGCGCACTGTGGTATTCGACGAGCTCACTGATCAGCGTGGTGTTCTCCCACTCCCAGGCCACGGCGAAGGCGCCGGCCAGGATGGGCGCCGAAATGCCGGTGGCCCAGCGGGCCCTCGCGTCGGCGTCGGCGATCGAATACCGCACCGAGTCGACGGCCAGCGCGGCCGGCACCTTGAGCTCGGCGGCCTGCTCGAGCTTGGCCATCCCGCGCCAGTACTCCGGTGTGCCGACCTCGCCGCGCAGGACGCCGAGGCCCTCGGCCTGGCGCGCCTCCGTTTCCTGCAGCGTCTCATCGGGATCGCCCGAGCTGTCGAAGCCGAGATCCGCCAACGCATCCGCGCGCCAGACCGTGCCGAGATGATTGTCGAGCTGGGCGTATTGCAGCCAGCTGCTGCGCGGCGAGGAGTCCAGCAGCTCCCGCGCCTGCGCGATCAGCTCGACCGCGTCCGAGAAGTGGCTCCAGAAGATGGCGATCCAGCTGCGCTGCAACAGGATGCGGTGCAGGGGCAGTGGTTTTCCCAACTCCCGCCAGTGCCGCTCGGCGTGTTCCCAGCATTCGTCGGCGGCCTCCAGTGCGCCGGCTGCCAGCCGAGTGAGTCCCATGTACAGCCAGCACCGGGCGACGTCGTGGGCCCGGTCATGACGGGCGATGACGGGATAGGCCTGTCCCACCAGCTCCTCGGTGCCGGCGTGGTCGTTCGCCCCCCAGCGCGCCGCGGCGCGCTCCAATTGCGCTCTGGCCGTGGCCAATTCCCAGCCGTTGGTTCGCGCGCGCGCTTCGGCGCGGCGCAGCCACGGCTCCGCTTCTGACAACCGACCGGTTTCCACGCAGAACCTGCCGTACCCGGTCGCGGCGGCGACCCACAGATAGTCGGACCGCTCAGCGCCGCCGCCAGTGTGCTCGAGGCCGTCAAGAACGTTCTGCCACAATGGGACCGACCGGACATGCAGGTCGTCGTCGCACAGCGCGGTGGCGCACAGGACATGCGCCAGGGTGCACAGGTACCGGTGTTCGTCGGTGAGTTCACCGGGCTCCGAACCGGAGTCGTTGTCGCCCAAGCGCCCCAGCTCCGCCGCCGCGCCATCGTGGTCGCCCAGCGCCGCGGCCAGACCGGTCTGCAGGAACTGGGCGCGCCGCGAGTAGCGGCGGATCATCAGTGTGATCTCGGCGCCGGACAGCCGCACCCGTTCATCGCCGGCGACGATGCCGGCGTAGATCGCCACGCAGTCCCGGATGCGGCGGACGGATTCGCGGACCCCGTCGTAGGCTCCGCGCGCGAGATAGATCTCCCCAAGCTGCGCAAGGGCTTCCACCATGAAGTCGTCTCGATCCTCCCGCTCGATCCTCGGAATCAGCGAGAGCAGCAGATCCCGCGCACCGGCCTCATCGGCGGCGAGCGCCATACGACGCGCCTTCGCCAATTCGTCCGAGATCGACACGGCTGCATCATAAGTCCGGGGGCGGCGTCTGGTTGGCCAAACCGCGAGCGGCGGACGCGTGAGTGAGGCACGTCCGCCGCTCGAGGCCGCAACCGATCAGCCGCAGGACACCTTGATGTTGAAGTCCTTGGTGATCATTCCCGCCATCGGATTCTTCATGTCGGCACCCTGGGCCTGACCGGTGATGGTGTAGGTCTTGCCATCGACCGCGACGTTGGCCGAACCCACCTTCGCGCCCATGTTGTCGCTGACCGCCAGGGCGTTGCCGTCGACAACGAGGGCCAGCGACTGGACCTTCGGGGTGGCCTCGTCGGTCATCACGACGGCCAGCGCCTGCTGGGCCCCGCCCGTGGAGCCGCTGCCGATGTTGATCTTGCCGCCGGTCCGCACACAGGTCACCGACGCGGGGTTCACGCCGGCCAGGTCGGTACCGCCCACCTTGACTTGCGCATTGGTGCCTGTGGCGACGCTGGCCGTCGTGCTCGACGCGGGCGATGCGCTGTGGCCGCCGCCCGAGCACCCCACCAAGGCCACTGAAGCCGCGGCGCAGCCCAGGGTCGCAATCGCAGCTGCGAGATGACGTTTCACTTGTGGTTCCTTCCTTCGTGCGCCGCCCCAATGGCGTCGTCCTGACGCAAGTACAGAACGCTTCGGTTGCTACCGATCCCAAATTTCGCGGGGCCGAACCGGTAGGCTGCGTCGATGTCGGAGCCGGCGAAGGGAGTAACGCGATGCTCAGCGTGAAATGGCTGGAAAAGCCTGAGGCTCATGACTTTCCGGCGGCGGCGGACTACCTCACCATGCTTGCGGACAAGCAAACCGTGAAGAAGGTGATCAAAAAGCTGAAATCCGGGACCGTGGCGCACCGGAAGGCAAAAGACATTCTGCGGGCGGCGCAGCTGAGCCTGCTTCCGGTGGACAATCCCCACGTCGCCGCGGACCTGACCAAGATCGAAAAGGGCCTACCGCTGTCACCCATCCTGTTGGTGCGCGGAGACTTCATGGCCGGGGTTGCGTTGCAGATCGCCGACGGCTACCACCGGGTCTGCGCGAGCTATCACACCGACGAGAACACGCCGATTCCCGTGGTCCTTGCGACCGTCAGCCGCTGATCGGAGGAATGATCATGATCGACATCAGCACCGTCGGGACCGTGCAGGTGCTGACGCTGTCGTCCGGTCCGGTCAATGCGCAGGATGTCGAGCTGCTCGAAGAGCTGACTTTGGCGGTGCGCGAGCTGGCGCGTTCGGACGCCGGCGCGCTGGTGGTCACCGGCGCCGGCCGCGCCTTCAGCGCCGGCGTCGACCTCAATCGGGTGGTGCAGGGCGGCACCGGCTACACCGATCGGCTGGTCCCCGCGCTGTCCGCGGCGTTCGATGCGATGTTCAGCTATCCGGGGCCGACCGTCGCCGCGATCAACGGCGCCGCCATCGCGGGCGGCTGCGTGCTCGCGTGCGCCTGCGACCGCCGCCTGATCGGCCCGGAGGCGCAGATCGGCGCGGCCGAGGTGCGCGTCGGGGTGCCGTTCCCGGTCGCAGCCTTGGAGGTCATGCGCTACGCCTGCGGAATCCATGCCGACGAGGTGCTGCTCGGGGGCCGCAACTATCGGGGCGCGGAGGCCGTGGCCCGCGGATTGGCCCACCGCATCGTCGCCGACGAGCTCGTCGAGGCGGCCGTGGCGGAGGCATCGGACCTGGGCAGCATCCCCGCCGACGCCTACCGGCAGACGAAGAATCAGTTGCACGCCCCGGCGATGGCGCGGATCCGCGAGGCCCGCGACGTCGACGACGAGGTGCGCCGGATGTGGGGGACGGACGAGACGCTGCGCCGTATCGCCGCCTACGTGGAGCAGCTACGGCGGCGCTGACTATTCCTCGTCGGTGTTTTCGTCTACGGCCACACCGGCCCGAGTGCGCCTGCGGCGCATCCGGTGTGACCCCTTGCCGGTCGGGCGCCGGTTGCGCAGCTTGGCCTTCGACTCGTCGGCGGCCGCGTCGGACGGCTCGGTGGTGTCTTTGACGGGCGTCGCCTCGGCCGCCGGCTCCGGTGCCGCCTCAGCGTCGGTTTCCGCGGTGACTTCGGTAGGGGCCGCCGCAGGCTCGGCCGCCTCGGCTTCTTCTGTTTCTTCGGCTTCGGCAGCGGCGGCCTCCGCCTCGTCCGGCGCGCCTTCGTCGGCTTCGTCGGCTTCTTCTGTTTCTTCGGCTTCGGCTTCGGCTTCGGCTTCGGCTTCGGCTTCGGCGCCCTTCTTGCGCCGCACGCGGCGCTCCTTGGGCTTCTTCGCCTTGATCGGTTTGGGCGGCGGCGGGGGTAGCTCGGCGACGAAGGAGAGGTAGAAGGCGAAAATGCCGAGCAATGCGATCGCGGCGGCCGCCCCGTAGATCCCGAACAACCACCGCCCCGCGGCGTCCAGGCTCAGCCAGATCTCGCTGATCGCCGTCCCGATGATCAGCACCCCGGCCAGCACGTGGGCCACGATCGACCAGATCCTGATGGACAGGGCCAGCTGCGGCGTCCCCAACTCGGGCTTGCGGGTGCGCAGCAGCGTGAACACCACGGGCAGCGCCGCGAGCGCAATCAGCGCACCCGTCACGATGCGCAGCGAAGTCCCCAGCGAGTGTGCGGTGTCGCCCATCAGCTCGGGCCAACGCGGCAACACGAAAAAGAAGTAGAGGACGCCGGCAGCGATCGAAAATGACGCGTGCCACGGGATGGCGACCTTGCGCCCCATACCCCTCCTCGTGCTGGTGAGTCCACGCCAGCCTAAAGCCGGCCGACCCGAATCCATATCAATTCGTACGTGTCCGCTTGGCGGACCAATGGCGGAGGATGCGGGATTTGAACCCGCGAGGGCTGTTAACCCAACCCGCGTTCCAGGCGAGCGCCATAGGCCACTAGGCGAATCCTCCGTGGCCATGGTAACCGAGGGCCAGATGACCCCCGCCAGTTGCTCAACGTCGACTCCGAGGCGGGTATTACACTCGTCGCTGGACCCCGCGCGGCGTCTATCCTGTGAACTCCCCCAGGGCCGGAAGGCAGCAAGGGTCAATGGGCTCTGTCGGGTGCGCGGGGTCCCCTATGTCCGATGAGTGGCGACCCGCTTCGCCCGGCTCCGCCGCGACTGGTTTCCCGCTTCGACAGCGAAAGGGTTCATGGTGTCGCTGGAGTCCCTCACCCCGGCCGAGCTCGCGGCTGCGAACACTCGTCACCAGCAGGACTACGCGGACCTGCAGGCCAAGAAGCTCTCCCTGGACCTGACCCGCGGCAAGCCGGCACCCGCCCAGCTCGATCTGTCCAACCAGCTGCTGAGCCTGCCCGGGGACGACTTCCGCGACAGCGAGGGCACCGACACTCGCAACTACGGCGGCCTGCACGGCCTGCCCGAGCTGCGGGCCATCTTTGGGGAACTGCTCGGTATCCCGGTGCAGAACCTGATCGCGGGCAACAACTCGAGCCTGGAGCTGATGCACGACCTCGTCGCCTTCTCGATGTTGTACGGCGGGGTGGACTCGCAGCGCCCCTGGAAGGACGAACCGAGCATCAAGTTCCTATGCCCGTCGCCGGGCTACGACCGGCACTTCGCCATCACCGAGACGATGGGCATCGAGATGATCCCCGTGCCGATGCTGTCCGACGGGCCGGATGTCGACCTGATCGAAGAGTTGGTCGCTGCCGATGCGGCCATCAAGGGCATGTGGACGGTGCCGGTGTTCGGCAACCCCACCGGGGTCACCTACTCCTGGGACACCGTCCTGCGGCTCGTCCAGATGCGGACCGCGGCGGCCGACTTCCGGTTGTTCTGGGACAACGCATATGCGGTGCACACCCTGACGCATGACTTCGTCCGGCAGGTCGACGTGCTCGGGCTGGCCGCCGCGGCCGGGAACCCCCATCGGCCCTACGTGTTCGCGTCCACCTCGAAGATCACCTTCGCCGGCGCCGGCGTGAGCTTTTTGGGCGGATCGCTGGGCAACATCGCCTGGTACCTGCAATACGCGGGAAAGAAGTCGATCGGGCCCGACAAGGTCAACCAGCTGCGACACCTGCGCTTCTTCCGCGACGCCGACGGGGTGCGGCTGCACATGCTGCGGCACCAGCAGATCCTGGCGCCGAAGTTCGCGTTGGCGGCCGAGATCCTGGATCAGCGGCTCAGCGACTCCAAGATCGCGTCGTGGACCGACCCCAAGGGCGGCTACTTCATCAGCCTCGACGTGCTGCCCGGCACGGCGAAGCGGACCGTCGCGCTGGCCAAGGACGCCGGCATCGCGGTCACCGAGGCGGGTGCGTCGTTCCCGTACCGGAAAGACCCGAAGGACACCAACATCCGGATCGCGCCGACCTTCCCGTCGCTGCCGGACCTGCGTGACGCCGTCGACGGCCTGGCCAGCTGCGCGCTGCTGGCGGCGTCGGAGTCGCTGCTGGCGTCGTCCGCGTCGAGCGTGAACTGACGTCGAGAAAATCGCCGAAATCGCGCCCCACGTTCACGCTCGACGCCCCGCGGGCCCTAGTCACCCGACGCCGGTAGCCTGCTGACCGTGGCCCTCTACCGCAAGTACCGACCGGCAACGTTCGCCGAAGTGGTGGGGCAGGAGCACGTCACCGAACCACTGTCGATCGCCCTGGAAGCCGGTCGGATCAACCACGCGTATTTGTTCTCGGGCCCGCGCGGGTGCGGGAAGACGTCGTCGGCGCGCATCCTGGCCCGCTCGCTGAACTGCGTACAGGGCCCGACCGCCAACCCGTGCGGGGTCTGTGACTCGTGCCAGGCGCTAGCGCCGAACGCGCCCGGCAGCATCGACGTGGTGGAACTCGACGCCGCCAGCCACGGCGGCGTGGACGACACCCGCGAGCTGCGGGACCGCGCTTTCTACGCGCCCGCGCAGTCGCGCTACCGGGTGTTCATCGTCGACGAGGCGCACATGGTCACCACGGCCGGGTTCAACGCGCTGCTCAAGATCGTGGAGGAGCCCCCCGAGCACCTCATCTTCATTTTCGCCACCACCGAGCCGGAGAAGGTGCTGCCGACGATTCGATCGCGCACCCATCACTACCCGTTCCGGCTGTTGCCGCCGAAGACCATGCGGGCGTTGATCGCGCGGATCTGCGAGCAGGAGGGCGTCGCCGTCGACGACGCCGTCTACCCGTTGGTGATCCGCGCCGGCGGCGGCTCGCCTCGCGACACCCTGTCGGTGCTGGATCAGCTGGTCGCCGGCGCCGAGGGCGCGCACGTGACCTATCAACGGGCGCTGGGCCTGCTGGGCGCCACCGACATGGCGCTGATCGACGACGCGGTGGACTCGCTTGCCGCCGCCGATGCCGCGGCGCTGTTCGGCGCGGTGGAGTCGGTGATCGACGCCGGCCACGACCCGCGGCGGTTCGCCACCGATCTGCTCGAGCGGTTTCGCGACCTCATCCTGCTGCAGGCCGTCCCGGATGCGGCCAGCCGTGGCGTGGTGGACGCGCCGGAGGACGTGCTGGAGCGGATGCGTGAGCAAGCGACCCGGATCGGGCCGGCGACCCTGACCCGCTACGCCGAGGTGGTGCAGGCGGGGCTGGGCGAGATGCGGGGAGCCACGGCGCCGCGCCTGCTGCTCGAGGTCGTGTGCGCGCGGCTGCTGCTGCCCTCGGCCAGCGACACCGAATCGGCGCTGCTGCAACGCGTCGAGCGAATCGAGACCCGGCTGGACATGTCGATCCCCGGCTCGGAAGTTTCCACTGCGACGCCACGCAGCGCCCAGGCCGAAGCACAACCCGCCCGGTTCACCCGGCCCTCCGCGGCGCCCGCTCGCAAGCCCGAACCGCAACCGGAACCGAAGCCCAAGCCCGAACCCGAGTCGCCTCCGCCCGCATCCGTCGCCGCGTCGGCGGCCGAATCAGCTTCGGCGCCAGGCGAACTCAACACCGCGGCGGTGCGCAGCATGTGGCCCACGGTGCGCGAAAAGGTGCGTCAGCGCAGCCGTACCACCGAGGTGATGTTGGCCGGGGCGACCGTCCGGGCCATCGAGGGCAACACGTTGGTCCTGAGCCACGAGTCGGCGCCGCTGGCCAAGAGGCTCTGCGAACAGCGCAACGCCGACGTCATCGCCGAGGCGCTCAAAGACGCGCTCGGTGTCGATTGGCGAGTGCGGTGTGAGGCCGGCGCCCCGGCGTCGGCCGCGTCACCCACCCTCGCCGGCGAGGAAGCCGGGCGCGCGGTTCCCAACGTCGCCGAGCCCGCACCCGACGTCGATTCCGCGCGCCGCGACGAAGAGGAACACATGCTCGCCGAGGCGGTCCGCGGCGAGTCGTCTGCGCCCCGCCGCGACCCCGAAGAGGTCGCGCTCGAACTGCTGCAGAACGAGCTGGGCGCCCGCCGCATCGACAACGGCTAGCGCGTCAGGCCGTCCACCAGGGCCGCAGTGGCAGGTCGTCATCCCCGCGTGTGTCGGTGTTGGCTGCCAGCACGTGATGGAGCTGAAGGTTGTTCTGCTCGAACGCCACCCGTGAAGCCGCCATGTACAGGCCCCATACCTTGGCGGTCGGCAAGCCGACCTCGCCGACCGCCACGTCCCAGTGCTCGACCAGGTTGCGGCACCAGTCGCGCAGCGTCATCGCGTAGTGATGGCGGAAGTTCTCCGCGTGCAGCACCTCGAAGCCCACATCCTGGACCGCACAGGTGATGCGGCCCGAGCCGGTCAGCTCGCCGTCCGGGAAAACGTAGCGGTCGGTGAATCCGCCGGCGAACGAGGTGGAGGTGTTGTCGTGGCGGGTGATGCAGTGGTTGAGCAGCAGCCCGCCGGTGCGCAGCTTCGACTTCAGGAATCCGAAGTAGGCCGGGTAGTTCTTGACGCCGATGTGCTCGGTCAAACCGATCGAGGAGACGGCGTCGAACTGCGTCTCGCCGACGTCGCGGTAGTCGCAGTGTCGCACCTCGGCCAGCTCCGCCAGCCCCTCGTCGGCGATGGCCCGCTGCGCCCACTTCGCCTGCTCGGCTGACAGGGTGGCGCCGATCGCCCGGACACCGTGCCGCGCGGCGTACCGCACCATGCCGCCCCACCCGCAGCCGACGTCGAGCAGCCGGTCGCCGGGCTGCAGCCGCAACTTCTCGAAAATCAGCCGGTACTTGTTTTGCTGCGCATCCTCCAACGTCGCCTCGGCGTCGGGATACACCGCGCAGGTATAGGTCATCGACGGGCCCAACACCAGTTCGTAGAAGGCATTGGAGACGTCGTAATGGTGGTGGATGGCCTCGGCGTCGCGGGTCTTGCTGTGCATCAGCCCTTCGGTGACCCGGCGCCACCGCGGCCGGGTTTCCTGGGGTGGCGGTGGCACCGGCAACAACCGCTCGAAGCCCAGCGAACGCACGACGTTGGCCAGCACCCGCGCCGGCGGCCGTTTGAATTCGACCCGATCGGTCAGCGTCTTGAGCAGTTGGTACGGGTCACCCGGATGCACGCCGTAGGCCTGCAGGTCGCCCGACACGTAGGCGCGAGCCAGGCCGAGTTCGCCGGGCGCGGTGGCCAGGTAAGTGGCCCCGCGAGGCGTCCGAAGATCCAGGCCCAGTTCGGCGTCTTCGCTTCCCGCCGTGCTGCCGTCGTAGGCGGTGAACCTCAGCGGATGTCGTCCGGTCGCGGCGAAGACCTCCAGGATCTCGGCCATGCTCAATTTGCCGGTCGGTGAGCGGTGGGGTTCTTTCGTCGTCGTCATCGCCGTTGCACCGCCTTCGCGTAGAGGTCGAGTAAACGAGAATCGGGGTCATAGGTTTTCTTGACGGTGTTGTAGGCCTCGCCGCCGTACAACTCGTCGAAATCCTCGCGGGAGTAGTAGGACTCGGAATACAGCGACTTGTGGCCACCGAGTTCGCTCACCTTGGCTTCGATCATCCGATTGGTGGCGCCCTCGCATGAGCCGGCCGGCACCGATGACCAGAAGCCGACGTTGACATAGGTGTGATCCGGCCGCATCGGGTACAGCGGCCAGCCCTGGTGGTCGCGTAGACGCAAGGGGCACAACCAGATTGGCGTGATGGGCACGCTGTCCAGGAACCACTCCAGGAAGTCGCAGGTCCGTTCGACCGGCACCTCGATGTCTTGCACCACCCGTTCGCGGGGTGGGCGGCCGTTGCGCGTCTCGATCCGGTCGGCGATGCCGAACCGCCGATCCATCGCGATGAGCTTGGAGTAGAAGCTGCTGCGCCGGTAGCGGCGCGGCCACCAGCGCCGCAGCCGCGGGTTCTGCACGCCGAACGCGCGTGAGCACCAGAACCAATCGGTGTCCCAGCGCCAGAAGTAATCGTTCATGGTCAGCCGGTCATCCTTGGTGGCTTCCACCCCCGGGGCGTCGTGCCGGATCGACTGGTAGTAGATGTCGCGGCCGGTGTAGTCGCTGACCGGGCCGGGAGTGGTGGTCCGCCGGCCCACGCACAGGTAGCTTTCGTCGGCGCTGAAGACGACGCCGTCCAGGTAGTCGACGGGCGTCCCGCCCTGCCCGCCGGTGTCGATGATGCGTTCCATGGCCGCAACCAGATCGGGCAGCGAGCGGAAGCGGATGTGCCGCAGCGCCACGAACGGCGCGACGGGCTCCAGCTCGATCCGGAGCCGGGTTGAATAACCAAGCGTCCCATAGGAATTCGGGAAGGCGCGGAACAGCTCGGGGTGCTGGGTGCGCGAGGTGGTGAGCAAATCGCCAGCGCCGGTGAGGATGTCCATCTCCAACACCGATTCATGGGGCAGCCCGTTGCGGAAGGACGACGACTCGATGCCCAGGCCGCTGACCGCGCCGCCCAGCGTGATGGTCTTCAGCTGCGGGACTACCAGCGGCGAGAGGCCATACGGCAGCGTCGCCGTCACCAGGTCCGCGTAGGTGCACATGCCGGCCACATCGGCGGTGCGGGATTCGGGATCCACGTCCAGAACGCCGGTCAGTCCGGACGTGTCCAGACCGGGCGCATCACGTTTGGTGCGGGCGCGGAACAGATTTGACGTCGGCTTTGCCAATCGGACGGCCGAAGTTGGGGGAATGGATCGATAACTTGCCAGCATCCGGTCAACGCCGGACTTGTGGGCCGAGAGTGCAGATCCAAGGACAGGCACCACATATACCCTAGTCTTCGACAACAACCCGTGCACCCGTCGGAAGGGCCGCGTCGGGGAAATCATCGTGAGGAGGGGTCGCTTTGGCACCGGTGAGCGCGGAAAGCACCATCTTGATCAACGCGGAGCCCGCGGCAACCCTTGCCGCCGTCGCGGACTATCAGACCGTCCGTCCGAAAATTTTGTCCCCGCAGTACAGCGACTACCAGGTGCTGCAGGGTGGGCAGGGGGCCGGCACGGTCGCCAAGTGGAAGCTGCAGGCCACCAAATCGCGGGTGCGCGACGTGCAGGCCAACGTCGACGTGGCCGGGCACACGGTCATCGAGAAGGACGCGAACTCGTCGATGGTGATCAACTGGACGGTCGCTCCCGCCGGACCCGGCTCCAGCGTCACCGTGAAGACCACTTGGGACGGCGCGGGCGGTGTGAAGGGTTTCTTCGAAAAGACCTTTGCGCCGTTGGGGCTCAAGAGGATTCAGGGCGAGGTGCTGGCCAACCTGAAAAAGGAACTGGAGAGCTGAGCTAGCGTCGCGGGTCTAGCGCGCCTGGCCCTGCGAGGCGAGGAAGCCCGCGACGCCGCGGACCAGTGCGTCGGCGTACTTCTGCCGGCCTTCGGCGGACTCCATCAGCGCCGAGTCCGCGGGGTTCTTCATGTTGCCGCACTCGACCAGGATCGACGGGTACTGCGCCAGGTTCAGGCCGGTCAAATCCGAGCGGCCGTAGAGGCCGTTCTGGCCTATGTAGTTCGCCGGCGGGATCCCCGAGGCCTGCATCTGGTCGCGCATGATCCGCGCGTACTGCACCGACGGGCCCGCCTGCACCTGGTTGAGCGGCGGGGCCGAATAGTTGACGTGAAAGCCTCGGCCCGACGGCGGGCCGCCGTCGGCGTGGATGGACAGGACCGCGTTGGGGCGCAGGGCGTTGGCCGCGTTGGCGCGCTCGTCGACGCAGGGTCCCAGGCCGTTGTCGTTGGCGCGGGACAGCGCGGTCCGCACCCCCAGGGCGTTCAGCTCGGCGCGCACCCGCAGCGCGGTGTCCCAGGTGAAGGTGTGCTCCATGTAGCCGGAGTTGGTGGCCGTCCCGCTGGTCTGGCAGTCTTTGGTGCCGCCGCGGCCGGTGGGCACCTGGCGGTTGATGGAGCCGTCATTGGAGCCGTTGTGGCCCGGATCGATGAAGACCACCATGCCGGCGATGCTGGATGGCGCTGCCATTGCGTTCGGGATGACGATGGCCGACGCAGCAACGATCATGCAGATGATCGTCCTGAGGCCGACACGCCTGCTCACTCGTAGGTCCACGGCGCAAAGCTAGCGCCGCGCGGTCTACGCTGGGTGTTTCGAATCGCCGGAGACTCACGAGCGAAACCAACTCGAGACCAAGATGCGAGGGGATTGTCATGCAACCCGGAGGCGATATGTCGGCGCTGCTGGCCCAGGCGCAGCAGATGCAGCAGAAGCTCATGGAGGCGCAGCAACAACTGGCGAACGCTGAGGTCCGCGGTCAGGCCGGTGGGGGCTTGGTCGAGGTCGTCGTCAAGGGCAGCGGCGAGGTGGTCGCGGTGAAGATCGATCCGTCCGTCGTGGACCCGTCGGACGTTGAGACCTTGCAGGACCTGATCGTCGGCGCCATGGGTGATGCGTCCAAGCAGGTCACCCGGATGGCCCAGGAACGGCTGGGGTCGCTGGCCGGCGGCTTCGGCCCGCCGCCGGGGCAACCGCCCGCGCCCGCGCAGGGGCTTTAGACTCCGCGACCGACATGTTCGAAGGACCCGTCCAGGATTTGATCGACGAGCTCGGCAAGCTGCCGGGCATCGGCCCCAAAAGCGCCCAGCGCATCGCCTTCCACCTGCTATCGGTTGAGCCGCCGGACATCGACCGGCTGACCGCGGTGCTGGCCAAGGTCCGCGACGGTGTGCGGTTCTGTGCGGTGTGCGGCAACGTCTCCGACAACGAGCGCTGCCGGATCTGCGCCGATCCCCGCCGGGACGGCTCGCAGGTGTGCGTCGTCGAGGAGCCCAAAGACATCCAGGCCGTCGAACGCACCCGCGAATTCCGCGGCCGCTACCACGTGCTGGGCGGTGCGCTCGATCCGTTGTCCGGCGTAGGGCCCGAACAGCTGCGGATCCGCGAGCTGCTGAGCCGGATCGGGGAGCGGGTCGACGACGTCGACATCACCGAGGTGATCATCGCGACCGACCCGAACACCGAAGGCGAGGCGACGGCCACCTACCTGGTGCGGATGCTGCGCGACATCCCTGGGCTGACGGTCACGCGAATCGCGTCGGGACTGCCGATGGGCGGCGACCTGGAGTTCGCCGACGAGCTGACGCTCGGTCGCGCGCTCGCCGGCCGCCGGGCCATGGTCTGAGGCGCCGGCAGGCTCTTACGCGCCGGCCAGCTCGCCTGCCTCGCGTTCGGCTGCGGGCCCGGACCCCGGCAGCGGCCTGCCCGCGACTTCCGGCATGAATCTCAGGGCGACCGTCCCCACCAAGCCGGCGAAGATCAGCATGTAGGCCGGCACCATGGTGCTGCCGGTGGCGGATATCAGCGCCTGAGCGATCACCGGAGTGGTTCCGCCGACCGTCGATAGCGCGATGTTGTACGAGATGGCCAGCGCTCCGCTGCGCACCCTGGTCGGGAACAGCGCCGGCAGGGCCTGGGGGGTGGTGCTGTCGAAACACAGTTCCATCAGTCCGACCAGCAGCACGCCGATGAAGATCAACGGAACGACACCGCTGAAACGCATCAGCAAGAACGCCGGGACCGACGCCAGAACGAGCAATCCGCAGCCCGTCCACATGATTGGCTTGACGCCGATACGGTCGGACAACATGGCGACGAAAACCACCGCGGCCATCAGGATCGCCAAGGTCGCCACGATGATCACCAGTGCGGCCGTATTACCCACGCGCACAACCACTTTCAGGTATGTCGGCAGGTATCCGGTGAGCATGAAGTCCGGCACCTGCGAGGCCACCACGACTGCCGCGCAAACCACCATCGGCTTCCACTGCTCGACCACTGTGCGCCGAAATTGCCGCCAGCCGCGGTCAACCGGCGCATCCGTGTTGCTGCGCGCCTGCGTGTAGGCCGGTGACTCCTCGATCCGCAGCCGCAAGTAAAGGGCGAGGACGCCGAAGGGCGCTCCCAGCAACAGCGGAATCCGCCAGCCCCACGCCAGCATGTCGTGGCTGGGCAGCCAGGCCTGCAACGCGGTCACCAGCAACCCGGCGAGCACGAACCCGACCAGGTTGCCCAGCGGAAGGAACCCAACCATCCTGCCGCGTTTGCGGTCTGGGGCCCGCTCGACGAGGTAGGTCATGGCGCCGACAAACTCGCCACCGGTGGACAAGCCTTGAAAGACCCGGGCGACCAGCAGCAGGATCGGCGCCCAGATGCCGATGGTGCCGTAGCCGGGCAGTAGGCCGGTCATGGTGGTCCCTACGGCCATCAGCAGGATCGTGATCACCAAAACCCGCTTGCGCCCGACGCGGTCACCGAGGGGGCCGAGGACGAACCCGCCGAGCGGGCGCACCACGTACGCCGCCGCCAGCGTGCTGAACGTGGCGATGAGATGGACAGCGCTGACGCTGTTGCCCGGATAGAAGACCTGCGCAATGGTGGTCGCGATATAGCCGTAGACGCCGAAGTCGTACCACTCCATGAAATTGCCGATGGCCGTCGCGAGGGTGTCCCGCCGCATCGCCGCATCGGTATCGCGGGAATCAGTGCCAGCAAGCATGCGTTTCACCCCGACCAGGCCCTAGCGGGCGGCCAACCGTTCACGGCGCAGCAGGTCCACCTCCGGCATCGGCAGTGGCGCCAGCTCGCCCACCACCGTGCTCAGCAGCAGGTCGGCCAGTTGCGGGTTGCGAGCCAGGCACGGCCCGTGCATGTAGGTCGCGATCACGCTGCCCTGCACCGCGCCGTCGAAGCCGTTGCCGGCAACGTTGCCCGCGCCCTTGACCACCGCGCCCAGCGGCGACGCCGCCGGTCCCAGCACGGTGCCGCCGCGGTGGTTCTCGAAACCGGTGAGACGCTCGGTCAACCCCGCCGGCAGCGGTTTGGTCGCCAGCTCGCCGATGGTGCGTGCCGGTTGCGGTGACGTCGTCGCGTCCAGCATCCCCACGCCGTCGACGCGCTCCCCGGCCGACGTTTCATACCAGTGCCCGAGCACCTGAACGGCCGCGCAGATGGCCAGCACCGGGGCGCCCCGTTCCGCGGCGCGCTGCAGGCCGGGGTACTTGATCAAATGCCGGGTGGCCAGGCGCTGCGCGTAGTCCTCGGCCCCGCCCAGCGTGTAGAGGTCCAGCGATTCGGGCACCGGGTCGGCCAGCGTGATCTCGACGATCTCGGCGGCGATGCCGCGTAGGCGGAGCCGCTGCCGCAGCACCAGGGCGTTGCCGCCGTCGCCGTAGGTGCCCATCACGTCGGGCAGCACCAACCCGATCCGCACCACCGAGTCAGCCATGGCGCGCCAACGCTCGCTGCAGCTGGAGGAAGGCGGTGTAGTTGGCGACGACTTCCACCCTTCCCGGCGGGCAGGATGCGATCGCGGCGACGGTGTCGTGCACCAGTGTGTGCTCCACGCCCGCATACCCGAGGCGCACCGCCAGGTCGGTGCCGCGCTCGCCGGCGGCCACGACTTCCGTCTCCTCGAAGTGCTCGAATCGCACGTCCCAGAGCCACGACAGGTCTTCCCCGTCGGGCACCTGGCCGTTGACCGAGATGACCACCCCGGCCGCATGCTTGTCCACCATCGACAGCGCCTCCTGCCAGCCGGCCGGATTCTTGGCCAGCAGGATGCGCACCTCGTGCGCGCCGACGCGGACGGTTCGATAGCGCCCGGCAACCTCGTCGACCGTCGAGACCGCCGCCACCGCCGACATGGGATCGGCGCCCAACGCGACCGCGGCCGCGACGGCCTGGGCGGCGTTGCCCCGGTTGACCGCGCCGGGCAGCGCCAACCGCATCGGCACGGCCAGGCCGTCGGGCCCGTAGAGGGTGTCGTCGTCGAACCACCATTGCGGGCTGGGCCGTTTGAAGTCCGCACCCGTGGAATACCAGTGACCCCGCTCGCGGACGATGACCTCGCCGCTGCGCGGGCAGCTGACCGAGTCGTTCGACCACGAACCGCCCGCGGCCACCCACACCACGTTCGGGCTGTCGTAGGCCGCGGACGTCATCAGCACGTCGTCGCAGTTGGCCACGACGACCGCCCCGGGGTGCCGGGCCAGGCCCACGCGCAGGGTCCGCTCGATGACGTTGATCTCGCCGACCCGGTCCAGCTGGTCGCGCGAGAGGTTGAGCAGCACGACAACGCTGGGTTCGACGGCATCGGAGACGTGCGGGACGTGCATTTCGTCGACTTCGAGGGCCGCCAGGGGTGCATTGCGGTTGGCCGCCAGCGCCGCGACCAGGCCGGCGTCCATGTTGGCGCCCTCGGCGTTGGTGGCAACCGCACCCAGCGTCGCCAGCGCGGCCGACGTCATCCTCGTGGTGGTGGACTTGCCGTTGGTGCCGGTGACGATCACGGTGCGCCGTCCGGCGGCGAGTTGCCGGAGAACCGAGCGGTCCAGCGTCATCGCGATGAGCCCGCCGATCATCGCCCCGGCCCCGCGTCCGGTCACCCGCGACGCCCAGCGCGCGCTCGCTCCTGCGGCGAGCGCCAGACGGGCGCGGGTGGTAATCACCCGGGAAGTTTAAGGGCGGCGGGTCGCCCGCATCGAATTCCGGGCGATCGCAAGCGCGGCGTTGGCGCCGGGCGCGGCGGGTCGCCCGCATCGAATTCCGGGCGCCCGCATCGAATTCAGCCCGACACGACCCGCAGCGAACGGGCGATGTCGGTCGGCCGTGCCATCCTCAGTGCATGAGCGGGGCTTCCTGGGGTCGGCCGGCCAGCGAGCCGGACGCGGGCTGGGCCGTCGTCGACGTCGAGACCTCGGGCTTTCGGCCGGGTCAGGCACGGATCATCAGCGTTGCGGCGCTCGGCCTGGACCCCGACGGCAACGTGGAACAGTCGGTGGTCAGCCTGCTCAACCCCGGCGTGGACCCTGGCCCCACCCACGTGCACGGCCTGACCGCCGCAATGCTGGAAGACCAGCCGCAGTTCGCCGACATCGTCGGTGATGTGGCCAAGCTGCTGCGCGGCCGCACGCTGGTAGCCCACAACGTGGCTTTCGACTATGCGTTTCTTGCCGCCGAAGCCGAGCTGGCCGACACCGAGCTGCCCGTCGACAGTGTCATGTGCACCGTCGAGCTGGCCCGACGGCTCGACCTCGGCATCGACAACCTACGGTTGGAGACGCTCGCGGCGCACTGGGGCGTCACCCAGGAGCGCCCCCACGACGCCTTCGACGACGCGATGGTGCTGACCCACGTGCTGGCCTCGGCGCTCAAGCTGGCCCGCGCGGGCGACATCTGGTTGCCGATACATCCGGTGACCCGGCGCCGCTGGCCCAACGGCCGCGTCACCCATGACGAGCTGCGACCGCTCAAGGTGCTGGCGTCCCGGATGCCCTGCCCGTATCTCAACCCGGGCCCCTACGTGGGCGGCCGACCGCTCGTGCAGGGCATGCGGGTGGCGCTGGCGGCCGAGGTCGGCCGCACCCACGAGGAACTCGTGGAACGCATCCTGCACGCCGGGCTGGCCTACACCGAGGCCGTCGACCGGGAGACCTCGCTGGTGGTCTGCAACGATCCCGCGCCCGAGCAGGGCAAGGGCTACCTCGCCCGGCAGCTGGGGGTGCCGGTGATCGGCGACGCGCAGTTCATGGACTGCGTGGGCGCCGTCATCGGGGGCACCAGCATGGACGAATTCACCGACGCCAGCACCCTGGACCAGCAGCTGGCGCTGTTCTGATCAGCCGCGAGCGGCGCGGTTGACCGCCGAGACGACCGCGCGCAGCGACGCGGAGGTGATCGACGGCGCGATGCCGACCCCCCAGACCGTGCGACCGTCGACCGACGCCTCCACGTAGGCGGCCGCCTGCGCGTCGTCACCGGCGCTCATCGCGTGCTCGGAGTAATCCAAGACGGCCACGTCGAAACCGACACCGCCCAGCGCGTGGACAAATGCGGCAAGTGGGCCGTTGCCCTCCCCGCTGATCTCGGTCTCCGCGCCGTTGATCTTGACGGTCGCGGTGAGGCGGGTGACGCCGCTGTCGTCCTCGGAAGCGTCGACGCGTTGTTTCATCCGCTCCAGCGGCACCACCGGCGCCAGATACTCCTCGGAGAAGGCGTCCCACATCTCCTTGGGGCTGACCTCGCCGCCTTCCCCTTCACTGATCTTCTGGACCACCTGGGAGAACTCGATCTGCAGCCGCCGCGGCAGCGCCAGGCCGTGATCGGCCTTCATGATGTAGGCCACGCCGCCCTTGCCGGACTGCGAGTTGACCCGGATCACCGCCTCGTAGGTGCGCCCGACGTCTTTGGGGTCGATCGGCAGGTACGGCACCTGCCACAGCATGTCGTCGACGTCGGAGTCCGCGGCGTCCGCGTCGATCTTCATCTGGTCCAGGCCCTTGTTGATGGCGTCCTGGTGGCTGCCGGAGAACGCGGTGTAGACCAGGTCCCCGCCGTAGGGGTGACGCTCGTGCACCGGCAGCTGGTTGCAGTACTCGACCGTGCGGCGGATCTCGTCGATGTTGGAGAAGTCGATCTGCGGGTCCACGCCGCGGGAGAACAGGTTGAGCCCCAGCGTCACCAGGCAGACGTTGCCGGTGCGCTCGCCGTTGCCGAACAGGCAGCCCTCGATGCGGTCGGCACCAGCCTGGTAGCCCAATTCGGCTGCGGCAACGGCGGTTCCGCGGTCGTTGTGCGGATGCAGGCTCAGGATGACCGATTCCCGGTTGGCCAGGTTGCGGCTCATCCACTCGATCGAGTCGGCGTAGACGTTGGGTGTGGCCATCTCCACCGTCGCGGGCAGGTTGAAGATGATCGGGTTGTCCGGCGTCGGCGCGATGATTTCGCCGACGGCGTCGCACACCTCTTTGGCGTACTGAAGCTCGGTGCCGGTGTAGGACTCCGGCGAATACTCGAACCGCCACCGCGTGCCCGGGTGCTTGGCGGCTTCTTCGACGCACTTGCGCGCACCCTCGGTCGCGATGGCCTGTACGGCGGCCCGGTCGGCGCGAAAAACGACGCGGCGCTGCAGGATCGAGGTCGAGTTGTAGAAGTGCACGATGGCCTGCGGCGCACCGTCGCACGCCTCGAAGGTGCGCTCGATCAGTTCCGGCCGGCACTGGGTCAGCACCTGGATGGTGACGTCGTCGGGGATGGCGCCGTCGGTGATGATCTCGCGGACGAAGTCGAAGTCGGTCTGGCTGGCCGACGGGAATCCCACTTCGATTTCCTTGTAGCCCATGCGAACCAGCAAGTCGAACATGCGGCGCTTGCGCGCCGGGCTCATGGGATCGATCAGCGCCTGGTTGCCGTCGCGCAGATCCACCGCACACCACAGCGGCGCATGAGCGATGACGCGGTCGGGCCACGTGCGGTCGGGCAGCCGGATGGGCTCGACCTCATCGGCGAAGGGGCGGTACCGATTGACCGGCATCGACGAGCCCCGCTGCGGGTTCCACGCGGGTTGTCCGGGCGCCGAGGGGCCCGCGGGCTGAACGATGGTTCGCGTCGAGCTGAATGCGTCGGGATTGGAAGTCACGGTAGTTGCTCCGGGGGATTCAGAAGGGAACTTCAGACCGGCGCATCGCGAACACCCGCGACGGGAAGCCGGTCTGGATCAGACCCCGTCGCGGCGTCCGAGGAGGAGCACCCGCTGCACGTCCCAGACTTTACCGCTTTTGGCGCATTGGCAAAAATTGCGCCGAGACCGCGGCGAATGCGCATGACGGGGTGCAGCGGTATCGCGACGTAAATCACCATGCGGTGGCACGTATTCTGTTGTGGACTTATACCCGAAATCGTCAAATGCCGAGGCCGGAGAGGCAGGAATAACGTGGCGCTCGTCGTGCAGAAGTACGGCGGATCCTCAGTGGCGAACGCCGACCGGATCCGGCGGGTGGCCGAGCGCATCGTCGCTACCAAGAAGCAGGGCAACGACGTAGTAGTCGTCGTCTCAGCGATGGGCGACACCACCGACGACTTGATGGATCTGGCCCACCAGGTGTGCCCGGCGCCGCCACCGCGCGAACTCGACATGCTGCTGACCGCCGGTGAGCGAATCTCCAATGCATTGGTCGCGATGGCGATCGAATCGCTGGGTGCGCAGGCGCGCTCGTTCACCGGTTCGCAGGCCGGGGTGATCACCACCGGCACGCACGGCAACGCCAAGATCATCGACGTCACCCCGGGACGGCTGCGGACCGCGCTGGACGAAGGGCGCATCGTGCTGGTCGCCGGATTTCAGGGTGTCAGCCAGGACACCCGGGACGTGACCACGCTGGGCCGCGGCGGCTCGGACACCACGGCGGTGGCGCTGGCCGCGGCGCTGCACGCCGACGTCTGCGAGATCTACACCGACGTCGACGGCATCTTCAGCGCTGACCCGAGGATCGTGCACAACGCTCGCAAGCTGGACACGGTCACTTTCGAGGAAATGCTCGAGATGGCGGCGTGCGGCGCCAAAGTTTTGATGCTGCGCTGCGTGGAATACGCACGCCGCTACAACATGCCGGTGCACGTCCGGTCCTCCTATTCGGAAAACCCAGGCACCATCGTCGTCGGATCGATCAAGGACATAGCCATGGAAGACCCCATCCTGACCGGAGTCGCGCACGACCGCAGCGAGGCCAAGGTGACCGTTGTCGGCATTCCCGACATCCCCGGATACGCCGCTCGGGTCTTCCGGGCGCTCGCCGATGCCGACGTGAACATCGACATGGTGTTGCAGAACGTCTCCAAGGTCGAGGACGGCAAGACCGACATCACCTTCACCTGCTCGCGCGACAGCGGACCCACCGCGGTGGCCAGGCTGGACGCGCTCCAGGACGAGATCGGGTTCAGCCAACTGCTTTACGACGACCACGTCGGCAAGGTGTCGCTGATCGGGGCGGGCATGCGCAGCCACCCCGGGGTCACCGCCACCTTCTGTGAGTCCCTGGCCGAGGTGGGCGTCAACATCGAGCTGATCTCCACGTCCGAGATTCGCATCTCGGTGCTGTGCCGCGACACCGAACTAGACAAGGCCGTTGTGGCGTTGCACGAGGCGTTCGGGCTCGGCGGCGAGGAGTCGGCGACGGTGTACGCGGGGACGGGTAGATAAATGGTTGCCATTGGAGTTGTGGGCGCTACCGGCCAGGTCGGCCAGGTGATGCGCCGGTTGCTCGACGAGCGGGATTTCCCCGCGACGTCGGTGCGGTTCTTCGCGTCGTCGCGCTCGCAGGGCCGCAAGCTGGAATTCCGCGGCCAGGAGATCGAGGTCGAGGACGCCGCGACGGCGGACCCTACCGGCCTGGACATCGCGTTGTTCTCCGCCGGCAAGACGATGTCGCTGGTGCAGGCGCCGCGATTCGCCGCGGCCGGCGTGACCGTGATCGACAATTCCTCGGCCTGGCGCAAGGACCCGGAAGTGCCGCTGGTCGTCTCCGAGGTGAACTTCGACCGGGACGTCCGGGACGCCCGCTCGCTGACCAAGGGCATCATCGCCAACCCGAACTGCACCACGATGGCCGCGATGCCGGTGCTCAAGGTGCTGCACGAGGAAGCCGGGCTGCAACGCCTGGTGGTGTCCAGCTATCAGGCCGTGTCCGGCAGCGGGATCGCCGGGGTCGAGGAGCTGGCGACGCAGGCGCGCGCGGTCATCGACGGCGCCGAGCAACTGGTGCACGACGGCGGTGCGGCGCAGTTCCCGCCGCCCACGACCTATGTGGCGCCGATCGCCTTCAACGTGGTGCCGCTGGCCGGATCGCTGGTGGATGACGACTCGGGTGAGACCGACGAGGACCAGAAGCTGCGCCACGAGAGCCGCAAGATCCTCGGCATTCCCGACCTGGCCGTCAGCGGCACGTGCGTGCGGGTACCGGTGTTCACCGGCCACTCGCTGTCGATCAACGCCGAATTCGCGCGGCCGCTGTCGCCCCAGCGGGCCCGCGAGCTTCTGGACGGCGCGCCCGGCGTCAAGGTGGTCGACGTGCCGACCGCGCTGGCGGCCGCCGGCGTCGACGAATCCCTGGTCGGCCGGATCCGGCGCGACCCCGGGGTGCCCGACGGCCGCGGCCTGGCACTGTTCATCTCCGGTGACAACCTGCGCAAGGGGGCGGCGCTGAACACCATCCAGATCGCCGAGCTGCTGGCCGCCCAGCGGTGACAAGCGGGTGAGCACCACCCATACTCGCTTGGCCGCGCGGTGCTCATTGTTCGCCGCGGTGTGTTTGGTTCTGCCGCAATGGTTTAGCGTCGCGCACGCCGACCCGGCGGCGCCGGCCCCCGAGCCCGTGCTGCAGCCGCTGGCGCCCGGTCAGGTGTTGCGCATCGGTCCCAGTGCCGGAACCGGCACGCCGACCGTGGATTACGGCATTGGCGCGACAGACCTGTGCGAGTTCGTCGAGTTTCCCGCCGAATTGCTCCAGGTCTGCGGCGACAGCTTCGCCGGGCAGGGGGTCGGATTCGGCGGTTGGTACGCACCCGTGGCGCTGCGCGTCGACACCGCTTCCGTCGACGACCCCGCCGGGGTGCGCTACACCGGGGTGACCGGCATCAACAAACCGTTGCTCGCCGAGCCCACCCCGCCGGGAGCCTCGCAGCTACCGGCAGGTGTGGTGCAGATCAACCGGCGCAACTACCTGATGGTGACGACGACCAAGAACCTCGAGCCGCAGACCTCACGGCTGGTGACCGCCGAACCGGCGCGCGCGGGCTGGCAGACGATCCCGGGATCCAAGCGACCCGCGTCGTACCAGGGCGGCTCGCAGACGCAGATCAGCGGCTACTACGACCCGATTCCCACGGCGGACTCACCCAGCGGGTGGGTGTACATCGTCGCCGACAGTTTCACCCGCAGGTATCCGGTGCTGCTGTATCGGGCCACGCCGCAGACGTTCACCGACCGGTCGCGGTGGCAGGGCTGGGCGGTGGGGCCGGGCGGGGGCTGGGGCAAACCGCCGACGCCGCTGTGGCCGGACGCGGTGGGCGAGTTGTGCATTCGGCAGATCGACGGTAAGGCCGTGCTGTCCTATTTCAATGCCGTCACCGGCAACATGGAGGTCCGGGTGGCCAACGATCCGACGTCGCTGGGCGACGCGCCGGTCACCACGGTGGTGCAACACGACGAGTGGCCCGAGCCGGCGGAAAGCCTGCCGCCGCCCTACGACAACCGGCTCGCGCAACCGTATGGCGGTTATATCTCGCCCGGTTCGACACTTGACGAGCTGCGAATCTTCGTGAGCCAGTGGGACACTCGGGCGCGCGTTGCCGCGCCGTACCGGGTGATCCAGTTCGCGGTCAACCCGCTGCAGCCCGAATAGCAGCCTTTCCAATTGGCCTGTTTCGGCCGCGCTGCGCCGGGTCACGCGGGCCGTTTCATGCGCTGAGCGGGACTTTTAGTTCACAGCTGTTACCTAAGTAACGCATAGCGGCCACTACTGTTAACGGCTTCATCATTTGTCTCATGAGTGAAACATCTGAAACCCCCACTGTGC
>NZ_JCALEJ010000023.1:0-82378 GCF_059813315.1 Mycobacterium sp. NGS11
GGTCGCCATCGTCGCCGGGATCGTGTTCATCGTCGCGGTCATCTTCTTCACCGGCTTCATCCTCGGCCACCGCGGCGGGCATCACGGTCACCACCACAAGCACCACCACGCGATGATTCACCACCGCGGTCCGGGCGGACCCGGAAACTTCGGTGGCCCAGGCGCACCGGGTGCGCCGGGTGGTCAGGGTGGACAGAACGGACAGAACGGTCCGGGAGCCACCACCGCGCCTCCGACCCCGTCGGGCGTTCGCCCCAGTGGCATGGCCCCGGGTCAGCTGCCGCCGTCGGTCTTGCACTCGGCCGCCGCGCTGGGACAGGTTCCGAGCGTCATCGTTTTGACCAACTGAATCCCTTGTCAACCAGTGGCCCGGCGCTTCACGAGCGCCGGGCCGCCTGTTGTTTGCGGTCACCGGTGCCTAACCGCCGCATCTCGATTCACAACATTTTCGTAGCCGAAACCTGTTAGAGCACAGGTGTGCGGGGCAATATGGCAAGGCATGAGCGAGACACCCGAACCACGAGATGAGCCGACCACCGAGGTGACGCCAGCCGCATCAGTCGCCGGGCCACCGTCGCAACCACCCCCGCACCGGGTGACACCGCCGCGGCTCTACACGGCGGCGGCCTGGGTGGTGATCGTCGCCGGCGTGGTCTTCATCCTTACGTCGCTGTTCTTCGTCGGTGCCTTCATTTGGAAGCACCAGCACCCGTGCCAGCATCACCACGGCATGTTCCACCCCGGCGGCCCCGGCAATCCCGGGCCGGGCAACGGGCCCTGGGGACCTGGCGGCCCCGGCGGCGGCTACGGACCGTATTACGGCGGACCCGGTGGTCCGGGACCCGACAACGGACCGGGGGGATATGGGCCCGGCGGGCCCGGGTTGATCGTTCCGATGCCCCCGAGCGGTCCGGGCGGTCCCGGCGGACCGCATGCCGGCCCGGGCGTCAGCGGCCCCGGACAGCCGCCTGCCAGCGCGCCCCCCGGCGCGCCCGCGCCGCGTCCTTGATAGCGCTCACTTAAGCCACGCCCGGAATGGGTACTAAACCCGTAGTGGGCCGACCGAGAGTTGCCCGCATTTTCGTGGCCACATCAAGATGAGGAGACACCGGGTTGCGGGTCGGAAGATCCGGGGCGTTCAACACCACAATGAGAATGCTTGCTGTGCGGGCAGATTCGGCGAGGCGGTGTGCGACTTCGGATACTGGGGCCTTCGGCCGGTGACGAGGAGAGAGCGTAATGACGGAGCGTTTCACGACCAATGACGCCGGTATCGCTGCGCCGAGCGACGATCAGTCGCTGACGATCGGCCCAGACGGCCCGATCCTGCTGCAGGACCACTACCTGATCGAGCAGATGGCGATGTTCAACCGCGAGCGCATCCCGGAGCGTCAGCCGCACGCAAAAGGTGGTGGCGCGTTCGGTCAGTTCGAAGTGACCAATGACGTCAGCCAGTACACCAGGGCCGCCGTTTTCCAGCCCGGCACCAAGACCGACATGCTGGCCAGGTTTTCCACCGTCGCCGGCGAGCGGGGCAGCCCGGACACCTGGCGCGACCCGCGTGGCTTCGCGCTGAAGTTCTACACCAGCGAAGGCAATTTCGACCTCGTCGGCAACAACACCCCGGTCTTCTTCATGCGCGACCCGTTGAAGTTCCAGCACTTCATCCGCTCCCAGAAGCGCTTGCAGGCAAGCAACGTTCGCGACCACAACATGCAGTGGGACTTCTGGAGTCTCTCCCCGGAGTCGGCGCATCAGGTGACCTGGTTGATGGGCGACCGGGGAATCCCCAAGACCTGGCGCAACATGAACGGCTACAGCAGCCACACCTACAGCTGGATCAACGCCGCCGGCGAGATCTTCTGGGTGAAGTACCACTTCATCACCGACCAGGGCATCGAGTTCCTGACCCAGGAGGACGCGGACCGGTTGGCCGGCGAGGACGGCGACTACCACCAACGCGACCTGTTCGAGTCGATCGAACGCGGGGATCACCCGAGCTGGACGCTGAAGATGCAGATCATGCCGTACGAGGAAGCCAAGGACTACCGGTTCAACCCGTTCGATCTGACCAAGGTGTGGCCGCACGGCGACTACCCGTTGATCGACGTCGGCCGGATGACGCTGAACCGCAACGTCACCGACTATCACGCCGAGATCGAGCAGGCGGCATTCGAGCCGAACAACACCGTGCCCGGCACCGGCTTGAGCCCGGACAAAATGCTGCAGGCCCGGGGCTTCTCGTACTCCGACGCGCATCGCGCCCGACTGGGGACCAACTACCGGCAGATCCCGGTCAACACCCCCAGAGTCGAGGTGAACAGCTACTCCAAAGACGGGGCGATGCGGATGAACAACGTCTCCGACCCCGTTTATGCGCCCAACTCCTATGGTGGGCCGCACGCCGACTCGGCACGCGCCGCCGAGATCCGCTGGCATGCCGACGGTGACATGGTCCGGTCGGCGTACACGCTGCACGCCGAGGACGACGACTGGGGGCAGGCCGGCACCATGGTCCGCGAAGTCCTCGACGACGCGGCCCGGGAACGCTTGGCGGGCAACATCATTGGCCACGTGTCCCAGGGTGTGAAGGAGCCGGTGCTGTCGCGGGTGTTCGAGTACTGGCGCAACGTCGATGCCGACCTCGGGAAGAAGGTCGAGGACGGCGTCCGGGGCAACGGGGGCTGACCGCACGTCCGTGCGCCTGGCATGATCGCTGCATGACCATGCGGGTTCGCGCCACCGCGATCACCGTCGCCCTGGCCATCGCGGGCGCGGCCGCCCTTCCAGTGGCGGCAGCGCACCCGTCGGAGCCGGGCGTGGTGAACTACGCGGTCCTGGGCAAAGGCTCGGTCGGCAACATCGTCGGCGGACCCATGGGGTGGGAGTCGGTCTTCACCCAGCCCGGGCAAGGCGACTGGGTGGACCTCCCGGAGTGCAACAACTGGGCCGACATCGGCTTGCCCGAGGTGTACAACGATCCCGACCTGGCCTCGTTCAACGGAGCCCTCACCCAGACGTCGGCCACCGACCAGACACATCTGGTCAAGCAGGCCGTCGGGGTGTTCGCCACCAATGAGGCCGCGGGCCGGGCTTTTCATCGGGTGGTGGATCGAACGGTGGGCTGTTCGGGACAGACGACCGCGCTTCACCTGGACAACGGCAGTACCCAGGTCTGGTCTTTCGACGGTGGGCCGGCCGGCCCCGCCGACGAGAACTGGACCAAGCAGGAGGCGGGCACCGACCGCCGGTGTTTCAATCAAACCAGGCTGCGCGAAAACGTGTTGCTGCAGGCGAAAGTGTGCCAATCCGGCAACGCCGGGCCCGCGGTGAACGTGCTGGCCGGGGCGATGCAGAACGCCCTGGGTCAATAATCGGCCGATTTGGGTATCCGTCTTCCCCGTGCACGCGCAGGTGCGAGAAGGGAATATGTCGGGGTCATCTGATAGATGAAGCACTAGACGAAGTTGTGCCGATTATCGTTCGATTGGCTGCCGCAGGGAAGCGGTCCGCAAGTCCATGTTCCGGCGTGCCCGGACCCGAAGGGATCGTGATATGACGTTCGCGCCGATCACCTCCGCGGCTTCGCAGTCGGAGTCGCGGGTGGCCGGCGCTGACCGCGCCCCGCAGCTGGACATCGCCGAGCTGGCCGACTCCGCGGCCGTCGCGCAGTACATCGCCGAGGGATGTCTGGTGGACGCCCCGCTGGGCCGTATCGGTCTTGAGCTGGAGGCCCATTGCCATGACCCGGCCGACCCGCACCGCAGACCGGGGTGGAACGAGATCGCCGCCGTGCTCGACGCCCTCCCCGCGTTGCCCGGGGGCAGCAGGATCACCGTGGAGCCGGGCGGCGCCGTGGAACTGTCCGGGCCGCCGGCCGACGGCGTGCTGCCCGCCATCGACGCCATGCGCCGCGATCAGGCCGTGCTGCAGCCCGCGTTTGCTGAGGCCGGGCTGGGCCTGGTCTTCCTCGGCGCCGACCCGCTGCGTCCACCCAGGCGCATCAACCCCGGCGCCCGGTATCGCGCCATGGAGCGCTTCTTCGCGACCAGCGAGTCGGGGGACGCGGGTGCCGCGATGATGACGTCCACCGCATCGATCCAGGTCAATGTGGACGCTGGGCCGCGGGACGGCTGGGCGGCGCGAGTGCGCCTGGCACATGCCTTGGGGCCCACCATGATCGCGATAACAGCGAACTCCCCGATGCTGAGCGGTGAATTCACCGGCTGGGTGTCGAGCCGGCAGCGAGTGTGGGGTCGGATGGACTCGGCGCGCTGCGGACCCATCTTGGGGGCCAGCGGTGATGACCCGGGCACCGACTGGGCCCGGTATGCGCTCAAGGCCCCGGTGATGCTGGTGCACAACCCCGACGCCGAGGCGGTCACGCATTGGGTGCCCTTTGCCGACTGGGTCGACGGCCGCGTGTTGCTCGCGGATCGCCGGCCCAGCGTCGCTGACCTGGAGTACCACCTGACGACGTTGTTCCCGCCGGTGCGGCCCAGGCAGTGGCTGGAGATCCGGTATTTGGACAGCGTGCCGGACGCGTTGTGGCCCGCGGTGGCGTTCACCCTGGCGGTCCTGCTCGATGACCCGGCCGCGGCCGACATCGCGGCCGAGGCGGTCGAACCGGTTGCCACCGCCTGGGATACCGCCGCCCGGGTGGGGCTGCGTGATCGGCGGCTGTATGCGGCGGCCAACGCCTGCGTGGCCGTCGCCGCCGCGAAAGCCCCGGCCGAGCTGGGTGATTCGATGCAGCGGTTGGTCCGCCTTGTCGACCGGGGCCGCTGCCCCGGCGACGAGTTCTCCGACCAGGTGATCGAGCACGGCCTCGCGCCAACAGTGGCGCGACTGGCTCAAGGGGAGCTGTGACGTCTCCTGATGATTCCGACCCGCTGCGCCCGGTCCCCCGCAAGCGGGTGGGGGTACCTCCCGCTCGCGGGCGAGTGCCCCCAGCGCCGCGCTTGCGGTCGTCATGCCGGGAGGGCATCGCCCAGGACTTGGCGCGGGCGCGCACGCGGACGTTGCGTCTGGTCGAGTTCGACGACGCGGAGCTCTGCCGGCAATACGATCCGTTGATGAGCCCGCTGGTGTGGGACCTCGCGCACATCGGCCAACAGGAAGAGCTGTGGCTGTTGCGCGGTGGTGATCCCGCGCGGCCCGGGATGTTGCCGCCGGCGGTCGAGGGGCTCTACGACGCCTTCGTGCACTCCCGCGCCAGCCGCGTCGACCTGCCGCTGCTGTCGCCGGACAAGGCGCGGGCATATTGCCGAACCGTGCGGTCCGCCGTGCTCGACGCGCTCGACGTGCTGCCCGACGATCCCGCCGGCGACGAGGCGGCCTTCGTGTACGCGATGGTGGTCAGCCACGAAAACCAGCACGACGAAACGATGCTGCAGGCCCTGAACCTGCGCAGCGGCACACCGCTTTTGCGAGACGCCCCGGGGCTACCGGGCGGCCGGGCCGGGTTGGCCGGCACGTCGGTGCTGGTGCCCGGCGGCGAGTTCGTGCTCGGTGTGGACGCCGCCAGCGAACCGCACTCGCTGGACAACGAGCGTCCGGCCCACGTCGTCGACCTGCCCGCCTTCCGGATCGGGCGGGTTCCCGTCACCAACGGCGAATGGCGCGGGTTCATCGACGACGGCGGCTACGACCAGCCGCGGTGGTGGTCGGAGCGCGGCTGGCAGCACCGCCAGGGCGCGGGCCTGACCGCGCCGCAGTTCTGGAGTTCGGACGGCACGACTCGCACCCGATTCGGCCACGTCGAGGACATTCCCGCCGACGAACCCGTCCAGCACGTCAGCTATTTCGAGGCCGAGGCCTATGCGGCCTGGGCCGGTGCGCGGTTGCCCACCGAGATGGAATGGGAGAAGGCCTGCACCTGGGACCCGTCCACCGCGACCCGGCGCCGCTACCCCTGGGGAGAGCGCAAACCGGACGAGACGCTGGCCAACCTGGGCGGCACCGCGTTACGGCCCGCGCCCGTCGGCGCCTACCCCGGCGGCGCGTCGGCGTACGGGGCCGAGCAGATGCTCGGCGAGGTCTGGGAGTGGACCGCCTCCCCGCTGCGGCCCTGGCCCGGGTTCGTCCCGATGCTCTACGAGCGTTATTCGCAGCCCTTCTTCGACGGCGATTACCGGGTGCTGCGCGGCGGCTCGTGGGCGGTGGAACCCGGCATCATCCGGCCGAGTTTCCGCAACTGGGACTACCCCTACCGGCGCCAGATCTTCTCCGGCGTCCGGTTGGCGTGGGACGTCCCCGAGGCCCGGGGTCGCGCCTGATGTGCCGGCACCTGGGCTGGCTGGGGGCCGACGTCACGGTTTCCTCGTTGGTGCTCGAGCCGCCGTTCGGGCTGCGCGTGCAGTCCTATGCGCCGCGCCGCCAAAAGCACTGCCTGCTCAACGCCGACGGTTGGGGCGTCGGGTTTTTCGACACCTCCGCGCAGGGCTCCCCGGAGGGCGGGGCGCCGCGCCGCTGGCGCAGCCAGGCGCCGCTGTGGGGCGACGTGTCGTTCGATTCCATCGCGCCCGCGCTGCGCAGCCACTGCGTGGTGGCCGCCGTGCGTTCGGCCACCGTCGGCATGCCGATCGAGGCCAGCGCGTGCGCGCCGTTCACCGACGGGCAGTGGTTGTTGTCGCACAACGGAATCGTCGACCGGGCCGTGTTGCCGACGACCGCGCGCGCCGAATCGGTCTGTGACAGCGCGATACTGGCGGCCACGATCTTCGAGCGCGGACTCGACGCGCTGGGGCAGACCATCGAAGAGGTCGCCGCGGCCGATCCACATGCCCGGCTGAACATATTGGCCGCCAACGGGTCTCGCTTGTTGGCGACGGCCTGGGGTGACACGCTGTCCATCCTGCGTCGCCGGGACGGCGTGGTGCTGGCCAGCGAACCCTACGACAACGACTCCGACTGGGAGGACGTGCCGGACCGCCACCTTGTCGAAGTCACCGCGCACGGTGTCACGCTGACGCCACTGGACCAGTCGAGAGGATCTTGATGACGCTGTCGCTGTCGAACCACCTGGCCGCCGACTCGGCGTACCACGCGTTGCGCCGCGACGTGCTGGAAGGCCTGCAGAAGACGCCGAAGGCGTTGCCGCCCAAATGGTTCTACGATTCGGTCGGCAGCGATCTGTTCGATCAGATCACCCGGCTGCCGGAGTACTACCCGACGCGCGCCGAAGCTGAGATCTTGCGCGCCCGTGCGGCCGAGGTCGCATCGGCCAGCGAGGCCGACACCCTGGTGGAATTGGGCAGCGGCACGTCGGAGAAGACGCGGCTGCTGCTCGACGCACTGCGGGCGCGGGATTCGCTGCGCAGGTTCGTCCCGTTCGATGTCGACGCCGGCATCCTGTCGACCGCCGCCACGGCCATCCAGCGGGAATACGAGGGCGTCGAAATCAGGGCCGTCTGCGGCGATTTCGAAGAGCACCTGACCGAGATCCCCGAAGGCGGGCGACGGCTGTTCGTGTTCTTGGGGTCCACGATCGGCAATCTCACGCCCGGACCGCGCACGGAATTCCTTGCCGCGCTGTCCGCCCAGATGCGGCCCGGCGACAGCCTGCTGCTGGGCACGGACCTGGTCAAGGACACCGGGCGGCTGGTGCGCGCCTACGACGACGCCGCCGGTGTGACGGCGGCGTTCAACCGCAATGTGCTTGCGGTGGTGAACCGGGAACTCGACGCCGACTTCGACGTCGACGCCTATCGGCATGTGGCCCGGTGGAACGCGGCCGAAGAACGCATCGAGATGTGGCTGCGGTCCGACCGTCAGCAGCGGGTGCGGGTCGGTGCTCTCGAGCTGACCGTCGACTTCGACGAGGGTGAGGAGATGCTCACCGAGGTGTCGTGTAAGTTCCGCTCCGACAAGGTGACTGACGAATTGGCCGCCGCGGGATTGCGCCGCACCCGGTGGTGGACCGACGAGGCGGGCGACTTCGGGTTGTCGTTGGCCGTGAAGTGACCGGCCCCAGCGCGCTGGCCGAGCGATGGCGGTCAGCCCGCCCGCCGATGGCGGGGCTGCACCTGGACAACGCGGCGTGTTCCCGTCAGAGCCTGGCGGTGATCGAGGCGACCGCGCAGCACGCCCGCAATGAATCCGAGGTCGGTGGTTATGTCGCAGCCGAGGCCGCCGCACCGGTGCTCGATGCCGGACGCGTCGCATTCGCCGCGCTGGCCGGAATGCCCGACGCCGAAGTGGTTTTCACCACCGGCTCGCTGAACGCTCTGGATCTGCTGCTGGGCAGCTGGCCGGCGAAACGCGCAACGGTGGCTTGCCTGCCCGGCGAGTACGGGCCCAACCTTGCCCTGCTGGCCGCCCACGGGTTCGACCGCCAGCTGCTGCCGACCCTGGAGGATGGGCGGGTCGCGCTCGACGACGCGGCGCTGGCCTTGGACGCCGATCCGCCAGACGTGGTGCACCTGACGGCGGTGGCCAGCCATTGCGGTGTGGTGCAACCGCTTTCGATGGTCGCCCAACTCTGCCGGGAGTTGGGGCTGCCGCTCGTCGTCGACGCGGCGCAGGCGCTGGGCCAGATCGACTGCACGGCGGACGCCGACGTGACCTACTCGTCGTCGCGCAAATGGATAGCCGGCCCGCGCGGTGTCGGGATGCTCGGGGTGCGCCGCGAGCTGATGGAAAGCCTGCACCCCCGGCTGTCCGCGCCGGAGTGGGCCCGCACAGACGGCTCGCCGACGGTGGCCGAACAGCTGGAGTTCGGCGAGGCCAATGTGGCTGCACGCGTGGGTTTTTCGCTTGCGCTGGGCGAGCATCTGGCGTACGGGCCGCAGGCGGTGCGCGCGCGTCTGGCCGAGGTGGGCAGCCTGAGTCGCACGGTGTTGGCCGACGTGACCGGCTGGACGGTGGTCGAAGAGGTCGAAGAACCCAGCGCCATCACCACCTTGGCGCCCAACGACGGCGCCGACCCGCAAGCGGTGCGCGACTGGCTACTCGCCGAACGGCGGATCCTGACCACGTTCGCCGGCGTGCAACGCGCGCCGCTGGAGCTGACGGAACCCGTGCTGCGGATCTCGCCGCACGTGGACATCACGGCCGAAGACCTGGAGACGTTCGCCGAGGCGCTCATCGCCGCCACCGCGGCGACCGCGACCAGCTAGCCGGCTTTGTGTGCGGTTAACAGGTAGGCAGGCATCTTCATCTGTTCCACGGCGGCGGCCCCTCGAAGTGGGCCTGCTCGCGATATGCGCTGTCCCGGTCCATGACTTCGTCAGACGACATGATTGCGAACCTACTCCCAAGTGTGCACCGGTTCGTTGGCATGCATGTGGCCGCAATACCGGCGCAGCATCTCTGCCAGCGCAGCGGGCCTGCTCATGCCGCCGTCCTGCAGCGCCCGCACGGTCGACGCCTGCCAGCTGGCGCCGTTGCGTCCGGCTCGGGCCCGACCCTCGATGACCCCGAGGAACCGGTCGCGCACCTCGGTGTCCACGCCCCAGCGCTGCAGGCCTTCGTCGGCGATCGGCAACAGCGTGTCGAGCACGAGTTTGCGTGCGCTCACCTCACCCAGCCCCGGCCAACGCTGCCGGGCGTCGATGCCGTAGCGCGCCGCCGCCAGGAAATTGGCTTCCGCCACACCGAATTCCATGGTGTCCCACAGCGGGTTGTCGGCTTCGGAAAGGCTGCGCAGCACGCCGTAAAAGAACGCCGAGTTCGCCAGCATGTCGACGACGGTCGGCCCGGCCGGCAACACCCGGTTCTCCAGTCGCAGGTGGGGGCGACCGTCGGCCACGTCGTACACCGGGCGGTTCCACCGGTATACCGTCCCGTTGTGCAGGCGCAGCTCGGAAAGCTGCGGGATGCGCCCGGCGGCCAGCTCGGCGACCGGGTCCTCGTCGGACACCTCGGGCAGCAGCGACGGGAAGTAGCGGATGTTCTCTTGGTAAAGGTCCAGGGCGGAGCTGATCCACTGCTCGCCGAACCACACGCGCGGGCGCACGCCTTGAGTTTTCAGCTCCTCGGGTCTGGTGTCGGTGGACTGGGTGAACAGCTCGATGCGCGTTTCGGCCCACAGCAGGTGCCCGAAGAAGAACGGCGAGTTCGCGCCCAGCGCCAGCTGCGGGCCGGCCACGATCTGCGCCGCATTCCAGTTGGCGGCGAACGCCTCGGGCGCCAACTGCAGATGCAATTGCATGCTGGTGCAAGCGGATTCGGGCGCGATCGTGGCGGTGTGCCAACTCAGTGGCTCGGGCCCGGAGATGTCGATCGGAATGTCTTCGCCGCGGGCGGTGAAGATCGAGTCGTTGAGGGCGGCGTATCGCGTCGACTCGCTCATCCAGCCGTGGTCGAGGTGTTCGGACATCAGCGTGGGCAGGATGCCGATCATGACGATGTGGGCGCCACCGTCGGCGCTGGCCTTCTTCTCGGCCTCGTTCAGGCTGGCCCGCACCTCGGCCTCGAGATCCAACGTGGTGTGTCCAGGCAGCGCGTGCGGCGGAACGTTGAATTCGATGTTGTAGGCGCCTAATTCGGTCTGATACGCCGGATCGCCGATGGCGTCGAGCACGTGACGATTGGACATGGCCGGCTGGTAGCCGGCGTCCACGAGATTGCACTCGATCTCCATGCCGGTCAACGGCTGCTCGGACTCGAAGCATGAGCGGTCCAGCATCGTCTCGAAGGCGTCCAGGCACAGCTGTACCTTGCGGCGGTATTCCCGTCGATGCGCGCTGTCGTACGTGGTGCGCTTGACCTCTTCGCCCACAACGCAGATGCAACAGGGTTACCGCCCGTAACGCAAGCTCTCACGTGTCGCAGTCCATGCACCGTCGGTCTCCCGGGTAGACCATGATGGACTTTTGCCGCTAAACGTGTCCGACCTCACGGGTGGAGGAGAACAGTTGGCCGAGTTCGCCGAATTCGTCGCAGCCATCGACCAGGGGACCACCAGCACGCGCTGCATGATCTTCGATCACGATGGTGCCGAAGTGGCCCGCCATCAACTCGAGCACGAACAGATCCTGCCTCGGGCCGGGTGGGTGGAGCACGACCCGGTCGAGATCTGGGAGCGCACCTCCTCGGTGCTGACGTCGGTGTTGAACCGGGCCGATCTGAGTCCGGAAAACATTGCGACGCTGGGCATTACCAACCAACGCGAGACGACCCTGGTGTGGAACCGCAAGACCGGGCGGCCGTATTACAACGCGATCGTCTGGCAGGACACCCGCACCGACCGGATCGCGTCGGCGCTGGACCGCGACGGTCGCGGCGACGTCATCCGCCGCAAGGCCGGTCTCCCGCCGGCCACCTACTTTTCCGGCGCCAAGCTGCAGTGGATTCTGGAGAACGTCGACGGCGTGCGTCAGGCCGCCGAAAGCGGCGACGCGTTGTTCGGCACCCCCGACACCTGGGTGTTGTGGAACCTGACCGGGGGGCCGCGGGGCGGTGTGCACGCGACGGACGTGACGAACGCCAGCCGGACCATGCTGATGAACTTGGAGACCCTGGACTGGGACGACGAGCTGCTGTCGATCTTCTCCGTTCCTCGCGCGATGCTGCCGACGATCGGCCCGTCGTCGTCGCCGCAGCCCTACGGCGTGACGTCGGAGGCGGGGCCGGCCGGTGGCGAGGTATCGATCACCGGGATCCTCGGTGACCAGCATGCGGCGATGGTGGGTCAGGTGTGCCTGTCCGAAGGGGAAGCGAAAAACACCTACGGCACCGGAAATTTCCTGCTGCTCAATACCGGTGAGACGATCGTGCGGTCCGAAAACGGGTTGCTCACCACTGTCTGCTATCAGTTCGGTGACGCGAAACCCGTTTACGCGCTTGAGGGTTCGATCGCGGTGACCGGGGCGGCCGTGCAGTGGCTGCGCGATCAGCTGGGCATCATCAGCGGTGCCGCCCAAAGCGAATCGCTGGCGCGCCAGGTCGACGACAACGGTGGCGTCTACTTCGTCCCCGCGTTTTCCGGGCTGTTCGCGCCCTACTGGCGATCCGATGCGCGCGGCGCGATCGTCGGGCTGTCGCGATTCAACACCAACGCGCATCTGGCGCGCGCGACGCTGGAGGCGATCTGCTATCAAAGCCGCGATGTGGTGGACGCCATGGCGGCGGATTCCGGTGTGCGCCTTGAGGTCTTGAAGGTCGACGGCGGTATCACCGGCAACGACCTGTGCATGCAGATTCAGGCTGACGTGCTGGGGGTGGATGTGGTCCGGCCCGTCGTCGCCGAGACGACCGCGCTCGGCGCCGCCTACGCGGCCGGTCTGGCGGTGGGGTTCTGGGCCGATCCGGCCGATCTGCGTGCCAACTGGCAGGAGGGCAGGCGCTGGGCGCCGGCGTGGGACGACGAGCAGCGGGCCGCGGGTTATGCGGGTTGGCGAAAAGCCGTGCAGCGGACCCTGGATTGGGTCTCCGTAACCTGAGGGGTCACGTGACGCCGCCCGATCCAGGGCCCGCCGAAGGCACTCAGTCTTCGCCGAGGATGCCGTAGATTTCACGCCGCGCATTGTTGAGGATGTCGACAATCCGCTGCTGCTGCTCGGCCGAAGCGGTGTGGGCGGACTGCCCGACCGCGCCGAACAATTGGCCGACGGCGGCCCGCAGGTTCATATGACCGGGGTCCGCCCCTTCGGTGATCTCGTCCCAGGGTGGGGTCTCGATCTTGTCGGCCGCGGCGCGACCCTGCTCGGTCAGCTCGAAAAGCTTCTTGCTGCCTTCGGTTTCGCTCGCGGTGATCAGCCCTTCGTCGTCGAGCAGCTGCAACGTCGGGTACACCGAACCGGGGCTCGGTTTCCAGAGTCCGTTGCTGCGTTCGGCGATCTGCTGGATCATTTCGTAGCCGTGCATCGGCCGCTCGACGAGCAGCTTCAGGATCGCCGCTCGCACGTCGCCGCGCTTGCCGCGCCCCGGGCCGCCACGGCGCCATCCGCCGCGCCGGCCACCGGGGCCGAAGCCGAATCCGGGACCGAATCCGGGACCGAATGCCGGTCCGAACCCGGGTCCGAAGCCGAGCGGGCCGTCGTGGCCGCCGGCATGATCGCGCAGATGCTCGCGGAAGTCCCGACGGGCCTGGCGCCGTGCCTCGTGCAGGGCGCGCCGGTCAACTGGGCCGGAGCCGAATCCAAATCCGGGCCGGCCGCCGAAGGGGCCATCGGGGGGAGTGAATGGGTTGGTCATTGTTCTGTCCTTACGTTTGTGGGTCGCGCACCGGTCGTGCACTACGAAGCATCACGATATATCGGAAACTAACGCGATGCAACTAAGAATGTCGAAGAGGCTCGGCTGACCGCGCCTGAACTGGGAAATCCTGGCCGTATCTGCCCACGACCGGTCCGCCAGGCGGTTTGCACGGGCGAAGCGACGGGTAGGAACTATCGGGATGGATCCCGACAACGACCTGAGGGTCAATAGCGGTGCCGGCGCGGCCGCAGCCGGACGACCAGATGGTGCCCGGACCCGCAGTACCTGGCCGTGGATCAACTGGGGACTGGCGCTGGCGACGGTGCCGGCCGCCGCACTTGTGATGCTGTTCGCGCTCGGCGCCATCATGAGCACCGACGGCTGCAGCGATGGCGGCTGTCCCAACCTGGGTCACGGCGGGATCGACTTCGGCGTCGCGTTCTACGGTGCGCCCGCGGTCGCCGTCGTCGTCATCGTCATCTCGTTCTTCACCGCCAAACGCCGGGGCGGTATCGCGGTTCCGCTGTGCGGATGGGCGTTGCTGGTCGCCGACGTGCTGCTCATGGCGGCGAGTGTGGCCGGCTAGCTCGGGGGTGAGAAACCGTCGGGCGTATCGGCTTCTCCTGGGCCGGATGGACCGGGTTGCGGTCCCGGCCATCCCGTGGCCTGTGGTGGTGTTGCGGCCGGCGGGCTTGGCCAGGCTGGGGGGCCCTGATAAGCGGGGCCGGACGGTGGCCACGTCGCCGGACCCATTGGTTGCCCCGGCCCGGGCATGACCGGCCGCAGCCGGGCCAGTTCGCGGCGGTGCCGCTCGGCGAGGACCGCGGCGAGCACGAGTTCCGGCGGAGCGCCGGGCGGTGGCGGCGGCGCGATGCGGGCCACCACGTCGCCGGCGATCCGGTATCCCATCTGTACGCGCAGCTGACGGTCGAGCTGCGTTGCCCTGGAAAGGAATTGGCGGGCAACCTCGACCTGGCCGGCGGACAGCCCCGACAACTGCAGCGACGACGCCCACCACGCCAATGAGGGCGGCATCATCGGCGGTGGTCCGAGTCGAGGTCCGCGTTCGTTGACCACCACCGTGCCCGCGAAAACGTCGCCGATGCGTTTGGCCTTGGGCGACAAGATGCTGCAGATGACCGCGGGGCTCCCGAACAGCATCCAGATCTCCACCAACGAAGCCAGGGCGCGAAACAACGCCTGGCGGAAGCGTTCCGGGCCGCCGTCGTCGGACACGACTCGCAGGCCCATCGCGATCTTGCCCACGGAGCGTCCCCGCGTTGCCGTTTCGAGAATCAGCGGATAGCCCACGACCACCAGCACCGTGAAGATCAGCAGGATCGCTTGAGACAGTGCGCTATCGAATTGAGTCAGCGTGGCAGCCCACAACATGAGGCCGAGCAGGTAACCGATGGCGATGACCGCGATATCGATCAGCGCGCTCAACGTTCGAACCGGCAGCTGGGCGATCTGCACATCGAGCACCACAGCGTCCCCGGTCACCACCTCCGACATAACTTCGAACGGTACAGGTTGGCTTGCGTGTGGCCTGCTGCGCGCTTGGCCGAGCCGGCGGTGCGATTAGGCTGCCGAGGGTGGATGTCGATGCATTCGTGCTGGCCCATCGCCCTACCTGGGACCGCCTTGACCGATTGATCGGGCGGCGCCGGTCGCTTTCCGGCGCGGAGATCGACGAACTCGTCGACCTCTACCAGCGGGTCTCCACCCACCTGTCGATGCTGCGCTCGACGTCGTCCGACTCCATGTTGATCGGTCGGCTCTCGAGCTTGGTAGCGCGGGCCCGTTCCGCGGTGACCGGTGCCCATGCGCCACTGAGCCGTGCGTTCACGAGGTTCTGGACGGTGTCGTTTCCGGTGGTTGCCTACCGCACCTGGCGGTGGTGGCTGGCTACGGCGGCGGCGTTCTTTGCCGTCGTTGCGGTCATTGCGCTGTGGGTGGCCGGCAGCCCGGACGTGCAGTCCTTGATCGGAACACCCACGGACATCGAACAATTGATCAACCACGACGTCGAGTCCTACTACAGCGAACATCCCGCCGCGGCGTTCGCGCTGAAGATCTGGGTGAACAACTCGTGGGTGTCCGCTCAATGCATCGCGATGTCGGTGGTGCTGGGACTGCCGATCCCCCTGGTGCTCTTGGAGAACGCCGCCAACCTGGGTGTCACGGCCGGCCTGATGTTTCCGGCCGGGAAGGGGGCCTTGCTGCTGGGTCTGCTTGCCCCCCATGGACTACTGGAACTCACGGCCGTATTCCTCGCGGGCGCAACGGGAATGCGGCTCGGCTGGTCGGTGATCTCACCGGGTGAGCGGCCCCGCGGCCAGGTGCTCGCCGAACAGGGCCGTGCCGTCGTCTCGGTCGCCGTGGGTCTGGTTGCGGTGCTCTTGGTCTCGGGTTTGATCGAAGCGCTGGTGACCCCTTCGCCACTGCCGACGTCCGTGCGAGTCGGCATCGGCGTCATCGCCGAGGTCGCTTTCCTGTCCTACATCGTCTACTTCGGCCGCCGCGCTGCGCAGGCCGGCGAGAGCGGTGATATGGAAGAGTCGCCCGACGTCGTTCCGACTCGCTGAGCGTCCCGGCGGCCCGGGGCCGGCAGCTACAGGCGCCCGGTCGCCTTCATCGCGAGATAGTGATCGGCAAGGGCGGGCGCCAGTTCGGCGGGAGGGGCGTCCACGACTTCCACCCCGCTGCGGCGCAGCCGGGTGGCGATCGCGCCACGGTCATTGCGGGAGCGTTCGGCGGCCGCCGCGTCGTACACCGCCGCGGCATCCCATCGCCCCCCGGCCATCTGGTCGACGCGCGGATCGGAGACCGCGGCCAGCAGCAGGTGATGTTTGGCCGACAGCCGCGGCAACACCGGCAACAGTCCCTCTTCGAGGGCGGCCGCATTGAGGTCGGTCAGCAATACCACGAGTGAGCGCCGGCGGGCGCGCAGTAAGATGGCGGAAACCATTGCCCGCCAGTCGGATTCGACAAGCGTTGGTTGCAGCGGCGCCATCGCCTCCACCAGCTGCGCGAGCAGCTCGGTGCGCGAGGCGCCGAACACACCGGCCCGGCTCACCTGGTCGTGGGCGAGGAAGTCGACATGGTCCCCTGCGCGCGACGCAAGCGCCGCCAACAACAGTGCGGCGTCCATCGACCAATCCAGCCGCGGCCAGCCCGCGGGATCGGACGCGGTCGGATCGACGCCGACCCGACCCGCAGCCGTGCGGCCCGTGTCGAGCACGATCACCACCCGCCGGTCGCGTTCGGGCCGCCACGTGCGCACCACCACGTCGGCGCGACGCGCGGTGGCGCGCCAGTCGATCGAGCGCACGTCGTCGCCGACGACATACTCTCGCAGCGAGTCGAATTCGGTTCCCTGACCGCGGACCAGCGTCGGCAGCAGGCCGTCGATCTCCCGTAGCTTGGCCAGCCGCGACGGCAGGTGCTTGCGGGCCAGAAACGGGGGGAGCACCCGCAGCTGCCCCGGTACCGGTCGCGAACCCTGGCGACCCGCCAGCCCCAGCGGGCCGATGGATCGGGCGGTCACCACCGTCGCTCGCTGGTCGCCGCGGCGAACCGGTCGGAGCTGGGTCTGGACGTGCTGGTCTCGCCCGGCGGGAATGTCGATGGGATGGATGCGCGGCTGCGCTTGAGCGCTGGGCGGCCAGGCGTCGCGAATCTGGCCCCGGAACCGGCGCGGGCCGTCGTTGCGGATCAGCAGGCCGCACTCCACGTGCTGCCCGAGCCGCGCCGAGCGGTCCGGGGAACGCACGTAGCGCAACCTGGGGGGGCTGGCCGCCAGTGCGACGTCGACGGCTACCACGATCGCCAGCGCTATCAGCAGGACCGCGAAAGCTGTTGCCGGCCAAGGGGACAGCGCAATAGGCAGGACGCAGATCAGTGCGACCAAGCCGGTGCGTCCGGTCAGGACCACTAGCGGGGCACCGGAACCGACGCCAGAATCCCGTCGAGCACCCCGTCGGGTGTGGCCCCCTCGAGTTCGGCCTCGGGCCGCAACATCACGCGGTGCCGCAGCGTCGGGCGGGCCATGGCCTTCACGTCGTCGGGCGTGACGTAGTTGCGCCCGGACAGCCAGGACCAGGAGCGCGCCGTCGCCAGCAGGGCGGTCGCGCCGCGGGGCGACACGCCGAGTTGCAGCGCGGGGGAGGAGCGGGTGGACCCGACGATGTCGACGATGTAGCCCAGCACCTCGTCGGCAACCAGCACGTTTCGCACGGCGTCGCGACCGGCCGCCAGGTCCGCGGGTCCGGCCACCGGCTTGATCGCCGACAGATCGCGCGGGTCGAAGCCGTGCGCGTGCCGATGCAGGATGGCGATCTCGGCGTCCCGCGGCGGCAGCGTCACATTCAGTTTGAGCAGAAAGCGGTCCAGCTGGGCCTCCGGCAACTGGTAAGTGCCCTCGTATTCCACCGGGTTCTGGGTCGCGGCCACGATGAAGGGGTCGGGCAGCGGCCGCGGTTCGCCATCGACGCTGACCTGCCGCTCTTCCATCGCCTCGAGCAGCGCGGCCTGGGTCTTGGGTGGTGTGCGGTTGATTTCGTCGGCGAGCAACAGGTTGGTGAACACCGGACCGGCGCGGAAAACGAACGCGGCCGTGCGCGCGTCGTACACCAGCGAGCCCGTCACGTCGCCGGGCATCAGGTCGGGGGTGAACTGCACCCGCTTGAACTCCAACTGCAGCGCCGCGGACAGCGCCCGGACCAGCAGCGTCTTCGCCACTCCGGGAACACCTTCCAACAGCACGTGGCCGCGGCACAGCAGCGCGATCACCAGGCCGCTGACCACACCCTCCTGTCCGACGACGGCCTTGGCCAGCTCACCGCGCAACGCCAGCAGCGCCTCGCGCGCCGATTCAGCGGTGGGAGATTCGGTGGTAGTGGGTTGTGTCACGGGTGTGCGACCTGCCTTTCGATGTCGTCGAGCGCACGGGCAAGTTGTAACAGGTCGTTGTCGGTCGTCGGGGGCGGACCGAACAGATGGTAGGAGACGAACGCCGGATCGGCTCCGATGCGCCCGGCCGCGGTGGCCACCACCGCCGACGGCGAAGCGCCCGCACCCAAGCCGAGCCGCGGCAGCAGCCGCGCCAGGGTGGCCGCACGCAATGCGGCGGCCGCGCGATCGCGCGCCCGCCGGGACCGGTACAGCCGGCCGCGGCCCTCGACGGTCTCCGACGCGCGCACCACCACCGGTAACTCCTCGGCCACCAGCGGTCCGGGCCGGCGGGCCTTCCACACGGCGACCAGCAGCACCACCAGCGCCAGTTGTCCGACCAGCCAGAACACCTTGGACGGAAGCAGCTCTAAAAGTGTTGACTTGGGCGAAGATTCACCCTCGACGGCGTGCGGTGCGTACCAGACGAGCCGGGGCCGGTCGCCCGCGAGGTTCATCGCCAGCGCGGCGTTGCCCGCTTGCAGCAGGCTGCTGTTGGTCATGAAGTCGGTGTTGCCGACGGTTGTGATGGTGCGCCCGTCGTTGCGGAAGCGGATCAACGCGCCGTCATAGCAGCGGGTCATCTCGCGACCGTCTTCGGACTCGTAGGTGCTGCTCACCCCGAACCGGACCGGCCCGGAGCGAACAGCCTCGCGCAGTGTGCAATTCGGGTCGAGGTCGAAACCCTTGGCGTGCGAGACCCGCACACCGGGCAGCAGCGCCCCGCGGGCCCGCGCCGTCGGTTCCACGAGCAGCAGATCCGAATGGACGTTGTCCAGCCGGTCTAGGAGCGCATCGGTGAGGTATTGGCTCTGCGCCACCAGGATCAGCGCGTCCGGGCGTGCCGCAGCTTCGACGCCGGCGATGTTGTTGGCCACGACGACGTCGACTCCGGCGCCGCGCAGCAACTCCACCAGGGCGTGCGCACCGTCGGGGCTGGTCGACGACGGGTCCATCCGGGGCCCGGGTCGCGGTGCGTTCAGATACGCGTCGACGCCGGCGATGACGGCGAGCACCAACACCGTGACGAGCACCCAGCGCCAGGCGCGCCAGCGCCGCGGTGCGGCTTCGGGACCGGCGCCGGTGATCGTCGCCATCACCGCACCCGCGCCCACGACTCGGTAGCGGCAGGCTGGCCGGGCTCGAGCGGACCGCCCTGCCGGCGGGTCAGCAGATGATCGTCGAGGTCGGCGACCATCTGGTAGGCAGCCTGGGTTCCGATTTGCTCGCCGTAGGTGACATCGTTGAAAGCCATTGCGGCTCGCCTCAATTCGCTGAGCAGGTGCGGTAACGCCGCACCGGCATCGCGGGCCAGCTCGTTGGCCGTCCGGCCGGGGGCGGGTATCAGCACTCCGGTTTCCTCGAGCTGGCGGGCGACGGCGCGCAGCCGGTGACGAATCGCGGCAGCCCAATTACCCTCGGCCGCAAAGTTTTCGGCGGTAGCGCGATGCTGGGCGGCGGTCAGCTGGGCGGCTTCGAACAGCGAGTGGTCACCGCCGCGGCGGGTGCGCATGGTGCGTCGCAGAATATAGATGCCGACGATCAGTGCGATGACGAGCAGGGTGGAAAGCACTGTCGCGGTGAACCATCCGCCCGGAACCGAGGAGATCTTCTGCAGCAGCCGGTAAAACTGATCGCTGATCCAGTTGATGAGCTGTTCCCCGGGGGAGCCCTTCGAATAGATCGGTTTGTCGAGCTCGTCCTGCGCGGCACGATGAGCGGCATCGCGGTCGATGTCGATGGAAGGCATCGTCAGCTAGTCCTCGCTCGGCCCTACCGGGGCCGCGTCAGCCAGAGGTTGTCGGTGGACGCGGCCGCGTAGGGCCCCTGGGCCGCTCCGCTTTGCAGCACCAGGTCGAATGCCTCGGCGCGCATGCGGCGGTCGGTATACAGCAGGACGATGACGCCCGCGTTGAACGGCGCGGTGATGATCTCGCCGATCGCCGCCCCCACCGACAGAATCGCCGTGCTGACCACAAACGCCGCGGCGGACGAGTTGATCTGGACGAACTGGCCGGCGATGCTGAACGGCACCGCAACGGCGTTGGCGACGACGGATGTCACCAGCAACGCGAGCACCCGGATGCCCAGCACTCGCCAAAAGCCGTGGCGAACCAGCTTGAACGATCGGGTGATCGCGTCCATGACCGGCAGCCGCTCCAGCACGATCAGCACCGGGGCGAACAGCACCACCGTGTACAGGTAGACCAGCAACGCCAGGACGGCCAGCGCCAGCGGGATGCCCAGCACTACGGCCGCCGCGGCGTTACCGATCGCCGCCAGCACGCCGATGATCACCGCGACCAACCCGGCAAGGGCCGCCACCGCGACGGCTTCCAGCAGGGCCAGGCCGAGCAGGGCCGGCAGGCGGCCGCGGATCTTGGCCCAGGTTTCGCCGATGGTGATGGGTGACCCGAAAACCGCTCGCCCGATGATGACGGTGAGCATCCCGGACAGCAGCATGCCGCCCAGCCAGCTGACCAGCAGGCCGCCGATCAACGACGCGGACCAGGCCCCCAGGACCGCCGAGCTCAGTTCGCCGGGTCGATCGCTGGGGAATCGGTCCGCCGCGGCCAGGGGCCCGAAGAATGCGACCTTGGTTATGATCTGCATGATCACCACGACGACGGCCGTCAGGCCGAGCGTCGCTTTCGGGTTCGCCCGAACGTAGCCGACCGCGCCGTTGAAGATGTCGCCCAGGGTCAGCGGCCGTAGCGGGATGATGCCTGGTTTGACGGCTCCGTAACCGCCGAAGCGTGGCGGCGATCCATAGCCCCACGCGGGCCCGTAGCCGGATGGCGACCCGTAGCCAGGAGGTGGTCCGTAACCGGGCGGGGGCTGGTAGCCAGGCGGGGGGCCGTATGCCGGGGGCGGACCGTAAGCCGGGGGCGGGCCATACGTTGCGGGTGGACCGTATTGGGGTGGTGGGCCGTATGCCGGTGGCGGACCAGCCGGATAACCAGGTGGCGGCGCGCTCACCGAACCCCGCGGCCTTTGCAGCCGGGCGCCTCGTATGTCATGGGCTCCATCCTGTCGGCGGCCGGGGCATTTCACAACGTTGACCCCCCGCCCGGCGCGTAGCGTCTCCCACATGGCGGAACTCAAATCCCGGATCCGGACGGACCTGACCGCGGCGATGAAGGCCCAGGACAAGTTGCGAACGGCCACCCTGCGCATGCTGTTGGCTGCGATCCAAACCGAGGAAGTCTCCGGTAAGGAGGCCAAAGACCTCAACGACGAAGAGGTCATCAAGGTGCTGGCCAGGGAATCGCGCAAGCGGAGCGAAGCAGCGGAGATCTACACCCAGAACGGGCGCGGGGAGCTCGCCGCCAACGAGCACGCCGAGGGGCGGATCATCGACGAATACCTGCCCACCCCGCTCACCGAGGCCGAGGTGGCCGACGTTGCCGACACCGCGATCGCGCAGGTCGCCGAAGAAATCGGCGAGCGGCCGGGGATGAAACAGATGGGTATGGTGATGAAGGCCGCGACGGCGATCGCCGCCGGCAAGGCCGACGGCGCGCGGCTCTCGGCCGCCGTCAAAGAGCGTCTGTAGCCCGGGAGGGTCGGCCGGCGAAAACGGCCCGGCGCCCGGCTCGTCGAGCCAAACACGTTGCGCCGCAACACCAGACGCCTCACCGGATAGCGGTGACACCGCGCGCCGGTTTGCGCTCGGGGCAGTCGGGTACTCCGTCACGCATGACCAGTTTTGGCTACACTTTGATGACCGAGCAGAGTGGACCCAAAGACCTTGTCCAGTATGCGGTTTCGGCCGAGGAGCGGGGCTTCGACTTTCACGTGTGCAGCGACCACTTTTCGCCGTGGCTCGCCGCACAAGGACACGCTCCGAACGCCTGGGCGGTGCTGGGTGCGGTGGCGCAGGCCACCGAGCGGGTCGACCTCTACAGCTACGTGACGTGCCCGACGATGCGGTATCACCCCGCGATCGTCGCCCAGCAGGCGGCCACCGTGCAGATCCTGTCCGACGGCCGGTTCACCTTGGGCCTGGGCAGCGGTGAAAACCTGAACGAACACGTCGTGGGCAAGGGCTGGCCGGCCGTCGCGCGCCGGCAAGACATGCTGCGCGAGGCCATCAAAATCATCCGGGAGCTGTTCGGCGGGCAATTGGTCGACTTCACCGGCGACTACTTCCAGGTCGATTCGGCGCGGCTATGGGACGTGCCCGATGTTCCGGTGGGCATCGGGGTGGCGATCGGGGGTACCCAGGCGGTCGACAAGTTCGCCAAGCTGGCGGACCATCTGATCGCAGTGGAACCCAGCACGGAGCTTGTCGACGCCTGGCACGGCGCCCGCCAGGCGGCCGATCTCGCCGGCGGCGGCCGGGTCGTCGGGCAGATACCGGTGTCCTGGGATCCCGACCGTGAGACGGCCGTCAAACGTGCGCACGAGCAGTTCCGCTGGTTCGCCGGCGGCTGGAAGGTCAACGCCGACCTGCCGACGCCGGCCGGCTTCGCCGGTGCGACCCAGTTCGTGCGACCCGAAGACGTCGCCGAGACGATCCCGTGCGGCCCTGACCTCGATGCCATCGTCGAGAGCGTCCGGCCCTACTGGGAAGCCGGTTTCACCGACATCGCGCTCGTGCAGATCGGCGGGGACACCCAGGAAAGGTTCCTCGCCGAAGCCGCTGAGCCGCTGCTCGCGGCTTTGCGCGACGCAGCGAACTGAGCACAGGTTTGACCGCTTTTCGCCCGGGTACCCGGGTCGCAGTCGTGCGCAGCCAACCAACGCGCGCCGGACGCCGGTAGAGCTGGGACGTGAACGGGCGTTCCGGCGCGCGTTGGTCCGATCAAAACCGCTGACGCACAGCCGGCTCGCAAGTGTGCGCATTCCGGCTAAGCGGGGGGAGTGAACGATGACCGATGGCGATGGTGACACTACGACCACACTGGTCAGGGCGCTCAGCGGCGCCAGCTTCGGCCTGGGCGTCAGCGAACTGGTAGCCCCGGGGAAGGTCGCCGCCATTGCCGGCGTCGACGACACCAGCCGGTCGCGGCGGGTCATCCGCGCTCTCGGGGTGCGTGAATGCGGCCACGGCGCGGCGCTGCTGGGCGGTCCACCCACGCTGGTGTGGACCCGGGTGGCCGGCGACGTCCTGGACATGGCGCTGTTGATCGCGGGAGTAGTCGCCCGCGGGACCGGGCGACGGCGTCGGGGCACCATCGCGGCCGTCGTTCTTTCGGGGATCGGCGGACTGGACCTTTATACGGCGTTGCGAACGACCGGGGCGTGACACGGCTGCAGTTGAGAGCTCTTTGATCCGACGGAAGTCGGCGATCGCAGGAAAGGGATGTGACGATGTCAAATGAATTGCAGGGCAAGAAAATAGCGATCCTTGCGGCTGACGGTGTGGAGAAGGTGGAGCTCGAACAGCCTCGTGCGGCGTTGCAGGAGGCCGGCGCGCAAGTGCAGCTGCTGTCGTTGAAGGATGGCGAAATACAGGCGCGCAACCACGATCTCGAACCGGCCGGAACCTTTGCCGTCGACCGCAAAGTGTCCGAGAGTTCGGTGGACGATTACGACGGCCTGGTGCTCCCGGGCGGCACCGTGAACCCGGACAAGCTGCGCATGGACAGCTCCGCGGTGTCCTTCGTCCGCGACTTCGTCGGGTCGGGCAAGCCGGTCGCGGCCATCTGTCACGGCCCCTGGACGCTGGTCGAAGCCGGTGTGGCAGTGGGCCGGACGCTGACGTCGTATGCCAGTATTCGCACCGATCTGCGTAACGCCGGCGCCCACGTCGTCGACGAGGAGGTCGTCGTCGACGGCAATCTGATCACCAGCCGCTCGCCATCGGACCTCTCGGCGTTCTGCGCGACCATCCTCGAACAGTTCGCGCATGCGACGGCGGGTTAACCGCGGATTTCCGGCTCGTTCGTTTGAAAGCGCCGGTTTGCGGGCATTATCCCGCCAAGCCGTGATCAGCGGCGAATTTTATAGGGTTCTCGAAAGGCCAACAGTGACAACCACGTATCCCGAGCCCGCCGTTTCGTCCGTCCCCAACGTGTATCAGCCGCAAGAGGACTCTCGGTTGCTGGTGGACGTGATGCATGACACCGGCCTCATCCCGGGGCGGCGGGTCCTCGATCTGTGCACCGGCAGCGGTTTCGTAGCGATCGCTGCCGCCGCCATGGGGTGCACCGGCGCAACGGCCTTCGACATCTGCCCGCAGGCGGTGCGGTGCGCTCGGGAGAACGCGGCGGCCGCCGGTGTGGAGGTGGACGTTCGCGAAGGATCGTGGATCGCTGCGGTGGACTGCGCGCCGTTCGACGTCGTCGTGTCCAACCCGCCGTATGTGCCCACGCCGCCCGGCGCCGAGCTGGAAGAGATCTGCCCGGCGGCCGGACCGTCGTGGGCGTGGAACGCCGGGGTCGACGGCCGGACGATCCTCGACCCGCTGTGCGAAACGGCGCCAAAGCTCTTGCGCGACGGGGGATCCCTGCTGCTGGTGCATTCGGCGCTCGCTGGTGTTCAGGAGTCGCTGGATTCGCTCAAATGGGCGGGCATGGATGCGAAAGTGATTGCCTCCAAATGGATACCGTTCGGACCGGTGATGTCTTCGCGGGCCACGTGGCTGGAGGAAGTCGGCCTGATACCGCGCGGGCGCCGGGAAGAAGAACTGATCGTGATCCGCGCGGAAAAGCGATGACGACAACCCGGGTTCAGGTGGTGCCGAACGGGCCCGTGCTGGTGTCGGGCCCGGTGCGAATCGAGATGCCCAATGGCGAGGTCGTCGAGTCCGACCGGTTCATGGTGGCGATCTGTACCTGCCGGCGCAGCGACCGCTACCCGCTCTGCGACACCAGTCACCGCCGGTGCCGGCGCCTCAAGACGCCGGCACGCTCATCTGCTCCAGCGGCATCCGCAACGACGTCTGATTCTTCTTCCACGACGTCATAATCCGTTGCGCCAAGCGGTCTTCGACCGCCGCGTGCGCGCGGATGCCGAAGACGACGTCGTGTTCCAGTCGCGGGTCCTGGGCTACCAGATCGCCCACCACGTCGTTGCGCACGACGTGTTCGTGCACCGCGTCGGCCTCGACGTGCTCGCTGTAGAACTCGATGCACGCCGCCGGTGCCTGCAGCCGCCGCAGCGCCTGCACCATGCGTTGCGATCCCGGCGGTGAGGTGATCTCCGTGGAGGCGAAGTGCCCGATCGCGGCGCCGCGCAACGAGCGGTGCAGACCGAACAGCGACATGAGGTTGACCACCGCCAGCGCTTCGGCCGGCACCGCGTCGACGTAAGCCCAATACGTCGCATCCAGGCCGGCCGCCGCGAGCAGATCGGCGAACAATTGCTGGTGCAGCCGTGAGCCCCGTCCGGCGCCGTATTCGTCGAATTCGATTGCCACAAAAGCCGCTTTCGCCACACCCGTCAGACGCGGGATGGCAAAAGCGTGCGGATCGCCCTCTTTGAGGTGATAGAGCGAGCGGTGCACGAAGTACTCGCACATCTGCTGCCAGGTTCCGGTGTCGCGCAGGTAATACGACGGGCCCGTGCCGTCGACGGGTTCGATTGTGAGCGCTTCCATCTCGGCCGCCGCGGTCTGGTCTGGATCGATGTGACCGACGTCGCGGCGCACGCCGGCCAGGAACACCCGTTCCAGTTCGGCGCGCAGACCCAGCAGCGTTGGATTCCACTCCCAGGCGGGGTCGACGCCGGCAAGCCCGCGGTAGTGCAGCTCATAGCACATGGACAGCGCCAGTTGCAGATCCAGACCGTACGGATCGGAATCCCGCACAGAGGCGCCGATGCGCGCCAGGTGGTCGGTCGATGGCGGACCCGCCAGCGCGCAACGTACGGCTGTCGACAGCGGCCCGTGCGCCGCAGGCAGGACGGGTTCGGTCAAGGTCGATGTGTGGGTCACGCCGATGTCTACCCGCTGTACGGGATGGGCAAACGGGCGGGCGGCAGCTTCCACGGTCGCAATCCGCCTCAGCGGGCCGTTGCGGGCAGGCGGAAGGTGATGTCGGCGGTGGTGCCGGTTTCGGTGGTGTCGAGCTCCATCGAGTCGCTGAGCATTCGCATCAGCGGCAAGCCGCGCCCGCCGTTGCCCGGGACGGCGGCCGGCGCCTTCCACGATCCGTAATCGGTGATCCGGGTGCGCACTTCGCCGTCGGCAAGGCTGACTTCGAGCAACATGGCCCCGGCCGCGAAACCACGGTAAGCGTGTTCGACACAGTTGGTGCACGCCTCGTTGACGACCAGCACAATGTCGGCGGCCTGGTCTTCCAATACGCCACCGGCGTGCAGCCAGTCCGCCAGCCGATGCCGGATGAGGACCAATTGGTCTGCGGTGGCGTCGCTTTCGATGCGTAGCGGGGTCTGCTGATGCCGGTAGATCACCATCGCGACATCATCGTCGTACCCCGCGGCGGGCGCCAGTTCGCGAAGCACCACATCGGCGATGGTGTCCAGAGGCGATGTCATGGTCTGCGCCAGAACGTCTGCCGCACGGGCGATTCCGTCGTCAATCGACTCGTGCTTGCGTTCGACGAGCCCGTCGGTGAACAGCATCAGTGTCGAGCCGGGCGGCAGCACCTGGGTGGCTTGCGGTCGCGGCTCATTGCGGCGCACAGCGAGCGGTACCGATGCGGCATCGGTCAACAGCATCGTGGTGCCGGCCTGCGGTCCGGCCAGCACGGCCGGCATGTGGCCGGCGTTGCTGTACTGCAGCACCCCGGTTTCGGTATCCAGAATCGCCAGGAAGACCGTCGTGCAGTACGCGTTCGGGATGAGCGATGCCGCCGAGTCGAGCTGGTCGAGCAGCACCGCGGGCTCGGCCCCGTTGATCAACAGTGCGCGCGCCGAGCTCCGTAGCTGGCCCATGATCGCGGCCGCGGGCAGGCCGCGCCCCACGCAGTCTCCGACGACGATGCCGATATGGTGCTCACCGATCGGTAGCACGTCATACCAGTCACCGCCGATCTCCAAGGGCGGCACCGCGGGTTCGTACCGAACGGTGAACCCCGCCGGCGGCTGAACCGGCGGCAGCATGGCACGCTGCAACGTCAGCGACGTCTCACGCGCGCTTTCGAACTGACGCACGTGCTGCATGGCCAGACTCAGGTGACCGATCAGCACGGTGACCAACAGGCGGTCCTCGCCGCTGACCCAGCGAGGCGTGCGCAGCTCCAACCACAACGCCAGGTCGCCGGTACCGGAGAGCACCGCCACCAGCCCCTGAACCTTGCCGGGATTATCCGGCGCCTCAATCGTTTTCGCCGTCAGCGGCAATTGATGGCGCGCATCTTGAAAGGTATGGCGCAGCCACGGATCCAGCTTGCGCCACGACGCGGCCGAGGGCTCGCCGGCAGCCTGGACCGTGGGATCGCCGTCGCCGTTGGGCCACGAGACCGCGATCACCCGTTGCACATCGATTGCGGCACTGCACTCGTCGAGCGTGATCGACAGCAGCTCGTCCACGGTCTTGGCCACCGCGACGGCGGTGGCCAACCGCAGCACCGCGGTCTCCCGGGCCGCGAAGGCACGCTCGGCGGTGACGTCGCGGATCGTTCCGACAAAGACGTCCCGATCGCTGCCGGCTTCCTTGACCGCGTTGATGCTCACCTTGACCCATGCCAGGTGCCCGTCGGCATGACGAATGGGCGTCTCGTAGTCGGCCCTGCCCTGCGCCATCACCCGTGACGTCTGTTCGGCCGCCGTGGTCGTGTCGACCAGCCAGGGGTGCGGCCATTTGTACGGTAAGCCCTCGCTGGGATATCCGAGGATCTCGATAAAGGCGCTGTTTATCTCGACCACGGAGCCCTGGTGATCGGCGACGAAGAAGCCTTCCTGTAGCGAATTGACCAGCGCGGTGCGGAATTTGTCGCGGTCGGCCAGCCCTTCGGCGCGGGCGCGTTGTTCGGCATAGCGTCGGTTGCCGTCGATGAAGCCGCGCGTCGCGACGTCGAGCGGGACCAGCAGCTGCAGCAGGAATTCCAGCGCGATCGGCGCATCCAGGCGCACGTCCTGCGAGATTTCGAAGACCAGCCGGACGTGCTGTTCGACGAGGTCGAGCAGGCTGATCTGTTCCTGCAAGGCCCTGCGCCCGAGCTCGTTGCCGATCGACAGGTCGGCCTCGTCGTGCGAGTTCAGATAGGCGCGCAGCGCAGCCTCGTACTGACCGTGGAAGTCGTTGTCGCCGCTCAAATCGTTGCTCCCCTGTGACGCGCCGTCAGCACCATCGCATCGTCGGTCTCCTTCGCGTCCTTGCCGAGGAGCCCTTCGGCGATAGCGACAGCGGTGGCCGAGAAGTCGATGTGGTCGAGGTAGTCTTCGGCGATGCCGTCAGTGCTCATCAGCAGCAGATCTCCGGGGCGAATGGAAACCACCTGTGCCGGTGTGGTTTCCGGTATCCGGTAGCCGACGATACCCCCGGCAAGCAGCGCACTGGACCGAACCTGGATACCGGTGGGGGCCTTGGCCACCAGGTCCGCGGTGACATTACCGACGCCGGTCCAGGTGACGGTGTTAGCGGCGAAATCGATGCGCGCCAACGTCATTGCGACCCCCCTGGTGCCGACCAACGCACGGTGGCAGAGCTGGATCAAAACCTCGACCGGCTCGAACCTGGCGCGTGTGACCACATCGACCGCGCGCAGCGCGGCTTCCGCGGCGGCGGGCCCGTGGCCGAGCCCGTCCACCACCCCGAACAGCGCCGCCCCGCCGTCGACATCGACCGCGATACCGCGGTCGCCAGACGTGTACTCGCTGGGCAAAGGCCGCCCCGCCCTTGCCCATTCGATCGGTCCGAAGCGGCCGTTTTTATGCACGAGGGGGGACCCATTTCCACATTTCGATGACGGTTCCCCGACCGGGCGTGGACTCGACGACCAACCGGTCCATCAGGCGGCGCGCACCCGGCAGGCCCAGCCCCAGCCCGCGCCCGGTGGTGTAACCGTCTTCCATCGCCCGCTCGATGTCGGCGATGCCCGGGCCCTGGTCCTCGGCGCGCACCACCAGGGCTTTACGCCCTTCCCGGTCGGCGATCGCAACGGAGACGGCGCCACGGCCGGCGTAACTGGTGATGTTCCTTGCGATCTCCGAGATCGCCGTGGCGATCATCGTGACGTCGGTGAGGGAGAATCCCAAATCAAGCGCGAGTTGGTGACCGGCTTTGCGGGCTTCGACGATGTCGTCGGGGTGATCGATGGCGACGACGATATCAGCCGCCACCGTCGGGCCCGATCGTTGATTTCCCCACGCCGCCTTGGCGATTCAGAGCTTGGCGATTCAGCAGGGCGAGACCCTCTTCAAGATCCAGCGCGGTGTTCATGTCGTCGAACGCCAAACCGAGCTGAACCATCGCGAAGGCCACCTCCGGCTGCAACCCGACGATCACCGTGTCCGCGCCGCGCAGTCGGGTCATGTGCGCAATCGTCCGCAGCGACCGGGCCGCGAAGGAATCCATCACGTCGATGGCGGTGACGTCGACGATGATGCCCTGGGCACGGAACTGGCTGACCCGTTCCATCAGGTCGTAGCGCAGGCGTTCGGCGTCGGAGTCGGTGAGGGCGGCCTGTACCGACGCGATGAGAATCGAGCCCTGTTTCAGGATCGGTACTGGCATGGGGCGCTCGTGTCGATTGTGGTTATCCGGTTTGTTCGCCCGTGCGGGTGACCTCGTACCCCAGCAGGCGTTCGGCTTCCTCGATACCGCCTTGCAGGTCACCGACGGCGTTCATCTTGGACAGGTCCAGCCCGATGGTCACCAGCGTCAGGGCGATCTCGGAGGACAGGCCGGTGATGATCACGCTGGCACCCATCAACCCCGACGCGTCGACCGTCTGCACCAGGTGGTTGGCCACCGTCGAGTCGATCGTCGGAACACCGGTGATGTCGATGACCACCACTTTGGCGCGGTTCGCGCGGATGGCGCGCAGCAGCTGTTCGGTGACCTGGCGGGCGCGCTGAGAGTCCAGCACGCCGATGATCGGCAGGATGAGCAGCTGCTCACGCACCTGCAGCACCGGCGTCGACAGTTCGCGGATGGCCTCCTGCTGCTGGCGGATGATGCGCTCGCGTTCCTGCACGAACGACACGCCCACGGTGTTGGCGATGCGGTTGGCCGCCGGCTCGTAGGCGTCGAGGACGCGGTTGAGCATCTCGAACTCGGCTTGGTACTTCTCGAACAGCGAGCGGGCGAGCACGTCGCGCAGCAGCAAGACGATGCCCAGCACCTCGTCGGTCTCGACGCCCCGCGGAATGATGCGTTCGGACAGGTCACGCGCATAGGCCTGCAACGCCTCGACGCTACCGGTCTCGAGCACCTCGACGTAGTTGTCGTAGACGGCCGTCGCCTCGGAGAAGAGCTCCTCCGGGGTCATCGCGGTCAGCAGCTCGGCCTCGGTGATCCGGCGAGCCCACTCCTCGCGCAGAACGGTTCGATTCTGCCGCAGATGCTGAACCAGCTGTGGCAGCAGCCCCTCGCTGGACACGCCCACGGTCTGAGCCGCAGGGCCGGTACTGTTGAAATCCGACGGCGAATCTGACATCTGGCCTCCCGAGTGCCACGTCGCGCCCTGCGGTGTGCAGTTCTTTTTGCGAGACTAGCGTGGGTTGTCGCGGGGCACGTATAGAGGGCATATTCTTCCCGCAGTTCGTAACGGCAGGCTAGGGTTGTAGCACGCTTACGGCACGCAAGGCCCAGGACAAAGGATTGCCATTGTCAGCTCCTGATTCGATTACCACGTTGGTTGAGGACCACGACGGGGTGTCGGTGGTCAGCGTCAGCGGCGAAATCGACTTGGTCACGGCTCCGGCCCTGGAACAAGCCATCAGCGCGGTCGTCGCAGACAGCCCGACGGCACTGATCATCGACCTTTCCGCTGTCGAGTTTCTCGGTTCGGTCGGGCTGAAGATCCTGGCGGCGACCTACGAGAAGCTGGGTAAGCAGACCGGCTTCGGGGTGGTCGCGCGAGGCCCGGCCACCCGCAGGCCGATCCATCTGACCGGTCTGGACAAAACCTTCCCGCTGTACCCGACGCTCGACGACGCGTTGACCGGGGTTCGGGACGGCCAACTCAACGGCTAGCGATTCGCCCCTCGGGCGCGCGCCGTCTCGCATGCCGCATGCATCGCTTGCCTGACACCATGTTTGGCGCACGCACGCCGAAAACGGTTGCGCATGGCATCGATTTCGGGGCTGACCGCGGCTCGAGCATCTTCATCGCGAACAACCATCGTCGAGGCCGGCCCTGTCCGATCCGGTGTTCACACCCGACTCAGGTGCGATGATCAGGGTATGGACGTCGACCATCCGCAAGAAGACCAGCGGTGGGATCGCCGTGAGCGGGACGAAACCGAAGTTCAACGGCTGGACCGCAATTGGAACAGTCTGCTGCAGGAGCTGCGGGTCGTCCAGACCGGGGTGCAGCTACTGACCGGATTCCTGTTGACACTGCCGTTCCAGCAGCGCTTCGACGTATTGGGACCGCCGATGCGCATCATCTATCTGGCGACCGTGGTATCCGCGGTGTGCGCGACTTTGTTGCTGATCGCGCCGGTCGCCATGCACCGGATGCTTTTTCGGCGTCACCGGCTCCAGGTCCTCGTGTCGGCCGCACACCGTTGTGCCTTCGCCGGCCTGGGTTTTCTCGGTCTGGCGGTGATCGGCCTGACCACGATCATCTTCGCCGCGGTGGCAGGGCCAAATGTCGGCCTGATAGCCGGAGCGTGCGCGCTGCCGCTGTTCGTCTTCTTCTGGTGGGTGCTGCCGCTGGTGCTGCGCACGCACGGCGAGTGAGCGAGCGTCGCCGGTCAGCCTCGCTGCGCAAGTGCGGCGATTCGGGTGGATTCCAGGTGCTCGAGCAGGTCGCGGGGGTCGTCGAAGACAGGGTCGGCGCCGGCCTCCTGCAGCTCCGCGCGGGCGATGCCGCCGCTGCGCAGCCCGATGCACGGCAAGCGCGCGCCGGCCGCGGCGTGCGCGTCCCAGACGGCGTCGCCGACGAACACGGCGTGCTCGGCATCGACGCCGGCGCGCTCCAGGGCCACCTGCACTATCCCGGGTTCGGGTTTGGCGGTGTCGACGTCCCGCGAGGACGTCGTCTCGGAGATGACGTCGTCGCAGTCGAGCACCTTGCGCAGAATTTCCAGTTCGTCTTCGGGCGCCGAGCTGGCCAGCACGACCTGTAAGCCCAGGCCGGCGACGCGGTGCAGCAGGTCGCGGGCGCCGGGCAACGGCTGCAGCAGCGGAGTGATTTCCCGGTAGTACTCGCTGTGCTTGTCGCTGAGCCGCTCCCGCACGTCGTCGGGGGCGTCATCGGAAAGCTTCCGGACCAGCCGGGATCCGTCCATGCCGATGCAACGATGAATTTGCCAGGACGGCACCACCATGCCTTCGTAGTCGAATGCGCGCTGCCAGGCATGAACGTGCAGATAGTTGGAATCCACCAGGGTGCCGTCGACGTCGAACAGGACGGCGGGTGTGCCCCCACGCGCCATCAGTGCGGGCTCCCTGCGTCGGTTTCGGGGCGGTTTTCCGCGTGCGATCGTGAAGTCATGTGTCCGGCATACCCATGCCTGCCATCGCTGACACGGCCGTGGCTTCGTTTGACCACCGGGCCGACGGGTACACCTCGATGGTGATCCGCGCATCACGGGGGTCCGGCTCGCCTAGCGGGCGGAGCCGACCACAGCCATGTGCGGGACGAAAACGGTTGGCACACAATGACTTCGACGAGGAATGACGTTGGATTACCGCAAGGACGCCCCAGTCGACCACGCCCGGACCACTCGTCAGCACGCCGGCGAGTCCCTCAAGAACGGCGCCAACGTCCCCGGCCTGGCCGGTTCGGCCCTCGCGGTGATAGCGCTGACCGTGGGCTTGTTCTCCGTGGCGGCCGGGCATTTGGCGACCGGCGCCATCGCCCTGATCGTGGCGGTCGCACTCGGTGCGCTGAGCGCAGCGTGGCTGGTGCGTGCCCACCGCAAGGTCCGCGACGCCGAACTCCGGTGGCACGCTGCGCATTCCGACGAGCCCGCGCCGCCGCCCAGCAGCTGAGCATCCGAATGTTTGCCGCGCGTGCGACGCACCGCGCGCGAGCTAACGATCATCGGCAGGCGCTGACGCGCTTCCCCGGGCAAGCACCGGGCGAGACGTCGCCGTCGGCCGTTTCTCGGTCGCCGCAACTTTTTCGGGCCGCATCGGTGTAGTCCGCCCGCGAACTGGGTACTGCCTGCGCCACGGGTGAGTACAGGAAAGTGCGTCAGCCCGTTTTCCTAGCAGGAAGGAACTCCGATGGCGACCACCACTGACTACGACGCACGCCGTGTATCCGACGCCGACACCCAGGACAAGCCCTCGCTTCGCGAACTGGCGCCGACCCTGCAGGGGTCCGTGACCGGCGTGGTCGACGAGGACCCCAACGATGTGCACTTCTTCGAACTGCCGGGCGCCGACCTGTCCGGGGAGGAGCTGTCGGTGACGGTGATTCCCCAACGCGCCGACGAGTTCACCTGCTCATGCTGCTTTTTGGTACAGCACCGTAGCCGGCTGCGCGCCTCCAGCTCCGGTCTACCGGTGTGCGCCGACTGCGCCTGACACCCGCTCCTTAGGCGGGCCGAGCCGCCCGATGCGGTGGCCCGACCCCGCGAACGTGCGCCGATTGCGCCGAATTGTCAGTGGTATCCGCTAGGTTCAGCGACCAATGGAGAAGGTACTCGGGTCGCTCCTCGTGCTGGGATTAGTGCTCCCTTGGTATTTCACGCAGAACGCCACCGGCAGTCTGCCGGCTGGTTGCTTGGCCGGGATCGGTGGGCTCGCCGCCTCGGTGGCCCTCCTGTGGTGGCTCTCGTTGCAACGGGACCGCTACGAGGTCGACGCGCACCGGCGACGCGATCTCAAATACGCGAAGTCGGGGCTGCGGGCAATCGACCGGATGTCCGGCATCGAGTTCGAGGAATTCGTTGCGGCACAACTTCGCATCGCGGGCTACAGCGTCGCACCCACGGCCAGCACCGGTGACTACGGCGTGGATCTGATCGCCAGAAAAGACGGCGTCCGGATGGCGGTCCAATGCAAAAGGCTGATGAAGGCCGTCGGTGTCGCCGCCGTCCAACAGGTCGTGGCCGGGGCGCTGCAGCACGGCTGCAACCGGACTGTCGTCGTCACCAACCAGACCTTCACGAAGGCGGCCCGCCGATTGGCAAGCACCCACCAGTGCCGGCTGGTGGGGCGCACGCAACTGCAAAGCTGGACGCGCATTCAGCCCATCGCCGTGCGGGGTTCGCGGCGGGCGCATGGGATCTCGCCGCCGCACGTCAAGACACAGCGGCTGGAACCGGAATGGGAAGCCTAGCGAGATAGGTTGGGTCACAGCATGTTCGGCCCGGTAAGGCGGCCACGCCGCGACGTCACCGCCGAGTAGCGTCCTCGATCACCCGGCACGCGACATCCCGCAGCGGGGTGTTCATGCTCTGCGAGAGTTTGATCAGGGTGTTGAAGGCGGTCTGATCGTCGAGGTCGTAGCGCTCGATGAGGATGCCCTTGGCCTGTCCGATCGTGTCGCGGGTGCTCAGCGCCTCCCGAAACTGTTGGGTCCGCACGACGTTGCTCCATGCCAGGGCGCCCAGCGTCGCGAACATGGCGGCGACCCGGCGAGAGTCTTCGGAGAAGGACTGCGGGCTTTCGGCGTAGAAGTTCAGCGCACCCATGCTCAACTCGTCGGCGAACATGGGCAGCGACAGCACGCTGCGAATCGGTGTTTGCGCGAGCGCGTCGGCCCGATACCTGGGCCAGCGGGCGTCGGCTTCGAGGTCGTCGATGACGACGACCTTGCGGGTCCATGCGGCGTGAAGGCAAGGCCCTTCGAGGTGGCGCTGCTGGAACTCGTCGAGCAACCGGGCGCACTCGTGCGTGACCGACGGGGTGCTGACCTCGTTCTGCCGGCTGGTGACGGTGATCCCCGCTTCCTGCGCTCCCGGCACCCAGCGCGCGGCGGCGCTGGTCAGGTCGTCCAGCACCCGGGGGAATGCCCCGGCGTCCGCCGAATAGATGGCGCGCAAGACGTCGGTGAGCAGGGTGAGATCGTCGAAATTGGTCACTGAGTGTCGCCCTCTTGCTTCGAGACCGGTGCAGGCATTACCCCGTGCCGTTTGCGCAGCCTGCGGCCTCGCGAGGCGATCACTTCGGATTTTGACGGCGACGGATGTCAATGCTGTTTGCTCAGCATTACGGTGAGATCCACTATATCGGCCGGTTTCGGGTGATTGCGCCCGACTCAGCGCTTTGATCAGTGCTCGATGTGCCGGGGCTCGACCTACGCGATGTGTTCGAGGCGCGACTCCCGCAAAAGCTGTTCTCCGCGGTGGAAACGGGTATCCGCTGCGTGAGGAAAAGGAGTCCGAGGTGACGAAAGATCATGGGTCGAGCGTCAAGAACGACAAACAATATGAGGGGCTGCGCAAGAAGGGTATGAGCAAGTCGCGTGCGGCGGCGATATCGAACTCGCCTGGCGCCTCCAGCAGGGGCGGCAAGAGTTCGGGCAGCAGCCAGAGCAGCCGTAGCAGCGGTAGCGGTAGCGGCGGCAACCAGTCCCAGAAGAAGGCCGCAGGGCGCAAAGGCGGCAAGAAGTCGAGCTAGACCTGATCGCGGAGAAGCACTGACCGTAGTACTGCTGGTCAGGCTTTCTGGGTCGGGGTGGCGGGATTTGAACCCACGGCCTCTTCGTCCCGAACGAAGCGCGCTACCAAGCTGCGCCACACCCCGCTTGAAGCTTCGACAGCCTATCGCACCGGGCGGTCGGCTGGCCAAATCGCGGTGCCCCGATCACTTCCAGGAGCACGATCGCTCGAACTCGACCAGGGCCTGGGCCGCGCTCGTCGGATCCAATCCCTGCTCCGCTACCCATTCGTCGCTGAAATAGGTGTCGCGGTAGCGGTCGCCGCTGTCGGCGAGCAGCGTCACCACCGAGCCGCCGCGGCCCTCGGCGACCATTTCGGCGATCAGGCCGAACGCCCCCCACATGTTGGTGCCCGTCGACGGCCCGACCCGGCGCCCCAGGACGGTGCTCACGTGCCGGGCGGCCGCGATCGAAGCCGCGTCCGGAACGGCCACCATGCGGTCGACCACGCCGGGCAGAAACGATGGCTCCACCCGCGGCCGGCCGATGCCCTCGATGCGCGACGAGGTGGGCATCACGATGTCGTAGCGGTCCTCGGCGTAGGCGGGAAAGAACGCGGAGTTCTCCGGGTCGACGACGCACAGCCGGGTGGCGTGGCGTCGGTAGCGGATGTAGCGGCCGATCGTGGCGCTGGTTCCGCCGGTGCCCGCTCCGACCACAATCCAGTCCGGGACGGGGTAACGCTCTTCGCGCATCTGGTCGAAGATCGACTCGGCGATGTTGTTGTTTCCCCGCCAGTCGGTGGCGCGCTCGGCGTTGGTGAACTGGTCCAGGTAGTGCCCGCCCGTTTCGCGCGCGACCCGCTCGGCCTCGGCGTAGACCTCGCCGGAGCTCTGCACGAAATGGCAACGGCCACCGTGGGCTTCGATCAGCGCCACTTTCGACGCGCTCGTCGCCGCGGGCATCACGGCGACGAACGGCAAGCCGAGCAGTGCCGCGAAATAGGCCTCTGAGACCGCCGTCGAGCCCGACGACGCCTCGACCACCGTGGTGCCCTCGTCGATCCAGCCGTTGCACAGCGCGTAGAGGAACAACGAGCGGGCCAACCGGTGCTTGAGACTGCCGGTGATGTGTGTCGTCTCGTCTTTCAGGTACAGCGCGACCTGGGCGCCGGGGCCGCCCGCGCTCCACGAGCAGGGCAGCGGATAGCGCAGCAGATGGGTGTCGGCGCTACGGCGCGCATCGGCCTGGATCAGCCGGATCGCGTCGTCTGTCCAGCAGCGCGACCGGTTGCGGCCCGCGATCCGGGTCTGGCCGGTCAACGCACCGATGCTGTTGGCTGCGAACGGCTCAGATCGCTGGCCGCGTCGCGGTCACCCATCGGGGCGGCGATCAACGTCAGCAACGTGGCCTCCGGTCGGCAGCAGAAGCGCACCGGCGCGAACGGCGAGGTGCCGATCCCGGCGGAAACGTGCAACCGCATGTTCGCGCCCCAGCGGGACGGCCCCTTCGCGCGGGAGCGGTCCAGACCGCAGTTTGTCACCAGTGCACCGTAGAGCGGCAGGCACACCTGACCGCCATGGGTGTGCCCGGCCATCACCAGCTGATAGCCGTCGGCGGCGAAGCGGTCCAGCACCCGCGGCTCCGGCGAATGGGTCAGTCCCAGCCGCAGATTCGCGGCCGGACTGGCCGGGCCGGCGACGGTTTCGTAGCGGTCGCGATCGATGTGCGGGTCGTCCACGCCCGCGGCGGCGATGTGCAGACCCGCCACTTCGAATTCGCGCCGGGTGTGGGTGAGGTCGAGCCAGCCCCGCTCGGTGAACGCCGCCCGCAGGTCCTGCCAGGGAAGCGGTTCGCCCCGAACGCGGTGCGACGGGTTGGTCACGTAGTTCAGCGGATTCTTCAGCCGCGGCCCGAAGTAGTCGTTGCTGCCGAACACGAAGACGCCCGGTCGCGATAGCAGGTCGCCCAGGGCCTGGATGACCGACGGCACCGCCCTGGGGTGGGCCAGGTTGTCACCCGTATTGACCACCAGATCCGGTTCCCAGCCGGCTAACTCGCGCAGCCACGCCTGCTTGCGGCGCTGGCCGGGCGTCATGTGGAGGTCGCTGATATGCAGCACCCGCAAGGGGGTGGAGCCCGGGGTCAGCACGGGCATGGTGATCTCGCGCAGGACGAACGCGTTGCGCTCGATGACCGCGGCATAGCCAAGGCCGGCGACGCTCGAACCGAGCGCGGCGGCGCCAGCACGTATCAGGACGGGCAAAACGTCAGCCATGCTGGCAAGCCTACTGCCGCTCGCCGACCGGCAACGTGACTCTTGGCGTCGCGACGCCTATGGGGGTGGCTGGCCGGGTGCCGGCGGCGGTGGCGCCAGCAGCGGAATGGTGATCGGCGGCAGCCCCGGAATCTCGACGACCTGCGAGCCGACCGGCGGCGGGGCGCCTTCCGGCGGTGGCGGCGGGGCAGGCGGTATGCCGTTGCTGACTTGGATGGTGATGATCGAGCCAGGGATCGTCGCCCCGCTCGGGGTTGTTCCGACCACCTCGCCCTGCTTCGCACTGCTGTTGACGAAGTTGTTCTGGTCGGCGACCTGGAATCCCGCCTCCTTGATGCGCTGGCGCGCGGCGTCGATATCCAGGCCGGCGACGCTGGGCACGCGCGAGCCGGGTGACCCGTCGACGTAACGAGGGTCGGTCGGCGGCAACTGCACTGGCCCGAAGTTGTTGGCGATCGGCTTCATCGCGGTGAACCACGTGCGCGCCGGTTCATTACCGCCGTACAGGTCGCCCTCGCCGCAGTGGCGCAGCGGGGCCGAGCACAGATCGGTGGGGTTGGGGGAGTCGTCGTAGATGTAGTTGGCCGCCGCGTAGTGGTTGGTGAACCCCACGAAGCCCGACGAGCGGTGCGCCTCGGTGGTCCCCGTCTTGCCGGACACCGGCAGGTCCCAGCCCGCCGCACCGGCCGACCCGGCCGCGGTTCCGCCGCCCAGGGCGTCCTTGCTCATCGCGTTGGCCAAGGTGTTCGCCAGGCCCTCGGGCACCACCTGGTCGCATGTCTCGGTGGTCACCGCGACCTCATTGCCCTTGCGGTCGACCAGCTTGTCGATCGGATTGGGCGGGCACCAGGTGCCGCCCGAGGCGAGCGTGGCCGCGACGTTGGACAGCTCCAGCGCGTTGACCTCGATCGGGCCCAGCGTGAACGACCCGATGTTCTGCCGTTTGACGAAGTCGGCCAGGCTCTCGTTGCTGTCCGGGTTGTAGTCGCGGGCGGTGCCCGGGTCGGCGTAGGACCGCAGCCCGAGTTTGATCGCCATGTCCACCGTGCGCGTCACGCCGACCTGTTGGATCAGCTTGGCGAACGCGGTGTTGGGCGAGGTGGCCAACGCGTCCGTCACGTTCATCGACCCGCGGTAGTTGCCGGCGTTGACCACGCACCAGTTGTCCTTCGGGCAGCCCTTGGCCCCACCGCTACCCATGCCCTTCGCCTGGAACCGGCCCGGCACCTCGAGGGTGGCGTTGATGCCCATCCCCATGTCTAAGGCCGCGGCGGTGGTGAAGATCTTGAAGACGGATCCCGCGCCGTCGCCGACCAGCGAGAAAGGCTGCGGGCGCATGGTTTGACCGGCGTCGACGTCGAGCCCGTAGGTGCGGTTGCTGGCCATGGCCATCACCTTGTGCGACGTCTTGCCCGGCTGAAGCACGCTCATCACGCTCGAAATCCCCGGCAGAGTCGGGCTGGCGAACTTGTCGATGGCCGCCTTGACCGGGATCTGCACGTCCGGGTCCAGCGTGGTCTTGATGGTGTAACCGCCCCGCGCCACCTGTTCCTTGCTGATCCCGGCCCGGGACAGGTACTCCTGGACGTAGTCGCAGAAGAACGCGCGATCGCCCGCCGCGATGCAGCCGCGGGGTAACTCGTTGGGCTGCGGAAGGATCCCGAGCGGCGTGGCCTTGGCGGCGCGCAGCGCGTCCTCCTCCTGCGGAATGTTCTCGATCATGGTGTCCAGCACCAGGTTTCGCCGCGCCAACGCTCCATCGGGATTGATGTACGGGTTGAGCGCGCTGGTCGACTGAACCATGCCGGCCAGCAGCGCGGCCTGCTGCCAGTTCAGGTCGGAGGCGTTGATGCCGAAGTAGGTCTGCGCCGCGTCCTGCACGCCGAACGAGCCGTTGCCGAACGAGACCAGGTTCAGATACCGGGTCAGGATCTCTGGCTTGGTGAACGTCTTGTCCAGCGTCAGCGCCATGCGGATCTCGCGCAGCTTGCGCGCCGGGGTCGTTTCGATGGCCGCGCGCTTCTCGGCGTCGGTCTTCGCCGTCACCAGCAACTGGTAGTTCTTGATGTACTGCTGCTCGATGGTCGAACCGCCGCGTGTGTCGACGTCGCCGCGCGCATAGCCCGCCAGCCCGGTCAGGGTGCCTTTCCAGTCCACGCCGTTGTGCTCGGCGAACCGCTTGTCCTCGATCGACACGATCGCCAGCTTCATCGTGTTGGCGATTTTGTCACTTGGCACCTCGAACCGGCGCTGGGAGTACAGCCAGGCGATGGTGTTGCCTTTGGCGTCGACCATCGTCGACACCGCCGGCACCTCACCCTCGAGAAGCTGAGCCGAGCCGTTGGCAACCACTTCCGAGGCCCGGTTGGACACGAGTCCGATGCCGCCGGCGAACGGGAACAGCAGCGCCGTGGCGACGACACTGGCCAGCAAGCACAGCCCCGCGAGCTTGAGGATGGTGAGTGCGGCCGGGGGGCGGTCAGACATGGCTACTACATTAGCGGCCCTCAGTCACGCCGCCACGCTGCGCGTTCGCCCATAAAATGTGTCCATCGGAGCGCCGGGCGCCGGTGGGTGCGAAATTTGCGGTCGCGTCACGCCGCGCGCACCTTACCGCCCACGACCACTTCCGCGCCCGCCATTTGGTACGAGACGGCACGCCCGTCCCAAAAAAAGCGTTATCGGACTGTTGCGCAATTGCCACCTGACCACCTAACTTAGACACACGGTGAGATTCAGGTAACACCGATGTACATGGTGTGGCGTAGATCGCTAAGTCGGGATCTGCACCCGAGGAGGGCGGCCGTGTCGGGCGGCCGAAAGGGAAAGGGAACAGTTCGTGTCACCAATACGGCCGGCGGCGCGTAGGACAAACATTGCAGCCGCACAAGGGGTACTTCGCAGTGTCGATGCCGAGGAACGGATCGCTTGGGTCTCAAAAGCGCTATGCCGGACCACCGATCCCGACGAACTGTTTGTCCGAGGAGCGGCCCAGCGTAAAGCTGCGGTGATCTGCCGGCACTGCCCGGTGATGCAGGAGTGCGGGGCGGACGCGCTGGACAACAAGGTCGAGTTCGGGGTGTGGGGCGGCATGACCGAGCGGCAACGTCGCGCCCTGCTCAAGCAGCACCCCGAGGTGGTGTCCTGGGCGGACTTCTTCGACAAGAGGCGCACCCGCAGCGTCGGCTGAGGCTTTCGTGGGGGCGGAAGGTTTTCAGCGGGCCGTCGCCCGGCCCGCATCGTCCACTACCGAAGTGATCTGATCGGCGAGCGCGCGCAGCGCCTCCAGGTCCGACACATCAAAGGGCAGGGACGGCACCCCGATGACCGGCACGTGCGGATTGGCCCCGGTGAATCGGGAAAGCAGTCTGATCTCCCGCTTGGCGGTCTGCGCACGGTCGGCGTGAATCTTCAACACCGCCGAGGCCAGCGACGCGGCTTCGGAGTCGCCTTCCTGCTCCAGCATTTCGCTGCCGTCGATCGCCCGCTCGGCCGGCAGGGAGCACAGCGGCGGATGGGTGCGGTTCAAGACCAGCCCGGCGAGCGGCATGCCTTCCTGCGAAAGCCGGTCGACGAAGAAGGCCGCCTCCCGCAGCGCGTCCGGTTCGGCCGCGGACACCACAACGAACTGCGTCCCACGCCTTTTCAGCAGCGCGTAGGTGCGATCGGCCTTCTCGCGGAAGCCGCCGAAGGTGGCGTCCAGCGACTGCACGAACGCCGCGGCATCGCCGAGCATCTGTGAACCCAGGATTGTCGACATCGCCTTCATCGCCAAACCCATTGCGCCGGTGACCAATCGCCCGATGCCCCGGCCCGGTGCGAGCAGCAGCCGCCATAGCCGGCTGTCCATGAAGCTGCCCAACCGTTTCGGCGCGTCCAGGAAGTCCAGCGCGTTGCGCGACGGCGGGGTATCGACGACCACCAGGTCCCAGCGATCCTCGGCCAGCAACTGGCCCAGCTTCTCCATCGCCATGTACTCCTGCGTGCCGGCGAGTGAGCTGGCGACGGTCTGATAGAACTGATTCTCCAGAATCGCTTGTGCGCGACCCGGTCCGGAGTACTGGATCACCATCTCGTCGAAGGTGCGACGCATGTCGAGCATCATCGCGTGCAGCTCGCCGGGAACCTCCGCCGCCAGCGGGACGCGTTGCGGCGTGTTACCGAGGTCGCTGACCCCGAGCGCCTGCGCCAGTCGCTTGGCCGGATCGATCGTCAAAACGCAGACGTTGCGGCCGTATTCGGCGGCACGCAGCGCGATCGCGGCGGCGGTGGTGGTCTTGCCCACCCCGCCGGCGCCGCAGCACACCACCACGCGGTTGGTCGTGTCGGCCAGAATGGCCGCCATGTCAAGCTGTTTAGGTGTGGTGCTCATCGAACTCCCTGCTGTGCAAGCGATTCCGACAGCTCATAAAGGCTACCGAGGTCGACCCCGTCGGAGATTGCCGGTAGTTCCAACCGCGCCACCTTCAACGCGTCGAGCTGCTGGGCGATTTCGGCGCGGGTGGCGACGACCGTGGCGTGCTCGATGGTCTCCGTCAGCAGGCCGGCAAAGTCGTTGTCGCTCAGGCTGATTCCGGATTTCTCCAATCCCGAACGCACCGAGTCCGCGTCGACGTCGCCCTCGGCGGCCTTCGCCAGATCGGCCGGCTGCAGGTAGGAGGGAATGTTGCGGTTCACGATCACGCTGCCGATCGGCAGCTGCATCTCGGCGAGCTCCTCGATGGCTTCCAGCGTCTCCTGGACCGGCAGCGCCTCCAGCAGGGTGACTAAGTGAATGGCCGTCTGTTCGGAGTGCAGTAGCTTCACCACGCCGTCGGCCTGCGAATGCACCGGGCCGCCCTTGGCCAGATCGGACACGGCCTTCGTGACATCCAGGAATCGCGCGATCCGTCCGGTCGGCGGGGCGTCGACGACGATCGCGTCGTAAACCGGCAGCCGGTTCTTGTCGACGCGTATCACCGTCTCTTTGATCTTGCCGGTCAGCAGCACGTCACGCAGGCCAGGCGCGATCGTCGTCGCGAACTCGATCGCACCGATCCGGCGCATCGCGCGGCCCGCAATGCCCAGGTTGTAGAACATGTCGAGGTATTCCAGGAAGGCGGCCTCGATGTCGATCGCCAGGGCGTTGACCTGACCGCCGCGCTCGGCGGTCGCGATCTTCACCTCCTGATAGGGCAGGGGTGGCACATCGAAGAGTTGTGCAATCCCTTGGCGGCCCTCGACTTCCACGAGCAGGACCTTGCGTCCTCCCGCGGCCAGGGTCAGTGCCAGCGCGGCCGCGATGGTCGACTTACCCGTTCCGCCTTTGCCGGTCACGAAATGTAAACGGGCCTTCGTCAAGCGCGATGGCCAGCCGACGGCAGCTCCGCCGCTCGATGTGGTTGCCACCTTCGCATGCTAGCCCGACCCGATAAGCTCGCGGCATGAGCCAACCGACCGCATGGGAGTACGTCACCGTTCCGCTGCTGACGCATGCCACCAAACAGATCCTGGACCAGTGGGGCGCCGACGGCTGGGAGCTGGTGTCGGTGCTGCAAGGGCCGACCGGCGAGCAGCACGTCGCGTATCTGAAGCGGCCCAAGTAAAAGGGTCGGGTCCGATGACTGCTTCGGCCCGGCTCGGCCAGCTCGGCCTCGCGCTCCCGGAGGTGGTTGCGCCGCTGGCCTCCTATGTACCGGCGGTGCGCACCGGCAATCTGATCTACACCGCGGGCCAACTCCCCATGCGGGAGGGAAAGCTGTCGGCCACCGGCAAGGTCGGCGCCGACGTCAGCCCCGAAGATGCCAAGGCGATGGCCCGGATCTGTGTGCTCAACGCGCTGGCGGCCGTCGACTCGCTGGTGGGGATCGACGAGGTGACCCGGGTGGTGAAGGTCGTCGGGTTCGTCGCCTCGGCGCCGGGATTCAACGGCCAGCCGAGCGTCATCAACGGCGCCTCCGAGCTGCTCGCCGACGTGTTCGGCGAACAGGGGGCGCACGCGCGCTCGGCGGTCGGCGTCTCCGAGCTGCCACTGGATGCGCCGGTGGAAGTGGAGCTGATCGTGGAGGTCGGCTGACGTCCGTGACCCAGGCCGCCGCGTCGTTGACCCATCCCGCATACGCCAAGCTGCGGGCGGTCACCGAGACCGCGTCGGTCCTGTTGGCCGAGAATCCCGGGCTGCTGACGCTCGAGGGCACCAACACCTGGGTGCTGCGCGGCCCGCGCAGCAACGAGCTGGTGATCGTGGACCCCGGACCCGACGACGACGGCCACATCGCGCGGGTCGCGGCGCTCGGCCGTATCGCGTTGGTCCTGATCAGCCACCGCCACAGCGATCACACCGACGGCATCGACAAGCTCGTCGAGCTGACGGGCGCGACGGTGCGCTCGGCGGGTAGCGGTTTTCTGCGCGGCCTCGGCGGGGAGCTGACCGACGGCGAGGTGATCGATGCCGCCGGCCTCAAGATCAAGGTGCTGGCGACCCCCGGCCACACCGCGGATTCGCTGTCCTTTTTGCTCGACGATGCCGTGTTGACCGCCGACACCGTCCTGGGCCGCGGCACGGCCGTCCTCGACAAGGAGGACGGCAGCCTGACGGACTACCTGGAATCGCTGCGGCGGTTGCGCGGCCTGGGCCGACGCACGGTGCTACCCGGACACGGCCCGGATCTGGCCGATCTGGAAAGCGTCGCGCAGGGCTATCTCGCGCACCGGCGGGAGCGACTGGATCAGGTCCGTTCGGCGTTGCGCGAGCTGGGGGAGGACGCCAGCGCCCGCCGGATCGTCGAACACGTCTATGTCGATGTCGACGAGAAACTGTGGGAGGCCGCCGAGTGGTCGGTACAGGTGCAGCTGAATCACCTGCGCTCGGAGCCGTCGGCATAAACCCGGCAGGCGCTCACGGCGTTGGGCGTGTCGTGAGGGCGGGACATTCGCGGAATTCCCGCCCTATGAGCACACTCGAGGGCCTGGCTGCACACTCGAGAGCCGGCGCGGGCTTCGCCCGCGCTTACCTCGCTCGGCGCGCCAGGCGCTCGGAGTCAGAGATCAGCACGCTCTTGCCCTCTAGGCGGATCCAGCCGCGGTGGGCGAAATCGGCCAGCGCCTTGTTCACGGTCTCCCGCGAGGCCCCGACCAGCTGCGCGATCTCTTCCTGCGTCAGGTCGTGGGTGACCCGCATGGCGCCGCCCTCTTGAGTGCCGAACCGCTGCGCGAGCTGCAGCAGCTGCTTGGCCACCCGGCCGGGCACGTCGGTGAAGATCAAATCGGCCAGGTTGTTGTTGGTGCGGCGCAGGCGTCGGGCCAACACCCGTAACAACTGCTCGGCGATCTCGGGACGATCGGCGATCCACGCCCGCAGCGCGTCGCGGTCCATCGACACCGCGCGCACCTCGGTGATGGTGGTGGCGCTGGACGTCCGCGGACCGGGGTCGAAGATCGACAATTCGCCGAACATGTCCGAAGGGCCCATGATCGTGAGCAGGTTCTCGCGCCCATCGGGTGAACGGCGACCGATCTTCACCTTCCCCGCGACGATGATGTACAGCCGGTCGCCGGGTTCCCCCTCAGCGAAGACCGTGTGTCCACGGGGGAAGTCGACGGGTTGCAGCTGCTTGGTCAGCGCTGTGACTGCGCCGGGTTCAACCCCTTGGAAGATTCCTGCCCTTGCCAGGATCTCGTCCACGTTGCCTCTTCAACTTTCCCAGAAAATTAGTGTGCTACGGGCAGGCTAACCCCTTGCTCGCGTGACGAGTCTAGAGGAACGCCGTTGTGTCTAACGTGCCAACGCTACACAGGATTGGCGTGTCGAGGTGCCCTAAACTGCGGATTGACGTGCGAATGGCCGTGTATCCGGGTCGGGAGCGTCATTTCATCGCGGTCGACGAAGCGCACGGCGAACGACGGCGCGGCGTGGCGCGGGCCGCCGCCGCGCCCGTTCGCCGGGCCCTCAGGCAGCTGCGCGAGCTCGCGCCGGTGCAGGTATTCCAGCGCCTCGGGCATGCCTTCGGCGGCGAGTGTGTGCATATCCACAGCGTCGGCACGCTCGAGGAGCTCGCCGGCGTCGGCCACCGGCCAAGCGGCAGGGGTGAGCTCGGACTCGAGCTTCCCGAGACCCAGCGCCGCCAGCATCAGCAGCGCCGGAACGCCGGCCACCAGCAACCACGACACATCGAAGAGTAAACATCGCCTTGAATCAACACGGGGTCTCGGCGAGATCACGAAATCAGTACTCTGTCGTAGGTGACAGCGGCAAAGTCGTCCGGGCGTTCGAAATCGACTCCGGCCCAACCCGGTGGCGCCGATTCGCGACGTCGGTCGCAGGAATCTCGAGTCGGCTTGGTGCGACGGGCGAGGCGGATGAATCGTGCTCTGGCACAAGCGTTTCCGGACGCCCACTGCGAACTGGATTTCACGACGCCGCTGGAATTGACGGTCGCCACAATCCTTTCGGCGCAGAGCACCGACAAGCGGGTCAATTTGACGACGCCGGCGTTGTTCAAGCGGTATCCGTCGGCGCTGGACTATGCGCAAGCGGACCGCGTCGAGCTGGAAACCCTGATCCGTCCGACCGGCTTCTTTCGCAACAAGGCGTCCTCGCTGATCGGTTTGGGGCAGGCCCTGGTTGAACGGTTCGACGGAGAGGTGCCGTCGACCATGGCCGAACTGGTCACCCTGCCCGGCGTCGGGCGCAAGACGGCCAACGTCATCCTGGGAAACGCCTTCGGGATTCCCGGCATCACCGTGGACACCCATTTCGCGCGGCTGGTGCACCGGTGGCGCTGGACCGCGGACACGGATCCGGTCAAGATCGAGCACTCCGTCGGTGAGCTCATCGAACGCAACGACTGGACCATGCTGAGCCATCGGGTGATCTTCCACGGCCGCCGGGTCTGCCACGCGCGCAAACCGGCGTGCGGCGTCTGCCTGATCGCCAAAGACTGCCCGTCTTTCGGCCTCGGCCCCACCGAGCCGGCGCTGGCCGCGCCCTTGGTGAAGGGCCCGGAAACCGAGCACCTGCTCGCCCTGGCCGGGCTGTAGGCCGGCCCGCGAACGACGCGCACTGGGACCGCAATGCCGACGCTGACCCGGAAGGCTCGCTGGCACATCGCGATCCTGGCGGTGGTGGCGGCGCTGATCGCGGCGCTGGTTGCCCAGCTGCGCGACGACTCCGCCTCGCCCTCGATGCCGGCGAATGATCAGAAGGTGGCCGACCGGGAACACCGCGACGCCGATACGCCCGCCGCGTTGTCGGGCCCGCGGCGCCGCGCCGACCTGCCGCCGTGCCCCGCCGCCGGAGCCGGCGACGGCCCCGAGGCGCTGCGCGGGGTGACGGTCGATTGCGCCGCCGACGGATCGGTGGTCGACGTCGCGCGCGCGCTGGCCGGGCGCCGGGTGGTCCTCAACCTGTGGGCGTATTGGTGCGCGCCGTGCGCTGCCGAACTGCCCGCGATGGCCGAGTATCAACGTCGGGCCGGTTCCGACGTGATGGTGGTGACGGTGCATCAAGACGAGAACGAGACGGCGGCGCTGCTGCGGCTGGCCGAGCTCGGGGTGCGCCTGCCGACGCTGCAGGACGGTCGCCGCCGGGTCGCGGCCGCGCTGCGGGTGGTAAATGTGATGCCCGCGACGGTGGTCCTGCGGCCGGACGGTAGCGTTGCCCAAACGCTGCCACGAGCTTTCAACACTGCCGATGAGATCGCCGCCGCGATCGGCGACGACAGGGGATAAGCGGACAAATTGAACCCGACTGGAGGGGCCGTGAGTGCTGGGGGTTCGCCCCTGCGGAATGGGGACCCCGCTCCCGCGCGCGGGACCGTTCCGCTGAGGCCTGACGCCTGCCCGTCGTGGCTGCGTCCGCTGGTCGACAACCTGGACGACGTCCCCGATGCGGCCCGGCGCCGCCTGCCGGCCGACGTGCTGGCGATGATCACCAGCAAGGCCGTATCGGCGGTGGCGAACCTGCGCGGCGCCAGCCGCGAGGCCGCCGTCCTGGTGTTGTTCTCCGGTCCGGAATCCGGCTCGCGCGACGGGGGTTTCCCCGCCGAGGCCGACCTGCTGGTCACCGTGCGGGCGTCGACTCTGCGCCACCACGCCGGCCAGGCCGCATTCCCCGGCGGTGCCTCCGATCCCACCGACCACGGTCCGGTGGACACCGCGTTACGCGAGGCCCGCGAGGAAACCGGCATCGACGTCAGCAGGCTGTCCCCCCTGGCCACGATGGAAAAGATGTTCATCGCGCCGTCGCAGTTTCACGTGGTCCCGGTGCTGGCCTACTCGCCGGATCCCGGCCCCGTCGGCGTCGTCAACGACGCCGAAACGGCGATCGTGGCGCGAGTTCCGTTGCGCGCCTTCATCAATCCGGACAACCGGCTGATGGTGTACCGCGGCGATCTCGGCCGCCGGTGGGCCGGGCCGGCGTTTCTGCTCAACGAGATGCTGGTCTGGGGATTCACCGGCCAGGTGATTTCCGCGCTGCTGGACGTCGCCGGTTGGGCTCAACCGTGGGACACCACCGACGAGCGGGAGTTGGACGCGGCGATGGCGCTGGTCGGCGAAGGCGGTGGGTCTCGATGAATTCCATGACTCCGTCGCAGTGGCTGGATGTCGCCGTCCTCGCGGTCGCTTTCATCGCGGCGATCTCCGGCTGGCGGTCCGGCGCGCTGGGGTCGTTGCTGTCGTTCGTCGGGGTCCTACTCGGCGCAATCGCGGGCGTGCTGCTGGCGCCTCACCTCGTCAGCCACATCGCCGCGCCGCGCGCGAAATTATTTGCCGCACTGTTCCTGATCCTCGCGCTCGTGGTCATCGGCGAGGTCGCCGGTGTGGTGCTCGGACGGGCCGTGCGCGGGGCGATCCGCAGCCGCTCCATCCGGACGGTCGACTCGGTCATCGGGGTGGCGGTCCAGCTCGTCGTGGTGCTGACCGCGGCGTGGTTGTTGGCGACGCCGCTGACCCAGTCCAAGGACCAGCCGGAACTGGCCGCCGCGGTTCGCGGTTCGCGAGTGCTGGCTCGGGTCAACGACGTCGCGCCGCCCTGGCTCAAGACGGTGCCCAAGCGGCTGTCCGCGCTGCTGAATACCTCCGGTCTGCCCGCGGTGCTGGAGCCGTTCAGCCGCACCCCGGTCATCCCGGTCGCATCTCCCGATCCCGAGCTGGCCGGCAACCCGGTGGTGCAGGCCACCGCGCCCAGCGTGGTCAAGGTCCGCAGCCTGGCCCCCAGTTGCCAGAAAGTGTTGGAGGGCAGCGGATTTGTGATCGCACCCGACCGGGTGATGACCAATGCGCACGTGGTGGCCGGCTCGAACAGTGTTCAGATCTATGCCAGCGGCAATCCCCTCGACGCCACCGTGGTGTCCTACGATCCGGCGGTCGACGTCGCGATCCTGGCTGTCCCCAACCTGCCGCCGCCCCCACTCGCCTTCGCCCAAGGCGACGCGAAAACCGGTGCCAGCGTTGTGGTTCTGGGTTATCCCGGTGGCGGGAACTTCACCGCGACCCCGGCCAGGATCCGCGAGCTGATCAAGTTGAGCGGACCCGACATCTACCGGGATCCCGCACCGGTCACCCGTGACGTCTACACGATCAGAGCCAGTGTGGAGCAAGGCAATTCGGGCGGCCCACTGATCGATCTGGACGGTCACGTGCTCGGCGTGGTGTTCGGCGCGGCGGTCGACGACCCCGACACCGGCTTCGTGTTGACCGCCGACGAGGTGGCGGGTCAGCTGTCCAGGATCGGTGACACCCAGCTGGTGGGAACCGGGTCCTGCGTCGGCTGAGCCGCGCCTACCGCGTCCGGGTCAGGTGCACCTGCTCCAAGAACTTCGTCAGGTGCCTGTTGATTTCCTCGGGCGCCTCTTCATGGCTGAAATGCCCTGCGCCCGCGATGGATACGTAGCGGCCCTGCGGCGCGTAGCGCCGGGTGCGGTCGACGGGGTCGGCCAGTACGTAGGGATCCGCCTCGCCGCGTAGATGCAACAGCGGCACGCTGAGCTGCCGGCTCATCGACTTCATGAAACGCCGGCCTTCGTCGCGCAGCTGGCTGCGCGCGGCCCAGCGCTGGTATTCCAGCGCGCTGTGCGCGGCCGCCGGAATCTGGATCGCCGTCCGCAAATGGCCGATGGTCTCCGAGAAGTCTTCGGAGGCAAGCCATTTCTCGCAGCTGCGACTTCGGACCAGGCGCTCGATCTCGGCGGCGTTGTCCCGGGTCAACAGCCGCTCGGGCCACAACGGGATCTGGTGCTGCAGCAGCGTCGGCAAGAGCGCGTAACCCTGGTCGCGCCGCGTCAACGTGGATCGTCGCAACGCCGCCGGATGCGGAGAACTGATCAGCGCGATCGCCGACACCAGTCGCGGATGCAACAAGGCGGTGGCCCAGCAGCCCAGCCCGCCGTCGGCGTGGCCCACCAAGGTCGCCGACGAATGCCCCAGCGCGCGAATCAGCCCGGCGGCGTCTCCGGCCAGCGTCCAGCCGTCGTAGCCGCGGGGCGGCTTATCGCTGCCGCCGTAGCCGCGCAGGTCGACGGCGACCACCCGCGCGCCGCGCAGTCCGCGTAGCTGATGGCGCCAAGACCACCAGAACGACCCGAAACCGTGCAGCAGCATCACCAGCGGGCGGGCGGTCGCGGGCGGCCCGTCGGCGTCGTTGAGCGCCTCGACGACGTGAAAGCGGATGCCGTTGGCGTGCACATCGAGGTGGCGCCACGGCCCCTCGATGCGCGTTACCGACGGATCCGGCGGTGCCATCTACCAACCCGATGGATCGCCGGCAGCGCCGTTTCCGGGCTTCGCGTGCCGGCCGGGCGACGCGGGGAGCTGCTTGGCGTCGCCGGGGGCCTTGTCGTGGCCCGGTGTGAGCGCGGTGCGCGTCTCCTTGACCGATTCGATGGTCTGACGCGGCCCGCGGATCCGGCGCACCTTCAGGAAGCCCAGCAGGGCCAGCACGGCGCCGACGAACACCATGAACCCGAACACGATCAGATAAGAAGCCCAGCGCCACAGCCAGGTGTCGAGCAGCTCGGCGACGAAGAAGAAGAAAAAGAAGGTGGAGTAGAACAGCACCACTAGCGCCGCGATGAAGAAAACGCTTCCGGTGAGACCTTTTTTGACGTCGCGGGTAATTTCGGCGCGGGCCAGTTCGACTTCGGCGCGCACCAGCGTGGAGACCTGGGTGGTCGCATCCTTGATCAGATCACCGATCGACGGCTCGGCGGGTTTGGCATGCGGGTCCGTCAACGGAATCGTGGTAAGGGTGCTGGGCACACCGTTCTTGTCATCGGCTTTGCTCACAGACGGTCCTCTTTCGTCATCGCCGGCTCCCGGTCGTCGCGGTTCATGTTGCCATGTGGTGCCTGGACAGGAGAAGCCAGACGATGCCGGCCGAGCACTACGCCGCGGAGCCTGACGCGCTCTCGCCGGAGCGAAACATCACATCCCGGGCGATTACACTCGGCCAAGCCGGCCGTGATGTCCGGCCTACCGATAGGAGTGGGGCTGTGCGGAGGGCGCACCGATGCTTCTTACTGGCAATGGTTGCCCTGCTCGTGGCCGCCCTAGGTTCTTTTGCCCGAGCCGCTGCCGCTGACGTGCGCATCCCGATCGGCGGTGGTGCGGGCATCGTCATCAACGGCGACACCATGTGCACCCTGACCACCATCGGCGGCGATGCCGCCGGTGAGCTGATCGGCTTCACGTCCGCGCACTGCGGCGGCCCCGGCGCCCAGGTCACCGCCGAGGGCGCGGAGAACGCGGGCGTGTTGGGCACCATGGTGGCGGGCAACGACAACCTCGACTACGCCGTGATCAAGTTCGACCCGGCCAAGGTGACACCGGTGGCCAACTTCAACGGCTTCCTGATCACGGGCGTCGGCCCGGACCCCGCCTTCGGCGAGATCGCTTGCAAACAGGGCCGCACGACCGGCAATTCGTGCGGCGTCACGTGGGGCATGGGTCAGTCACCGGGCACCATCGTCATGCAGGTCTGCGGTCAACCGGGCGACTCCGGCGCTCCGGTTACCGTCAACAATCAGTTGGTCGGGATGATCCACGGAGCGTTCAGCGACAACCTGCCGACCTGCATCATCAAATACATCCCGCTGCATACGCCGGCGGTTGTGGTGTCATTCAACGCCGTCCTGGGCGACATCAACGCCAAACATCGGCCCGGTGCGGGGTTCAGCCCACTTCCGGGCTGAGGAGGCAGCGACTACTTCGCGGCCCTGATCGCGTCGAACACGTCGGGATCCAGCAGCGTAGAGGTGTCACCCAATTCGCGGTTTTCGGCGATGTCGCGCAACAGCCTGCGCATGATCTTGCCGCTGCGGGTCTTGGGTAGCTCGGGCACCACGTGGACCTCGCGCGGGCGGGCGATCGGTGAGATCTCCCGGGCCACTTCGACGCGCAATTCGTCGACGATCCCGTCGTGCACTTCGTGATCGCCACGCAGGACGACGAACGCGCAGATGGCCTGGCCGGTGGTCGCGTCGGTCGCCCCGACCACCGCCGCCTCGGCGACCGAGGCGTGGCCGACCAGCGCCGACTCCACCTCGGCGGTCGACAGCCGGTGCCCCGACACGTTCATCACGTCGTCGATGCGGCCCACCACCCAGATGGCGCCGTCACGGTCGTAATAGGCGCTGTCGCCGGCGAAATACCAGCCCTGCTCGGCGAACCGGGACCAGTAGGTCTCGACGTATCGTTCCGGATCGCCCCAGATGCCGCGCAGCATCGACGGCCACGGCCGGTCCAGGACCAGATAGCCGGTGATGTGTTCGCCCTGGTGCACGACCGGCGTCAGCTCATCGCCGTGGTCGTCGACGATCTTGGCCGAGATGCCCGGCAGCGGCCTCATCGCCGAACCGGGTTTGGCCGCGGCGACTCCGGGCAGCGGAGAGATCATCGTGGCGCCCGTTTCGGTCTGCCACCAGGTGTCCACGATCGGGAGGCTCTCAGCGCCGATCACCTTGCGGTACCAGCGCCACGCCTCGGGATTGATCGGTTCACCGACCGTCCCCAGCAGTCGCAGGCTGGACAGGTCGTGCGCGTCAGGAACCTCGCGTCCCCACTTCATGAACGTGCGGATCAGCGTGGGTGCGGTGTAATAGATTGTCACGCCGAACTTTTCGATGATTTCGAAATGCCGGTGCTGGGTTGGCGAGTCGGGCGTGCCCTCGTAGAGAACCTCGGTGACCCCGTTGGACAGCGGACCGTAGACGCCGTAGGTGTGCCCGGTGACCCAGCCGATGTCGGCGGTGCACCAGAAGACGTCGCTTTCGGCCTTGATGTCGAAGACGTAGTAGTGCGTGTACGAGGCGTGGGTCAGATAGCCGCCGCTGGTGTGGACGATGCCCTTGGGCTTGCCGGTGGTTCCCGAGGTGTACAGCAGGAACAGGGGCTGCTCGGCATCGAAGGGTTCCGGGGTGTGTTCGGCCGATGCGGCGTCGACGACGTCATGCCACCACAGGTCACGCTCGTCGTTCCACGACACGTCAATTCCCGTGCGCCGCACCACAATCACGTGCTCGACCGGGCTGTCGGCAGCCGAGACGGCCTCGTCGGCCGCGTCCTTGAGCGGGGCGGGCTTGCCGCGCCGGAACTGCCCGTCGCTGGTGATCAGCAGCTTGGCCTGGGCGTCGGCGATGCGGGCGCGCAACGCCTTGGCGGTGAAACCGGCGAACACCACGCTGTGCATGACGCCCAGGCGCGCGCAGGCCAGCATCGCGATCACCGCTTCGGGGATCAATGGCAGGTAGATCGCGACCCGGTCGCCGGCGGTCAGACCGAGGTCGGTCAGCGCGTTGGCCGCTTTACACACTTCGGCCTGCAGGTCGAAGTAGGTCAGGCTGCGGCTGTCGCCGGGTTCACCCTCCCAGTGGATGGCGACCCGATCCCCGTGCCCGGCCTCCACGTGGCGGTCGACGCAGTTGTAGGCGACATTGAGCTTGCCGTCGGCGAACCACTTGGCGAACGGCGCTTCGGACCAGTCCAGCACCTCGGTGAACGGCGTCGCCCACGCGAGCCGATTGGCCTGCTCAGCCCAAAACGCCAACCAGTCGTCCTCGGCCTCGCGGTAGAGTTCCTCGCCGGCGTTGGCCTGCTCGGCGAACTGCGCCGGCGGCGGATACGACGACGGGCCCGCGGAATTGCTGGCGGTCACTGGCTTCTCTCCTGTGTCGAGACTGCGCCGTGGGAGCGGCCTCACGCTTTGGCCGACTGCGAGCCTAGCCGGGTGAGGCGTGGCTGTGCGAGTGCTGATGCCCGGCTACCCACACTTGATCATTGATCCAGGTGCACCCGATCACCGCGTGCTGAGCGGCTCAAGAGTCGACGATCGCCAAGCAATAGAGGCGCGGGGGCTTGGGGTACGCGTTGGCCCTGGTTTCGGGCGGGCATTGCGCTGCATCAGTGTCGCCGTCGATGCGTTTGCCGACCTTGAACCGTGCGAACCGAGACTCGTTGCAATCGACCGGCGTCCACGTCGCCGTCGTACGCTCGTCCGTCCTGAGGTAGCAGTGCCCCTGTTGAAGGTTGGGGGCGAAACACAGGATGTGGGATTCGTTCGTCAGGCGCGAATAGACGGAGTCATCGCGTTTGCCATCGGGGCACATTGTTGTCGGACCGCCTTTGGCGGCGAGTTCGTAGGTCGCCACGGGATCCGCGCAGTCGGTGGGTCGGTCGAACGAGCCCATGCCGACGTCGAATTCACTGAAGCACTGGCCGATCTGAGGCCCGGCGGCCGCCGTAGACGGGGAAGACGGGTCGGCGGTGCGCGTTGCGCGGCCGCGCTCCGGCAGCACCCGCACGGCGTTGCCTAGGATGCCGAGGGCGAGCAGCACCGCGCCGATGGTGATGAGCGCGGTGGCCGACTTCGGCGTCCGCGGCCGCGGCGGATGACCCGGCGCGTAACCCGGATGGGCCGGATACGGCGGAACCGGGTAGCCCGGCGGTGGCGGATAGGCGTAACCGGGGGGATACTGCGGCGGCGGGTAGGCGGGTGTCCGCCGGCGGCGGCGCGAGCGCTCCACCAGCCCAATAACCAGGCAGACCAATCCAATTGCCGGCACACCGAGGGAGAACATCAAACGACCCGCCCGCACCGCCGAGTCCGAGGCCAGATACGCCACAGTCACGGCTGGATTCTAAGTTGGCGACGCCGTGCCGGGCACTTCACCGTCGTACGACTTCAGGCCCTAGGGTCGGGGTCATGTGGCGGATGCGGATACCGGTGGCCTTGCTGGCCCCGGTCGGCGCCGCCCTGGTGGCGGTCGCCTCGCTGGCCGGATGCGGTGGCGGCGTCCTCAGCCCGGATCTGGTGGTGGTCAACGGCGGGGAACCGCCGAACCCGCTGATTCCCACCGGCACCAACGACAGCCTGGGTGGCCGGATCCTCGATCGGCTGTTCGCCGGGCTGATGTCCTACGACGCCGCCGGCAATCCGTCGCCGGAGGTGGCCGAGTCGGTCGAGACCACCGACAACGTCAATTACCGGATCATCCTCAAACCCGGTTGGAGCTTCACCGACGGCTCCCCGGTGACGGCCCATTCCTTCGTCGACGCCTGGAACTACGGCGCGCTGAGCACCAATGCCCAACTGCAGCAGAGCTTTTTCAGCCCCATCGACGGCTACGACGCCGTCGCCGGGCTGACCGCCGACGGCAAGCCAACGACTACCACCATGTCCGGCCTACGGGTGATCAACGACCGAGAATTCACCGTCCGGCTGAAGGCGCCCACCATCGACTTCACGTTGCGGCTGGGGCACAGCGCGTTCTATCCCCTGCCGCAGGCGGCCTTTCGGGACATGAGCGCTTTCGGGCAGCACCCGATCGGTGATGGCCCGTACCAGCTCGCGGACGGCCCCGACGGGCCGGCGTGGGAACACAACGTCCGAATCGATCTGCGGCCCAATCCGGACTACCAGGGCAACCGCAAACCCCGCAACAAGGGCCTGCGGTTCGAGTTCTATGCAAACCTGGACACCGCGTACGCCGACCTACTGTCGGGCAATCTCGATGTGCTGGACACGATTCCGTCGAGCGCATTGACGATCTACAAGCGTGACCTGGGCGGCAACGCCGCGAGCGGACCCGTCGCCGTCAGCCAATCGCTCGACACGCCGCTGCGGCTGCCGCATTTCGGTGGCGAGGAAGGCCGGCTGCGCCGGCTCGCGTTGTCCGCGTCGATCAACCGCCCGCAGATATGTCAGCAGATCTTCAACAACACCCGCAGCCCCGCCCGCGACTTCACCGCCAGCTCGTTGCCGGGCTTCGACCCGAACATTCCGGGCAGTGACGGGTTGGACTTCAATCCCGAACGGGCGCGCCAACTCTGGGCCCAGGCGAACGCGATCGCGCCGTGGGGCGGGCGGTACGCCATCGCCTATAACGCAGACAGCGGCCATCAGGAGTGGGTGGACGCGGTGGCCAACAGCATCAAGAACGTGCTGGGCATCGACGCCGTCGGTGCGCCACAGCCCACCTTCGCCGGGTTTCGCACGCAGATCACCAACCGCACGATCGACACCGCCTTCCGGGCCGGCTGGATAGGTGACTACCCGTCGATGATCGAGTTCCTCGCCCCGTTGTACGCCACCGGCGCGGGATCCAATGACGTCGGATACTCCAGCCGCCAGTTCGACGCCGGCCTGGCCGCTGCCGAGGCGGCTCCCGACCTACGGCGGGCCGACGTGCTGGTCAACGTCGCCCAACGAATCCTGTTGCACGACATGCCCGCCGTACCGCTGTGGTACTACATCGCCGTGGTCGGGTGGTCGCCGGAGATCAGCGCCGTCAAGGTCACCTGGAACGGGCTTCCCGACTACGAGAACCTCGTCAAGGGTTAAGGCATGGGCTGGTATGTCGCGCGCAGGATCGCCGCCATGGTGCCGGTCTTCCTGGGCGCCACCCTGCTGATCTACGGCATGGTGTTCCTGCTGCCCGGCGACCCCCTGGCCGCCATCGCCGGGGACCGGCCGCTGACGCCGGCGGTGGCCGCCGCGCTGCGGGCGCGCTACCACCTCGACGATCCGTTCATCGTGCAGTACCTGCGCTACCTGGGTGGCGTTGTGCACGGCGACCTGGGCCGCGCGTATTCCGGGTTACCGGTCAGTGCCGTTCTGGCACACGCGTTTCCAGTCACGCTCCGGCTCGCACTGATCGCTTTGGTGGTGGAGGCGGTGCTCGGCGTCGGGTTCGGCGTGGTATCCGGGCTGCGCCAAGGGGGGCTCTTCGATGCCACGGTGCTGCTCACCGGGCTGATCATCATTGCGATCCCGATCTTCGTGCTAGGGTTTCTGGCCCAGTTCCTGTTCGGGGTCAAGCTGGGCATCGCGCCGGTCACCGTCGGCGAGCGGGCGACATTCGCGCGCCTGCTGCTTCCCGGAATCGTCTTGGGCTCCGTTTCATTCGCCTACGTCGTACGGTTGACTCGGTCTGCCGTGGCCGCCAACGCGCACACCGACTATGTGCGCACCGCCACCGCCAAGGGGTTGTCGCGGCCACGGGTGGTGACCGTGCACATCCTGCGCAACTCGCTGATCCCGGTCGTGACGTTTTTGGGCGCCGACCTTGGGGCGCTGATGGGGGGCGCCATTGTCACCGAGGGCATCTTCAACATCCATGGTGTCGGCGGCGTGCTCTACCAGGCGGTCACCCGGCAGGAAGCACCGACCGTGGTGTCGATCGTGACCGTTCTGGTCCTGATCTATCTGGTCACCAACCTGGCGGTGGACCTGCTCTATGCGGCGCTGGACCCGAGGATCCGCTATGGCTGAGCATTCCGGCTTCTGGGGTGAGACGTGGCGGAAGCTGCACCGCCGCCCGAAGTTCATCGTCGCCGCCGTGCTGATCCTGCTCATTCTCCTTGTCGCGCTGTACCCTTCGTTGTTCACTCACGCCGACCCCAGCTACGCCGACCCGAGCCAAAGCCTGCGCGGCCCTTCGGCGGCGCACTGGTTCGGTACCGACCTGCAGGGCCACGACATTTACGCGCGCACCATCTACGGGGCGCGGGCGTCGGTGACCGTCGGGCTGGGTGCGACTCTGCTGGTCTTCGTCATCGGTGGGGCGCTGGGCGCGTTGGCCGGTTTTTATGGCGGCTGGCTGGACGCCGTCGTCTCTCGCGTCACCGACATCTTCTTCGGCCTGCCACTGCTGCTGGCGGCGATCGTGCTCATGCAGGTTCTGCACCGCCGCACGGTGTGGACGGTGATCGCCATCCTGGCCTTGTTCGGCTGGCCGCAGATAGCCAGGATCGCTCGCGGTGCGGTGCTGGAGGTGCGGGCCAGTGATTACGTGCTCGCGGCCAAAGCGTTGGGGCTGAGCAGGTTTCAAACGCTGCTGCGACACGCGCTGCCCAACGCCGTGGGGCCGGTGATCGCGATGTCCACGATCGCGTTGGGGGCTTTCATCGTCACCGAGGCGACGCTGTCCTACCTCGGGGTCGGGTTGCCCACGTCGGTGGTGTCGTGGGGCGGCGACATCAACCTCGCCCAGACGCGACTGCGCGCCGGTTCGCCCATCCTGTTCTATCCCGCCGGTGCACTGGCGACGACGGTGCTTGCGTTCATGATGATGGGCGACGCCCTGCGCGACGCTCTGGATCCCGCATCGCGGGCGAGGCGCCCATGACTGCGCCGGCGACGATGCAGAGCGAAGCGATGAGGAGGAGTGGCGCGCATGACCACGCGTGAGCCACTGTTGACGGTTGAGGGCCTGGAAGTCAGGTTCGGCGACCACACTCCCGCGGTCGCCGGGGTAAACCTGCGCGTTCAGCGCGGTCAGACCGTCGCCGTGGTCGGTGAGTCGGGATCCGGGAAGTCCACCACGGCCGCCGCGATCCTCGGGCTGCTGCCTCCGGGCGGCCGAATCACGGGCGGCCGCATCACTTTTGACGGCCTCGACATCACCTCCGCCGATCGGCGGTTGCTGCGGTCGATCCGAGGGCGTCGCATCGGCTACGTGCCCCAGGACCCGATGACCAACCTCAATCCCGTCTGGAAGGTCGGCTTTCAGATCTCAGAAGCGTTGCGGGCCAACACCAATGGCCGCCGCGACAGACGGCGGGCGGTGGAGCTGCTCGCCGAGGCCGGCATGCCGGAACCGGCGACGCAGGCCGGTAAATATCCGCACCAATTGTCGGGCGGCATGTGCCAGCGGGCGCTGATCGCCATCGGGCTGGCGGGCCGCCCGCAGCTGCTGATCGCCGACGAACCGACGTCGGCCCTCGATGTCACGGTGCAACGTCAGGTGCTCGACCATCTTGCGCGCCTCACCGCCGAGCTGGGGACCGCGCTGTTGCTGATCACTCACGACCTGGCGCTGGCCGCCGAGCGGGCGGAGGGGATCGTCGTCGTCCACCGCGGTGTCGTAGTGGAATCCGGCGCCGCACAGGCTATTCTGCGCGATCCGCAGCACGAGTACACGCAGCGGTTGGTGGCCGCGGCCCCGTCACTGGCCCGCGGGAGCCGGCCGGCGGCCCCCCGGACCGACGACATCCTCGTCGCCTCGGATCTCACCAAGGTTTACCGGGATTCGCACGGCGCGCCGTGGCGACGTGGCGAGTTTCGCGCCGTCGACGCGGTGTCGTTCCGGCTGCAGCGAGCCCGCACCCTGGCCATCGTCGGTGAATCGGGTTCCGGAAAGTCGACGGTGGCCCGCATGGCGCTGGGTCTGCTGCAACCCACTTCGGGCGCAGTCGTTTTCGAAGGCACTTCGATCTCCGACGGGATGGACCGGGACGCGATGATGGCTTTTCGCACGCGCGTGCAGCCGGTGTTCCAAAACCCTTACAGCAGCCTCGATCCCATGTATTCGGTGTTTCGCGCCATCGAGGAGCCGCTGCGCATTCACCGCGTCGGTGACCGCGGGCGCCGCGCGAAGGCCGTGCGCGAACTCGTCGACCAGGTGGCGCTGCCCTCGTCGGTGCTGAGCAGGTTGCCGCGTGAGCTGTCGGGCGGCCAACGCCAGCGTGTTGCGATCGCGCGGGCGCTGGCGTTGCGGCCCGACGTCCTGGTCTGCGACGAGGCGGTGTCGGCGCTCGACGTGTTGGTGCAGGCGCAGATACTCGACCTGCTTTCCGAGCTGCAGACCGAACTGGGCCTGGCTTACCTGTTCATCAGCCACGACCTGGGGGTGATCCGGCAGATCGCCGACGACGTCCTGGTCATGCGGGCGGGCCGCGTGGTGGAGCACGCGCCCACCGAGCGCCTCTTCAGCGACCCCGCGCACGAATACACCCGGCAGTTGCTGGACGCCATCCCGCGTGCGCCGGAATCCGACGGGGATAGGTTGTGAAGTTGTGACAGCTGACCCGCTGGCCCCCCTGATGGAACTGCCCGGCGTCGCCGAGGCCAGTGACCGCGCCCGCGACGCTTTGGGGCGTGCCCACCGCCACCGCGCCAACCTTCGCGGGTGGCCGGTGTCCGCCGCCGAGGCGGCGCTGCGGGCGGCGCGCGCGTCGTCGGTGCTGGACGGTGGCCCCGTTCAGCTGGAGGATCTCGCCGACGCCGGGCAGGTCAGTGATCCGGTGTTCGGGGGAGCGCTGCGGGTCGCCCAGGAGTTGGAGGGCGGCGAGGGCCCGTTGGTGCGGACCTGGGAGCGGGCACCCTTGCAGGCGCTGGCCCGCTTGCACATGCTGGCCGCTGCGGACTTGGCCGACGAGGATCGACTGGGCCGGCCACGCCCCGACGGCGAGGTGGGGGCGCGTCTGGCCCTGCTGGCGGACATCGTGGGTGGCCGTACCCAAGTTCCGGCCCCGGTGCTCGCCGCCGTCGCGCACGGAGAACTGCTGGCACTCAAGCCATTCGGCAGCGCGGACGGCGTCGTGGCGCGCGCGGTGGCACGATTGGTCACCATCGCCAGCGGGCTGGACCCACATGGATTGGGGGTTCCCGAGGTCAGTTGGATGCGCCAACCCGCCGCGTATCGCGACGCCGCACAGAAGTTCGCCGAAGGCACGCCGCAGGGTGTGGGAGCCTGGCTGGTGCTGTGTTGCCGCGCGATGAAAGCCGGTGCGCAAGAAGCCGTGTCGATCGCCGACTCGATGTCTGACAGATAGCTGAGGCGGTGGCCGCTGCCGGGAAAGCGCCACCGGAAACGGCCGCAGAAATGCAGAGCGGGCGACGTTCCGAATGTTCGGTCCGCCGCCCGCTAGCACGGGACTCGGTTACCAAGCGTGCATCTCTGGGCTGCGTGGGTTGGCCTCGGCGATCTCACGACGCTTACGGTTGCGACCCCACCCAAAGGGCCGTCGGTACCTTCCGCATTTCGCAATTTCGCAGGCCCGCAACACTTCTGCCATTTTCGCGGCTATGACTCCGCGTGGGTGCCGAGCACCGTGCTGGGCGCCCGGGTCGGGAGAACGAACCTTCTCTTCCGGCTCGACCTTGGCCTCACCGGGCTTCCGTGGTTCCTTTGTACTACTAGACCCCCAGCACAGCAAGGCCCAATTGCGAATAGCGCCGAATCGGTTTTGGGTTGCGCGTTCAAGGAGTTTGCTCCTCCGTGAATCGCGGCTCAGAACGCGTAGCGGCGCAACAACGAATACGTGACCGCGCCGGCGGCCAGCGCGCTGACACCCACCGCAGCCGTCGTGGCGATGGCGGCGCCGGAAGGCGCCGGTATGCGGTCGCGCAAGGACACGGGCCGGGAGAAGGACATGACGGGCCACCCGCGTTCCACGGCTTCCCTGCGCAACCCGCGGTCGGGATTCACGACGCTGGGGTGCCCGACGGACTCGAGCATCGGGAGATCGGTGATCGAGTCCGAGTAGGCGTAGCAGTGTTCCAGCGGGTAGCCCTCGCGCGCGGCCAGTTCGCGGATCGCTTGGACCTTGCCCTCGCCGTAGCAGTAGAACGCGATCTCGCCGGTGTACCGACCGTCCTCGACCACCATCCGGGTTGCCATCGCGTGGGTGGCGCCCAGGGCACGGGCGATCGGGGCGACGATTTCTTCCCCCGAGGCCGACACCACCACGACGTCACGCCCGCACAGCTTGTGGGCCGCGATCAGGTCGGCGGCTTCGGCGAACACCAGCGGAGTCACGATGTCGTGCAGTGTCTCGTTGACGATCGACTTGACCTGTTCGACGTCCCAGCCGGTGCACATATTGGTCATGTGGGCGCGCATCCGGTCCATCTGGTCATGATCGGCACCGGAGAGCAGATAGATGAACTGGGCGTAGCTGGACTTGAGCACGGTGCGGCGATTGAGCAGGCCCTGATTGAAAAACGGTTTGCTGAAGGCCAGGGTGCTGGACTTGGCGATGATCGTCTTGTCCAGGTCGAAGAAGGCCGCCGTGCGCGCGTGGGGGACGGTGGTTGCCGCTGATGGGTCCGAGGCCGACTGCTCCGCGGTGGGGTCGAAGACGGTCACCGACCCAGCATAGGTCGGTGATTGCGCGTGGCGGCGACCCCGCACCGCAAAAGGGCCGCTCAGCGGATTGGGAGGCGCGACGCGCGGTGTTTACGCGGCTCAAGCTGTTTTTTCAGCAAATGCGCTCTTGCGTTACTACGGCTTGTCATGTGTATAGTAAGCATTACTCGGCCTGCGCCGAGGGTGTATCAGCCCGACCCCCCGGGGCTGATACACGACGACCCTCGCCTCCTCCCCCCCTGGCGGGGGTCGTCCCATTTCTACGGTCGGTTTTCTCGGCGCGCGGCGCCGAGCTCGGCTCTCGGTGCGTTGCGGGAAACTGTGTGGGTCGTCGCTGGCGGCGTGCGCTTGCGATGCCTTTGCGATGCCTTTGTGCACACTCGCGTCTCTATCCACAAATCCGCGTTTGGGACTGTCGTGCCAAGGTCACCACCGCGCACAGTGGTCGGGTGGCTAGCGGTTCCGGAGTTGATGCGGCGGGTTCGGTGGGTGTGTTGGCGGTCTTGGCCGAGCCCGAGATGCGCGCCGAGTTGGACCGGGTGGCGGCGGCCGCCGGCGTCCGTGTGGTGCACGCCAGTGACGCTTCTCCGGTCAGCCGCAAGAGTTGGGCGGCGGCCGCGGCCGTCGTGTTGGACGCGCGCGCGGCGGCGCGCTGCCGGCGCTGGGCGCTGCCGCGCCGCGATCACGTGACCGTGCTGACGCTGCTCGAACCGGATGCGACGACGTGGGCGGCCGCCGTCGAGGTCGGCGCCGAGCATGTGTTGCGGCTGCCCGTCCAGGAAGCGGATTTGGTCCGCGCACTCGCCGAGGCCGCCGAATCGTCGCGCGACGACGGGTCGCGCGGCCACGCCGTCGCTGTCATCGGGGGCTGCGGCGGAGCCGGCGCCTCCTTGTTCGCGGTCGCCTTGGCTCAGGCCGCCGCCGACGCGCTGTTGGTGGATCTCGACCCGTGGGGGGGCGGCCTCGACTTGTTGCTCGGTGGCGAAACCGCGCCGGGGCTGCGCTGGCCGGATCTGGCGTTGCAGGGCGGGCGGCTCAACTGGTCGGCCGTCCGGGACGCGCTGCCCCGGCACCGCGGAGTCAGCGTGCTGTCCGGCACGCGGCGCGGTTACGAGTTGGATGCCGGGCCGGTGCACGCCATCGTCGACGCCGGCCGGCGCGGCGCGGTCACCGTCATCTGCGACCTTCCCCGTCGTCTCACCGACGCGACCCAAGCCGCACTGAACGCCGCCGACTTGGTGGTCGTCGTCAGCCGTTGTGACGTGCGGGCATGCGCGGCGACCGGTGCGCTCGGTCCGGTCCTGGCGTCGATGAACCCCAATATCGGTCTGGTGGTGCGGGGCCCTTCGCCTGCGGGATTGCGCGCGGTCGAGATCGCCGAGATCGCGGGCCTGCCGTTGCTGGCGGCGATCAAAGCGCAGCCCCAACTCGCAGAGCAGATCGACCGCGGCGGTCTGCGGCTAGGGCGACGCTCGGCGCTCGCGGTGGCGGCGCATCAAGTGCTCGGCGTGCTCCCGCCCGCCGGTGCGCGGCGACGCGCGGGACAGAACGGCAAGGCGGCGTGAGCGGTTCGCTGATCGAACGTGTCCGGGAGAGGCTGGCCGGCGAGGCCGGCCCGCTGGGGCCGGCGGTGGTGGCCGCCGCGATCCGGGCCGAGTCCGGTGGGATGCTCGGCGACACCGAGGTGCTGTCCAACCTCCGGGTGCTGCAGACCGAACTCACCGGTGCCGGCATCCTCGATCCGCTGCTTTGCGCAAACGGAACGACCGATGTCCTGGTCACCGCGCCGGATGCCGTGTGGGTCGACGACGGCACGGGCCTGCGGCGCACCGAGATTCGTTTTCCGGACGAAGCGGCGGTGCGGCGGCTGGCGCAGCGGTTGGCGCTGGCCGCCGGCCGTCGCCTGGACGACGCGCAGCCCTGGGTGGACGGCGAGCTGACCGGAATCGGCGCCGGCGGCTTCGCGGTGCGGCTGCACGCGGTGTTGCCGCCGGTGGCCGCCGCGGGCACCTGCATTTCGCTGCGCGTCCTGCGGCCCGCCAGTCAGGAGTTGGGGGCCCTGATCGCCGCGGGTGCGATCGAGCCCGTAGCCGCGGCACTGGTCACCGACATCATCGAAGCCCGGCTCGCATTCCTGGTCAGCGGAGGGACCGGGGCCGGCAAGACGACGCTGCTCGCCGCGATGCTGGGCGCCGTGGCGCCAACGGAACGGATCGTCTGCGTCGAGGATGCCGCGGAGCTGGCGCCGCGTCACCCGCATCTGGTGAAGCTGGTCGCCCGATGCGCCAACATCGAAGGCGTCGGCGAGGTTCCGGTACGCCAGCTGGTCCGGCAGGCGCTGCGGATGCGGCCCGACCGCATCGTGGTCGGCGAGGTCAGGGGCGCCGAGGTGGTGGACCTGCTGGCCGCGCTGAACACCGGCCATGACGGCGGCGCGGGCACCGTGCACGCCAACAGCCCCGGCGAAGTTCCCGCCCGCCTCGAGGCGTTGGGTGCGCTCGGCGGCCTGGATCGTGCCGCACTGCACAGCCAACTAGCCGCCGCCGTGCAGGTGCTGCTGCACGTCGAGCGCGACCGCGGCGGGCGGCGGCGGCTCAGCGAAATCGCTGCGCTGCAACAGGATCAAGGGCAGGTTCGCGCGGTCACCGTCTGGCATGCGGACCAGGGCATGACGGATGCCGCCCCGCAACTGCAGCGCCTGCTGCGCGGCAGGATATCGGCGTGAACGGCCCGCTGGCCGGCGCTCTGCTGGTGTCGCTGGCGCTGATCGTCGTCCGGCCCTCCCCGCGACGGCGACTGTCGCCGTCACCGCAGCGTTGGCTCCCGACGGTCGGGCTTCGTGGGGCGCGCTGCGTCGCCGCGGGCGTCGGCTGCATCGCCATGATCGTGCTGCCGCTGACGACCGTCCTGTGCGCCGCTGTCGTCGGCGCGACTGCCGGACTGCGGTATCGGCGACTACGGCGCGGCCGGCGCGCCACAGCCGAGGGCCACGCGCTTCAAGCCGCCCTCGAGGTGCTGGTCGGTGAATTGCGGGCCGGCTCGCATCCGGTGCGCGCGTTCTGCGTCGCCGCCGACGACAGCGCCGGTGCGGTTGCGGTATCAATGCGCTCGGTGGCGGCGCGGGCCCGGTTGGGGGCCGACGTCGCGGCCGGCCTGGCCGCCGCGGCCCGTTACTCGGCGCTGCCCATGCATTGGGAGCGGCTCGGGCTGTGCTGGCGGCTGGCCAGCGACAACGGGCTGGGAATAGCCACCCTGATGCGTGCCGCTCAGCGCGATATCGCTGAGCGGCAACGGTTCTCGGCCCGGGTGTCCTCGAGCCTGGCCGGCGCGCGGGCAACCGCGGCGATACTGGCAGCGTTGCCGGTGCTCGGCGTGCTGCTGGGCCAACTGATCGGGGCCCGGCCACTGAGCTTCTTGCTGGGCGGGCGCGCGGGCGGGTGGCTGCTGCTCGTCGGCTCGGCGCTGGCCTGCATCGGTCTGTTGTGGTCGGACCGCATCGCCGACCGGGTCGCGTCGTGAGCGCGCGTCGGCGATCCGAAGCGAAGCGATAAGGAGGGGCGTGCCACATGAATTTCGCGGCGGTGCTGCTGGCCGCGGCGCTCTGCATCGGTCCGGGCCCCTCGCTGGCGAGCCGCCGCGCCGCGATGCCGGTGCGCGGCGGTCGGCCCTTGCGGGGCCCGGCGCCGCCGCCCGGCCCGGATCCGCTGGCGGTCGCCTCCTGTCTGGACGTGCTGGCCGTGTGCCTGGGGGCGGGCATGGCAGTGTCGACGGCCGCGGCGGCCGCCGCCCCGTCCGCACCTCCGGATCTGGCCAGGGTGCTGCGCCGCGCCGCCGACCTCCTCGCGCTGGGCGCCGATCCCGCTGTCGCATGGTCGATTCCGCCCGGCCCGCAGGATCCGGCCGACCCGCACATCGACGCGCTGCTGCGACTGGCCCGGCGTTCGGCGTCCTCGGGGGCGGCGCTGGCCGATGGCGTCACCGAGTTGGCCGAGGAGTCTCGCCAGGACGCCGCGCACGCGGCGACCGCGGCCGCCGAGCGGGCCGGCGTACTGATCGCCGGACCGTTGGGTCTGTGCTTCCTGCCGGCGTTCATCTGCCTGGGCATCGTCCCGGTAGTGGCCGGCTTGGCCGGTGAAGTTCTGCAGTCGGGCCTGCTGTGAAACGAAGGGAAGACATTGATGATCAACATGATTCGCGGCCTCTGCGCACGTGCCGTCGTCCTGGTGGCCGACGAGTCGGGCATGTCGACCGTCGAGTACGCCATCGGGACCATCGCGGCGGCGGCCTTCGGTGCGGTGCTCTACACCGTCGTCACCGGCGACTCCATCGTCTCCGCGCTGACCAACATCATCGGTCGTGCGCTCAACACCAAGGTGTAGTCGCCAGTGCGGGCGCCAGCACGGTGGAGGCGGCACTGGGCATCGCCGCGCTCGTGGTGGTGCTGGTGCTGTGCCTGGCCGGTGTCACCGCGGTATCGATGCAGGTGCGCTGCGTCGACGCTGCCCGCGAAGCCGCCCGGCTGGCGGCCCGCGGCGACCAACGCTCGGCCGTGGCCGCGGCGCGCCGGCTCGCGCCCGGCGGTGCCCGAGTCGACTTGCGGCGCGACGGCGATTTCCTGGTGGCCACCGTCGTCGCGCATTCGAAGTTGTTGCCCACCATCGACATTGCGGCCAAAGCGGTCTCGGCGGCCGAGCCGGGCCGGTGAGCGGGGGTCGGCCACCCTGGTCGCCGCCTGGATGATCGTGGTGCTGCTGACGGCGACCGGGGCCGGCGCCTACCTGGGCTCGGCGGTCGTGGCACGGCACCGCGCCCAGGCGGTGGCCGACCTGGCCGCCTTGGCGGCCGCGGCGCGGTTGGGTTCCGGGGCGGATGCGGCCTGCGCCACAGCCGCCAGCGTGGCCCGCCAGATGCGTACCGACGACATTCGCTGTGTCGTCAACGGTCTCGATGTCGTCATCACCGCCCGGGTAGCGGTCGCCTTCGGCGGCGCGGCGAGGGCCGCGGCGCGGGCGGGGCCGGCGACCGGGGAATCCGGCTAGGGCGCGGCGTCGGGGCTGGGCGACAATCCCGCGGTGGCCAGCTCGTCGTCGGTGGGCAGCCGCAGCGACACCAGTCCGGCGTATGTGTCCGGTTCCAGCTCCACCCGGTTGACGGTGACGTGCACCGGCACCCAATCACCGTCATGCCCGGGCATCCGCAGCACCCGGCTGGTGGCGCCCCCGCTGAATTCCCTTGTCATGGTGGCCATCAGGTCGTGGTCGTCGGGATGAACCCGGGGCTTGCCCGTCTCGCTGCTGCGCCAGTCGTAGAAGGGGCAGGGCTCGTCGAGCCATTTCAGCAGAACCCACGTGTTGAGGTCGATCAGTGCGCGGTGCACGCCGGCCTGGGCCAGCCCGCTGAGGATTCGTTGCGCCAGAACGTCGGTCGAGACCTCCGGGCCCTTCAGTTCGGACGGCCAGTTCATCGCCCGCGCCACCAAGTGCTCCCGGCCGTCTGGCCCCGGTTCCAGAATCGTGCGTGCGACGAAACCTATCCGGATCGACTCGCCTCGCCAGTCGGTGAGATCCCAAGTGCTGCACAGGGTTTGGTCGGGCTTGGCCTTGACCGCCATGGCCAGCACCTTGGTTTCGTTCGGATTGAGTTCACGCGACGGAAGGTCCTCGGCGAACGCCCTGCCGAACGTGACTTCCACCTCGGGATTCTTCCCGCTGTTGAGCAGCGACTCCCGGGTGTCGGTGGCCACGCCGAGCGTCAGGTCCCACTTCAACGGCCCCGGGATCGGCCGCACGGGCGGCTCGACGTCGGCGGGGCCCGTCCAGACATGCACGCCGTGGATGAAACCGTCGGACATCACCACCGGTTCGGTGCGAATGATGCGGTCCCGCTTGGTCGTGATGCTGGTCAGGGCCTGGCCGGTCTGCACCGCCTCGGCGATCGCCGTGCGAACCGCGGCGAGATACGGGCTGCGGCGCAGGAAGGTGGTGATGGGCACCAGATTTTTGAGTTGACGGCCCTGCGCCACCACGGTGGGCTCACCCCCGAGCGTCTCCACGAGCAACCAGTCGTGGGCCATGCGGTCGACTTTACCGGTGAGCAGACCGGCCCAGGGGAGTGCCGGCGGTATCGCCGGTGCCCAAGCCCGCAGGCATCGACACCCGCCGAGCCGCGTCGCCGGTGCTTGCGATGCCGTCGCGGCCTTGGTAACTTTTGCTGCTGCGCCCGCATCGTCGGGATTGTGGGCGGCGCACAACCGAGTCATTCCTGATCCGCGCGACAGCACGCCGCCATTTCTTGAGCAGCAGGAAATGCGTTCTTGGCGTAGGCGTCACAAGACAAACCCGGTGAATCGACCGTCGAGGGGTCGGTCGTCATCGGCGGGTTTTGCGCTCCCGTGGCCCCTGCGCCAACTCTGCGAGGACCAGCTTCAGCACCAGCACCGCGCCCGCCTTGTCGAGTGGGTCGTTGCCGTTGCCGCACTTGGGGGACTGCACGCACGACGGGCACCCCCGCGGGCACTCGCATGCTTCGATGGCGGCTGCTGTCGCACCCAGCCAGGTGCGGGCCTGACGAAAGCCCCGCTCGGCGAATCCTGCGCCACCCGGATAGCCGTCGTAGACGAAGACGCTGGGCAAACCAAGGGGATCGGGCCCCACGGCGGTCGACAGACCGCCGATGTCGCCGCGGTCGCAACTGGCCACCAGCGGCAGCAGCCCGATCGCCGCATGCTCGGCGGCGTGCAACGCTCCGGGGATCCGCGTGTCCTCAATGCCGTTGCGCCGCAGCGCGTCCCCGGCGATCGTGTACATCACCGCCGTGGTGGCCAAGGTGTGTTCCGGCATGTCCAATTCGATGAAGTCGATCACCTCGCCGGAGAGCCTGCGACGCAGATAGCCCACCACCTGGTGGGTGACCCTGACCGGTACCAGACCCAACGTGACCGCGCCGAACGCCAACCGCTCGCCCGTACCGGTGACGGCGATATCGGTGATCTCGCGGGCGAACGTCGCGTAACCGGGGTCCTCGGCGTGCACGAACGCGATGCCCTCCTCGGGGTCCAGGGAGTCGACCACGTAGCTGTCGCCCTGATGCAGATACACCGCGCCGGGGTGAACGGTGGCCGGTGCCTGCCCGGCGCCGGCGCTGCCCAGCAGCCTTCCGGTATCGGCCTCGACGATGACGATCTGGCCACCCGCCGAGCCTCGAATGTCCACGGCGGCATGGGGTTCCAGGCCGGGCACCGGGAAATACCGGCCGCCGCGCCGCCGCAGCAGCCCGTCGTCGACCAGGCCGTCGGCCACCTCGGTGGCGCCCAAAGCGCGCACCTCGGCCTCGTCCAGCGGTAGTTCGGTTGCCGCGCACAGCAGCTGCGGGCCCAGGATGTAGGGGTTGGCCGGGTCGATCACCACCCGCTCGACCGGCTTGTCCAGCAGTGCGGCCGGGTTGTGCACCAGATAGGTATCCAGCGGATCGTCCCGGGCGATCAGCACCACCAAGGCGCCCTGCCCGCGCCGGCCGGACCGGCCCGCCTGCTGCCAGAACGAGGCGACCGTGCCGGGGAAGCCGGCGAGCACCACCGCGTCGAGCCCCGCGATGTCCACCCCCAGTTCCAGCGCGTTGGTGGTGGCCAGGCCCCGCAACCGGCCCTCGGCCAGCGCGCGCTCCAGCGCGGTGCGGTCCTCGGCGAGGTAGCCGGCCCGATACGACGCCACGGTCGGCGACAGCTCCGGCGCGACGTCGTCCAACCTGGTCCGGGCGCCCAGCGCGGTCAATTCCGCGGCGCGGCGCGACCGCACGAACGTGAGCGTCTGAGCGCCCTCGGCGATCAAGTCGGCCATCACCCGCGCCGCCTCGGCACCGGCGGAGCGGCGCACCGGCGCGCCGTTCTCGCCGGTCAAATCGGCGCGCAGCGCTGGCTCCCACAACGCCACCGTCCGGGCGCCCTGGGGCGAACCGTCCTCGGTGACCTCCTCGACCGGCAAGCCGATGAGCTCAGTGGCCGTCGCGCCCGGCGAATCCGTTGTGGCGCTGGCGAAGATCACCGTCGGCGAAGACGAATAACGGGCGCACAACCGCAGCAGGCGGCGCAGCACCATAGCCACGTTGGAGCCGAAAACTCCACGGTAGTAATGACATTCGTCGACGATCACGAATCGCAACCCACGCAACAAAACGGCCCAGCGGGCGTGGTTGCGCAAAATCGACAGATGGATCATGTCGGGATTGGAGAACAACCACCGCGAACGTTCCCGCGCGAAGCGCCGGACGTCGGCGGGGCTGTCACCGTCGTAGGCGGTGGGCGCGACGTCATGCAGCCGCGGAACGGCCGCGGTGAGCGCGTGCGCGGCCCGCAAGTGGTCATGGCCCAACGCCTTGGTCGGTGACAGGTAGAGCACCCTGGCCCGCGGATCGGTCGCCAACGCGTTGAGGACGGGAAGCTGGTAGGCCAGCGACTTGCCCGAGGCGGTACCGGTGCTGAGCACCACGTGACGTCCGGCGTACGCCAGATCCGCGGCCGCGAACTGATGCGACCAGGGTGAGGTGATCCCGCGTTCGGCGAACGCGCTGACCACGTCGGCCTCGGCCCAGGCCGGCCAATCGAGCGGCCGGCCGCTGCGCGGTGGCAGTTCGGCGACATGGCGCAGCGGATGCTCGTCTGACGCGGTTCCGGCGAGTGCGGCGGCAAGCAGGTCACTGCCGAAGCTCGCCATCTCACTCCTTCCGTGAATCCGTCGTGAAATCGGCCCCGCAATAGGCCTTCGAATCGGCGGGAGACACAAGTCTGTCGCCAACGCGATGAACATGGTTGACTATTTGCGGTCGCAGCTTCTGTGTTCGTGTCAAACTTTCGCAGGATCGACGTTGCGGCCGCGGTTCCTGCGAGGTTAATTGGTCGGGTGAAGTTCCGGCGACTCAGCGAGGTAAGCGGTCGTACCAGGCCCGGGGCATCGAAAGGCGATGCCCCGCACCCAGAAGAAAAGGAAAGATCGAGAGATGCCACAGGGAACTGTGAAGTGGTTCAACGCGGAGAAGGGCTTCGGGTTCATTGCTCCCGAAGACGGTTCCGCTGATGTGTTTGTCCACTACACGGAGATCCAGGGTTCGGGCTTCCGCACCCTCGAAGAAAACCAAAAGGTCGAGTTCGAGATCGGCCACAGCCCTAAGGGCCCCCAGGCCACCGGAGTCCGCTCCGTCTAAGACAGAGCAGACCTGAACGGATACCCCCCGTGCAGACCCGCCCAGCGGGTCACGCCGGGGGGTTTCCTCTTGTACTGCCGCGAGCACGTGTGCCCCGGACGCCGCGCCGGTTGCCTCAAGACGCGGACGGGCCCGCTGGCCTACTGTCGGGGGCGTGAGCCAGCTTTCCTTCTTCACAGCGGAGTCGGTGCCGCCCGCGGTCGCCGATCTTTCCGGGGTGCTGGCGGCGTCCGGGCAGATCGTCACCGTGGGTACCACCGGTGAGAATCCCGTCGGGGGTGCCCGGCTGTCGGTGGTCGTGGATCAGCCCTGGCGGGCCTCCGGGCTGGCCGAGATGATCCGGGAGGCAGGCCTGGTCGCGGAGATCAGCCGCACCGACGAGGACACCCCGCTGGTGCGGACGGCGGTGGACCCGTCATTGCGGACGCTGGCCACCGAATGGACGCGCGGTGCGGTCAAGACCGTGCCGCCGCGTTGGCTGCCCGGGCCGCGTGAGCTGCGGGCGTGGACACTGGTGGCCGGAAACCCGGAGGGCGAGCACTACCTGCTGGCGTTGGATCCCCACGCGCCGGACACGCACTCGCCGCTGGCGTCGGCTTTGATGCGCGTCGGGATCGCGCCCACCCTGATCGGCACCCGCGGCGGTCGGCCGGCGCTGCGGATCAGCGGACGCCGTCGGCTATCGCGCCTGGTAGAAAACGTGGGGGAGCCCCCCGAGGGCGCCGAGGCGTTGTCGCGGTGGCCGCGCGTTTAGCCAGGAGATGGCGCCCGAAATCGCGTCGGCTTTTCGTCGTTGTCGCGAAGGTCAGTTTGCGTGGGCGCGCCCAAGGGTGCGAAATTGTCAGGTGCCGCAGGGCGAAGGAACGGTCGCGTACCTGAGTTTCACCGGAATTTTCGATGCCGACCTGTCATTCTTCCTGCAGGTGGTCTCGTGGGGGGACCAATCAGGGATGGAGCGTAAGGGCAGTTGGCTGACCCGAAACTGAAGGACACCGGCAGCGGCCGGCGGCGGCTCGTGATCGTCGAGTCGCCCACCAAGGCGCGCAAACTGGCCAGCTACCTGGGTTCCAGGTACATCGTCGAATCGTCGCGCGGTCACATCCGCGACCTCCCCCGGGCCGCGGCCGACGTGCCGGCCAAATTCAAGTCGGAGCCCTGGGCCCGCCTCGGGGTCAACGTCGACGCGGACTTCGAACCGCTGTACATCATCAGCCCCGAGAAGAAGAGCACGGTCACCGAGCTCAAGGGATTACTCAAGGACGTCGACGAGCTCTACCTGGCGACGGATGGCGACCGCGAGGGCGAGGCCATCGCCTGGCACCTGCTGGAAACCCTCAAGCCGAACATTCCGGTCAAGCGGATGGTGTTTCACGAGATCACCGAGCCGGCGATCCTCGAGGCCGCCGAAAACCCCCGGGACCTCGACATCGACCTGGTCGACGCGCAGGAGACCCGGCGCATCCTGGACCGCCTGTACGGCTACGAGGTCAGCCCGGTGCTGTGGAAGAAGGTCGCGCCCAAGCTGTCGGCGGGCCGGGTGCAATCGGTGGCCACCCGCATCATCGTGCAGCGGGAACGCGACCGCATGGCGTTTCGCAGCGCCTCTTACTGGGACATCCTGGCCAAGCTGGACGCCAGCGTGTCCGATCCGACGGCACAGCCGCCCACCTTCACCGCCCGGCTGACCGGTGTCGACGGCCTGCGCGTTGCGACCGGCCGCGACTTCGACTCGCTGGGGCAGCTGCGCAAGGCCGACGAGGTGACGATCCTCGACGAGGCGAGCGCGACGCAGCTGGCCGCGGGCCTGCGCGGCGCCCAGCTCACCGTCGCGTCGGTGGAGGAAAAGCCCTACACCCGGCGCCCCTACGCGCCGTTCATGACCTCGACGCTGCAGCAGGAGGCCGGCCGCAAGCTGCGGTTCTCCTCCGAGCGCACGATGAGCATCGCCCAGCGGCTTTATGAGAACGGCTACATCACCTATATGCGTACCGACTCCACGACGCTGTCGGAGTCGGCGATCAACGCCGCGCGCACCCAGGCGCGCCAGCTCTACGGCGCCGAATACGTCTCCCCGTCGCCGCGCCAGTACACACGCAAGGTCAAGAACGCCCAGGAGGCCCACGAGGCGATCCGCCCCGCGGGTGAGACGTTCGCGACTCCGGACGCGGTGCGCCGCGAGCTCGACGGCGACGAATTCCGCATCTACGAGCTGATCTGGCAACGCACGGTGGCCTCGCAGATGGCCGACGCGCGCGGCACCACGCTGAGCCTGCGGATCAACGGCCAATCAGCCGGCCGGGACGTAATGTTTTCGGCCAGCGGTCGCACCATCACCTTCGCGGGCTTTTTGAAGGCTTACGTGGAGACGGTGGACGAGTTGGCCGGTGGTGAGGCCGACGACGCCGAGAGCCGGCTGCCGCAGCTGACCCAGGGCCGGCGGCTGGACGCCCTCGAACTCACCCCCGACGGCCACGCCACCAACCCGCCGGCGCGCTACACGGAGGCGTCACTGGTCAAGGCCCTCGAAGAGCTGGGCATCGGCCGTCCGTCGACGTACTCCTCGATCATCAAGACCATCCAGGACCGCGGCTACGTGCACAAGAAGGGCAGCGCGCTGGTGCCGTCCTGGGTGGCGTTCGCCGTAACCGGTTTGCTGGAACAACATTTCGGCCGCCTGGTCGACTATGACTTCACCGCCGCGATGGAAGACGAGCTCGACGCGATCGCCTCGGGACAGGAACGGCGCACCGACTGGCTCAACAATTTCTACTTCGGCGGCGAGCACGGGGTGGCCGACTCGGTGGCCCGCTCCGGTGGCCTAAAGAAACTGGTCGGCGTCAACCTGGAGGGCATCGACGCTCGAGAAGTCAACTCCATCAGGCTCTTTGACGACGAGCAGGGCCGGCCGGTGTACGTGCGGGTGGGCAAGAACGGGCCGTATCTGGAACGCATGGTGGCCGGCGGGCCCGATGATCCCAGCGGCGAACTGAAACCGCAGCGGGCCAACCTCAACGATTCGCTGACCCCCGACGAGCTGACGCTGGAGGTGGCCGAGCAGCTGTTCGCCACCCCGCAAGAGGGTCGCGTGCTCGGGGTCGACCCGAACACCGGCCACGAGATCGTCGCCAAGGACGGGCGCTACGGGCCATACGTTTCCGAGGTTCTGCCGGAGCCACCGCCCGACGACGACGGCAGCGCCGCGCCGGCGAAGAAGGGCAAGAAGCCCACGGGCCCCAAGCCTCGCACCGGTTCGCTGCTGCGCACCATGGACCTGCAGACGGTGACGCTCGAGGACGCGCTGCGGCTGCTTTCGCTGCCGCGGGTGGTCGGCGTCGACCCCGCCTCCGGCGAGGAGATCACCGCGCAGAACGGCCGCTACGGCCCATACCTGAAGCGCGGCACCGATTCTCGCTCGCTGGCGACCGAGGAGCAGATGTTCGACATCACCCTCGAGGAAGCGCTGAAGATCTACGCCGAACCCAAACGCCGCGGAAGGCAAGGCGCCGCCGCGCCGCCGCTGCGTGAGTTGGGCGCCGACCCGGCGACGGGCAAGCCGATGGTGATCAAGGACGGCCGGTTCGGGCCGTACGTCACCGACGGTGAGACGAACGCCAGCCTGCGCAAGGGCGATGACGTCCTCTCCATCACCGACGAGCGCGCCGCGGAACTGCTGGCGGACCGCCGGGCGCGGGGTCCGGCCAAGCGTCCCGCGAAGAAGGCCGCCCGCAAGGCCCCGGCCAAGAAGGCCGCCAAGCGCAGCTAGCCCGGCTCAGTAGCCCGGGCCGATGGTCTCACCGGACATCTCCTGGGCCCGGACCTGCGTGGGCGCGGAGTCCGTGTCGGCCAGGTGCACGGGGCGCGCCAGCTGGGTGGGCGCCCGGCGGCCGCGCAGCTCGACGACCTCGCCGACATCCCAGCACAGGGCTTCGGCGTCCAGCGCCCCACTGACCGCGATCGCCGACGCGAGCACGTGCCCCGGTTCGAGCTTGGCCAGCTCGGTCAGCCGGGCGGCCTCGTTGACCGGGTCCCCGATCACGGTGTACTCGAAGCGCGCCTGCGCGCCGATGTGGCCGGCGATGGCCCGCCCGGAGGACACCCCGATGCCGAACTCCGCCGAACCGATGACCGGCAGCAGCGCGTCGTGCAGTTCCCGGGCCGCGGCCAGCGCCCCACCGGGTGAGTCGGGATGTTCGATCGGCGCGCCGAAGATGGCCAGCGCGGCGTCGCCCTGGAACTTGTTGACGAAACCCCCATGCTTGCCGACGGTTTCGACGACCACCCGGAAGAACTCGTTGAGCAGGTGGACGACCTCGGCGGGTGGGCGGGTCGCGGCCAGCTGGGTGGAGCCGACCAGGTCCACGAACAGCACCGCGACATCGCGCTCCTGGCCGCCCAGCTCGGTGCCACGCTCCAGCGCCCGCCGGGCCACGTCCTCACCGACGTAGCGGCCGAACAGGTCGCGCAGTCGCTGCCGCTCGGACAGGTCGCGCACCATGTCGTTAAAGCCCGCCTGCAGCAGGCCCAGCTCGCTGGCGTCGTAGATCTGCATGTGCGCGTTGTAATTTCCACGCTGCACCTCCGAGAGCGCCCAGCGCAGTTGGCGCAGCGGGTCGGCGATCGACATGGCCACCAGCAGCGTGCTGATCAACCCGATGCCCAGCGCCGCCACCGCCAGCAACAGGATCGGGGTGAACAACTTCTCCGGCGTCGCATGCAGTAGCGAGATCTTGTCGGCCACCACCGCCAGCACGATCGCCAGCACCGGCACGGCGGTGGACAGCATCCAGGTCAGGATCTGGCGCAGGATGACCCCGGGCGCCTTGACGTTCTCGGGCACCCCGCTGCGCAGGGCGGCCACCGCGACCGGCCTCAGCACCCGCTCGGACTGCAGGTACCCGATGATCGAGGTGGCCGCGGCGCCCAGCCCGGTGGCCACCGCCACCACGGGAGCGGCGTACCTGGCCACCGACCAGCTGGCGATAATGAACACCACGCTGCCGATGGCCCAGGCCACGATGCTGATCAAGGTGCGGTAGAACGGCATTCGCAGCGCCCGGCTGCGGGCGAGTTCGGTGGCCGCGGGATCGGCCTCGGCGAGCATGTTGTCGCGGCGCTGCCACCGGAACACCGGCAGCAGCAGCCGCAGAGTCAGCGCCAATCCGGTGAGGAAGACGACGACCAGTGCGGTGGCGAAGATCGCCACGTTCAGGACTGGCAGGTCCTGTAACTGGATGCGGTCTTCGGGCGGCAGCGCGTAGCGAAGGAAGCCGAGCACGAACAGGGCGCCGATGATGTCGGCCTGCAGCATGCTGAGCGAGAACAGCGGCCACGGCGTGCGCATCACCCAGCGGACGAATGCGCTGATCCGCCCCGGTAGTGCCGCCGCCGTTGTCACCAACCCACCGTATCGGTCACCGGTGACCCTTCGGAAACTTAATACGGATCTCGGCGGGCGGCCCGGGGCCCGCCACGACGTCGAAGATAACGGAATGGTCGCGGTACGGTGGCCGTTCGGTATCTGTCGCCAGCGCCATTACTGTTACCGGTGATGTCCGGGGTGTTTACGCGGCTGGTAGGCCAGGATGCGGTGACGGCCGAGCTATTGGCGGCCGCCCACGCCGCTCGCGGTGACTCAGCGCACAGCGGGGTGGCCGCCGGGACTATGACACACGCGTGGCTGATCACCGGTCCGCCGGGTTCCGGACGCTCGGTGGCGGCGTTGTGTTTCGCGGCCGCGCTGCAGTGCACGTCCGACGGCGAGCCGGGCTGCGGGCGTTGCCACGCGTGCACGACGACCATGGCCGGCACCCACGCCGACGTGCGGCGGGTGATCCCCGAAGGCCTGTCCATCGGCGTCGACGAGATGCGCTCGATCGTGCAGATCGCGTCGCGGCGGCCCGCCACCGGCCATTGGCAGATCGTGGTGATCGAGGATGCGGACCGGCTGACCGAAGGCGCCGCCAACGCCCTGCTGAAGGTGGTCGAGGAACCGCCGCCGTCGACGGTGTTCCTGCTGTGCGCGCCGTCGGTGGATCCCGAGGACATCGCCATCACGTTGCGTTCCCGGTGCCGGCATGTGGCGCTGGTGACGCCGTCGACCGAGGCGATCGCGCACGTGCTGGTCGACAGCGACGGCCTGACACCAGACACGGCGAGCTGGGCGGCGTCGGTCAGCGGTGGCCATGTGGGCCGGGCGCGACGGCTGGCCACCGACCCCGAGGCCCGCGCGCGCCGGGAGCGGTCGCTGACGCTGGTGCGCGACGCCGCCACCCCGTCGCGGGCCTACGCCGCCGCCGAAGAGCTGGTGGCGGCGGCCGAAGCCGAGGCCATCGTGCTGACCGCGGACCGCGCCGAGGCCGAGACCGAAGAGCTGCGCACGGCCTTGGGTGCCGGCGGCACCGGCAAGGGCACCGCGGGCGCGATGCGCGGCGCGGCCGGAGCGCTGAAGGACCTTGAGCGACGGCAGAAGTCGCGTCAGACCCGGGCCTCGCGAGATTCCCTGGACCGCGCGCTGATCGACCTGGCGACCTACTTCCGGGACGCGCTGATGACGTCGGCCAACGCCGGCGCGGTGCGGGCCAACCATCCCGATATGGCTGAGCGGGTCGCTGCGCTGGCCGCCCACGCCCCACCCGCGCGGCTGCTGCGCTGCATCGAAGCGGTGCTCGAATGCCGCGAGGCGCTGGCGATCAACGTCAAGCCGAAGTTCGCCGTCGACGCCATGGTCGCCACCATCGGCCAGGAACTGCGCGATTGATTTCGTGGTGCCCGCCCGCCTGCCGTAGACTCGTGCCGCCCGGCGTGCGGGTATGCCGCCTTAGCTCAGTCGGTAGAGCGATTCACTCGTAATGAATAGGTCGGGGGTTCGATTCCCCCAGGCGGCTCCATATTTCCGCCCAGAGTCACGCCAGGGTGGCTGTCGGCGTCGAGGGTCACGCTGGCGTGACAATCGCCGGACCAATCAAGCCGGTGCGACGAACCCCACCGGGCCCGATGCGAGACACAACGCCAGCGCGGTCGTGTTGGCGCGCACGGTGATCGCGTCCCCGGCGCCAGGCAGCCGGGCGAAGACCCGGTTGAGGCCGGGATGCACCGGCACCTTGACCTCGGGGCCTTGCGTCATCGACAACGTCATCGAGCCGTCGCTGTTGGCCAGGTAATTCAGTTCGAGGGTCCAGTCTGCGGGTAGCAGCGGGCCGTCGAGGACCATGCGCGCCGGCCTGTCCGGCTGCGCGAAGTAGCCGCACTGCGGCATCGGCCCGGGCGCGATGGTCCGAACCCAGGTGACCCGCGCCTTGATCAACCGCCCCGAGCTGTCGATCATGCGCAATTGAGTTGTTGCAGAAGCGAATTCGGGCCTATCGCGCAGCAGGGCGAACAGGTGGCTGGCCAGATTCTCCGGCGCGGCCACCCGCTGCAGCACCAACGGATCGACCTCCTGATCCAGCAGCGGCGCGTCCGAGGCCGCACGCGCGGTCGCCAGAGAAGACCGGGCGTTCCGCAGGTAGGGCTGCGCGGGGTTGTCGCGCCAGCTGGTCAGGAACGTCGACGTCGAGTACAGGCTGCTGGCCACGAACAACACCGCCAACACCGCGACAACCGCGGTGCGTTTCGGCGAAGCGTCGAGCCGGCGCGGCCCGGCCCGCCGGTTGGGGGCGCACAATGCGACGGCGGCCAGCAGTGCCAGCACCACGACCAGATCCGGCAGGTAGCGCAGCGTCTGCGCGAGTTCCAGCGCGGTCTGCTTCGAGGACCGCATCAAATAGATCGGCACCTGACAGGCCACGGCGTAGCCGACGGCGACCAGCCACACCGGACCGATGCGTTCCTTGCGAACCAGCGACAGCGCCACGGTTCCGGCCAGCACCAGCCAGCCGAGGGCCATCACCGACAGCGGGGGCGTGGCCCAGGGTGAGGCCGGCGCCCACCGATCCCAGTGCCACGGCCCGCCGGCCAGCCCCGGCACGATGCCGTGCGTGATCGACCGCATCAGGAGTCGCCACGTCATCGAAAGGTCGGAACTCCACCGCTGCTGATTGACGACGGCCAGATACAGCGCGACCCAGGCCGCGGTGAGTGCCAGGGCGGCGATCCACAATCGCCGGCCGGCCCGCCACACCGTCGCCAGCGCCGACCCGAGGCTCCGATCGCCGGTCACGTGGCACAGCAGCGCGGTCACCGCGAAGGCGACGAACGGGATCACCGCGGCCTTCTCGAAGAACAGCAGCCCGCCGAAGTACACGAGCACGCCCGTCGCGGCGTAGCGCCGGCTGCCGGTGCGCACCAGCAGGATGGCGTCGGCGCACACCCAGGCCAGCGCGGCCAGCATCGGCAGCGAGTTCAACGCCGCCGCCCACCACGCGAATCCGGGCACGGCCAACGGCGTGAACAACGCGAACGTCAACGGGATCAGCAGCACCGGCCGCCAGCCCAAGATGACGTACAGGGCCCGCAACAACGCCAGCGAGGCCAGCAGTTGCAGCACCACCAGGCTGACCGCGGGCCCGGTCCAGTTCAGCGGCGCAAGCCGGATGATGATGCCCGCGACCAGAAATGCCCCGGGCATGACGTGTCCGTCATGGTCGTCGAACAGATACGACGGCGCGAGCAGGTTGTGGGTGCCGGCCTTGCCGATGAGGATCAGGTCGTCCCAGTAGAAGTAGCCGCCGACGGCCAGGACCGCGCGCACCACCAGCTGCACCGCGATGAGCGTGGCGGCCAGGGCAGCTATGTATGGTGGGCCGGTGCGTGCACTGGTTACCGGGGCGGCCGGATTCATCGGGTCGACGCTAGTCGACCGGCTGTTGGCCGACGGTCATGCGGTGGTGGGGCTGGACAACTTCGCCTCCGGCCGCGCGACCAACCTCGAGCACCTGGCCGGCAATCCGGCATACGCCTTCGTCGAGGCGGACATCGTGACCGCCGACCTGGAGGCCATCCTCGACGAGCACCGCCCGGAGGTGGTGTTTCACCTGGCGGCGCAGATCGACGTGCGGCACTCGGTGGCCGACCCGCAATTCGACGCTTCGGTCAACGTGATCGGCACGGTGCGGCTGGCCGAGGCCGCGCGACGGGCGCAGGTCCGCAAGGTCGTGCACACCTCCTCGGGCGGATCCATCTACGGCACCCCGCCGCGCTACCCCACGCCCGAGACCGTGCCGACCGACCCCGCGTCGCCGTACGCGGCGGGCAAGGTGGCGGGCGAGATCTACCTGAACACCTTCCGCCACCTGTACGGCCTGGACTGCTCGCACATCGCCCCGGCGAATGTCTATGGCCCCCGCCAGGATCCGCACGGTGAGGCCGGTGTGGTGGCGATCTTCGCCCAGGCGCTGCTCTCGGGTAAGCCCACCAAGGTCTTCGGCGACGGCGGCAACACCCGGGACTACGTTTTCGTCGACGATGTCGTGGACGCCTTCGTCAAGGCATCCGGCGATGCGGGCGGCGGGCAGCGGTTCAACATCGGCACCGGCATCGAAACCTCGGACCGCCAGCTGCATTCGGCGGTCGCGGCCGCCGTCGGCGGGCCCGACGACCCGGAATTCGCGCCGCCGCGGCTCGGCGACCTCAAGCGGTCCTGCCTCGACATCAGTTCGGCCGCAGCGGTATTGGGCTGGAAACCGAAGGTCGACCTAGCCGACGGGGTGGCCCGCACGGTGGAATTCTTCCGCCGGACGCAGAACCGCTAGCCCGCTTCGGGCGCCTGAGCGGACTCCAGCGCCACCGCCCGGGCCAGCCGCGCGTAGCGCAGCTCGAGGTCCTTGAATCGCATGTAGGTGCTGAGCGTGGTGAAGCAGAACGCCATGATCAGCGCGTAGAGCATCAGGTCGGTCCCGCGGCGCACCCCGAACCACTGCGCCACCACCGTCGTGTCATCGGGTCGCAGCACGGCGTAGATGCCGGCCAGCACGAACACCACGTAGCCCACCTTCACCCACGCCTTCGACCGCGAATTGCGGCGCGAGCGCAACAGATACACCAGCAGCGCAACGATCGCCCCGATCAGCAGCACCTGGATCCAGTTCATGGAGTCCTCCCTCGCAGGAACCCGTCGAAAATGATGTTGACGCCGTTGAGCAGGGGCTGGCCCTTCGACATCGAGTACTCGGTGTAGAGCACCTCGATCGGCTCTTCGGTGACACGCCAATGGTTTTCGTCGATCAACATGATGAATTCGTTGGCGTGGCTCATGCCGCTCATCGTGATGTCCAACCCGTCGGCGACCTTCTTGTTGAACACCCGAAGCCCATTGTTGGTGTCGGTCAGGCCAAGTCGGCGGCCGCGCCGGCTCAACCGCGCGGCGGTCTGCAACACGATCCGTTTCACGAACGGCGGCCGGGCGCCGTGCTGCGCGCCGAACCGGGTGCCGACGACGACGTCGACGTCGCCGGCGCCCAACCGGTCGACCATCGTCGCCAGATCCTTGACGCGGTGCTGGCCGTCGGCGTCGAAAGTGGCGAAAATCTGGGCCCCCGGCTGCTTGCGCGCGTACTCGACACCGGTCTGGATCGCGGCGCCCTGGCCGAGGTTGATCGGGTGCCTCACCAGGTGAGCGCCGGCCCGCCGGGCGATCTCGCCGGTGTCGTCGGCGCTGCCGTCGTCCACGCACACGACATGGTCGAACACCGCGCGCACATCAGCTACCACCTCGCCGATGACAGCTGCTTCGTTGAAGGCGGGAATGACGACCCAGACGACATCCGTTTCAATACCCATTTAAGCCCACAAGGTACACGCTGCTGCGGCCATATCAGCCGGTAGAGCGCGCGGCGCGCGACAAAGCGACCAAGTGAACGCCGATCCCCACCGCCGGGCCGCACAGCAGTCCGACCACGGTTCGGGTCTGCAGGGACAGCGGCAGCAATAGCAGCAACCCCGACGCGACC
>NZ_JCALEJ010000024.1:0-77685 GCF_059813315.1 Mycobacterium sp. NGS11
ACGGGGGCCCGACGCATGCATTGGCAGCGCTCGGGCCCGTGGTGAACACGGCGTTGATGGCCGGTCTGCCGGCCAGTCCCGGTACCGCCAGCTACACCGCCTTCCAGCACGCCGCGCGTCGTACGTTCAAACGACTGCGCGAAATACGGTCCAGCCCAACATAATCCGCTGCGCCCGTCGTTGTTGGGCTCGGCGGGTCAGCGGCTGAAACTCACGGCGGATCAGCGCCAGTTCGGGTCCCACGGGCCGTTGTGCCAGTGCCCCTGGTCGTGGACTTCACCGTCATACCAGTGGTCACCGTGGCAACGACCCGCGTCCCAGTTACCGCCCCAGCCCGGATCCCACCATTGGCCAGGGCACCAGTGGTACTCCGGTGAGGGCGCGGGATGCGCGTGTGCGATGGCGGACGCCCCCGAACCGGCGAGCCCCAAACCGGCGGTCAATGCGACCACCGATGCTGCGATGCGCACGATCTTTTTCATGACAGGCAGTTACCCGCTCCGGCACTGCCTAATCCAGCTCGACGGCCATACTTGGCACGGCACCGCCCGGCTTGCCACATCCGCCGAGCGGGAACGGATTTGGCAGGAGGGCGCCGAGCTCCATCCCGGCCTCATCAAGGAGCGGGCGGGGGCCGGCAACCTGTGCTCCTGAAAGCCTGCTGAGAACCAGCTGCGACGCAGTTTGCGCAGCACGACCCGGGGTACACAGCCGTTGCGCTTCGGTCGCGACGCGTCGTCGAGACCACTTCGGTTGAAAGACACAGCTGGGCGCTTTCAGTTCTCTGGGCAGCTTTGGCAACCAGTGTTGTAGTGACAGCGCCGGGACCGAAGCCCGCCGGAGCGTGGTTTCAGCCGAAGGCGAGGTCGTTCATGGACACGACGACAGAATTCGTCGGCGGACCCAGCACCGAAAGCGTCAGCGGGTTCCCGCGGTCACCGAATGACGGCGCCGTCGGCGCACCGAACGCGGCCAATCTCCCCACCACAGAAACCAGCCGGCACGGGTAAACCCCGGTCCGGGCAAACGCGCGCGAGAAAGGACGACACATGTTGTTGCTGGGCGACGGCGGACGGCGAAAAGGCCGCACCGCCGGCAGCGACGGACTCGGCGAGGTACAGCATCTGGCCGGAAGGGCGTTGTACGACGTCGCGCACGGCCGTTTCGAACGCTCGCTGTCTGGGCTCACCGCCGTCGCGGCACTCGTCACGACGGCCGAAATCTACTTCGAGCACTACAAAGCCAGCTTCGGCAACAAGTGGATGTGGAGCCCGATCGTGGTGACCCCGCCGGTGGTCGTCGCCGGAGTCGGTGGGGTGTTCTCGCGGCGCTGGGCCAAAGTCTGGCTGCCGATCACCGCGGGCATCTACACGGCCAACGGGCTGCTGGGTGAATACCTGCACGCGCGCGGGGTTGCCCGCAAGCCGGGCGGGTGGAAGAACGCGTCGTACAACGTGCCGATGGGGCCGCCGATCGCGGCACCGGGACTGATGTGCATGGTCGGCGGGATGGGATTGCTGGCGTCGATCCTGCGCCGCGAGCGGTTCCGGGATTAGGGGCGCTGGGATTCCCGAGATGGCCAACACCTCACGCCCCGACCACCTGCCCAACCTGCGTCCCGATGGCAAGCCGCCGCACCCGTCCTGGCTGCCCAAGCAACGTCGCGGCACCACGCCGCAGATGATCGGGCGCTACCCCGATTACGACGTGCTCGAAACCGCCGACAACTGGGACGCTGCCACCAGGAAGGTGGTGCTGGCCCGGCTGGAACCGCCCGGGCCGCTACGGTTTTTCACTCCAGAAGAGGAGCCCTGCCTGCGCGCGTTCTGCGACACGGTGCTGGCGCAGGACGTCGAGCCGCGGGTTCCGGTGGCTGAGTCCGTCGACTCCAAGCTCGCCGACGGGCGCCTCGACGGCTACCAGTACGTCGACATGCCCGACGACCGCGACACCTGGCGGCTGGTGCTGCGCGGGCTCGACGAGACGGCGTCGGCCAAGCACGGCAAGCCCTCGTTCGCCGAAGCCGATCCCGCCACCCGCGAAGCGATCATCGACAAGTTCTCGCAAGGGGATCTGCAGGGCGGGGCGTGGGAGAGCCTGAACGTCAAGCGCGCGTGGTCGGTGTGCATGCGAGCGACGTTGTCCGGCTTCTACTCTCACCCCTGGGCGTGGAACGAGATCGGCTTCGGCGGGCCGGCCTACCCGCGTGGGTTCATGCGCCTCGGTGGTGCCACCGGGCCGGCCGCCGCGCGGGAACCGTACGAGACCCCCGGCGCCACCGACGAGGATCCGGTGCAGATCGTGAACAACGGGGAGCTGTGATGGGCGATCTGCTGCGCGGCCTCTTGAAAGGCGCGGTCGAACCGAAGGACAACGATTCGCGCTTCCTGCTCGACGTGCACTCGCGCGATCTGCCCGGTGAGAAGACCATGCGCCGCTACGCCGACGACGACGAGGTCGACCTGGTGGTAGTCGGGGCCGGGGCCGGCGGCTCGGTGCTGGCGCAGCGGCTGGCGCGGGAGGGCTGGCGGGTCGTGATTTTGGAGGCCGGCCCGTTCTGGCACCCGGACGAGGACTGGGTGTCCGACGAGGCCGGGTCCCATGCGCTGTACTGGACGCAAAAGCGCATCCTCGGCGGCGATGACCCGATCGAGCTGGGCAAGAACAACTCCGGGCGCGGAGTCGGCGGCTCCATGGTGCATTACGCCGGGTACACCCCGCGGTTTCACCCCAGCGACTTCGAGACGTACACCCGTGACGGCGTCGGGGCGGACTGGCCGATCCGCTACGAGGACATTCGCCGCCACTACGAACAGGTCGAACTCGAGCTGCCCGTGGCGGGCCAGAACTGGCCCTGGGGCGACCCGCATCGCTATCCGTTCGCACCGCACCCTATTTCGGGTGCCGCCGCCAAGATCTGGCGCGGAGCGCTCAAGCTCGGAATCGAGATGCGTGTCGGGCCGGTCGGCATCGTCAACGGCACGTTCGGCAATCGGCCGCATTGCATCTACCGCGGTTACTGCCTGCAGGGCTGCAAGGTCAACGCCAAGGCCAGCCCGTACGTCACGCATCTGCCCGACGCGCTGGCCCACGCCGTGGAGATCCGCGCCAACTGCATGGCCTCGCGGGTCGAGCTCGACGAGAACGGCGCGGCGCGCGGCGTGGTGTACTACGACGAGATCGGCGGCAAGGAGCGGCTGCAGCGCGCCAAAGTCGTTGCCATTGCCGGTTATTCGATCGAGACGCCGCGCCTGCTGTTGAATTCGGCCAGCAACCGCTTCCCGAACGGGTTGGGCAACAACGACGATCAGGTCGGGCGCTACGTCATGGTGCAGGGCGCCACCCAGTCCGCCGGCCGGTGGTCCGAGGAGGTCCGCATGTACAAGGCGCCTCCGCCGGAGGTGACCTCCGAACAGTTCTACGAGACCGACGTCTCTCGCGGCTTCGCCCGTGGCTTCGCCATCCAGACCGTGTCTCCGCTGCCCATCGGATGGGCCGAACACGTTCTTGCCGAAGGACACTGGGGCCGCGCGATGCGGGAATACATGCGCGACTACAACCACTGGGCGACCGTCGGCGTGCTCAACGAGCTGCTGCCGCTACCCGACAACCGCGTGACCCTGGCCGACGAGAAAGATCCGTACGGCATTCCGGTGGCCCGGTTCGACTACACGCTGTGCGACAACGACAAGGCCAACATGGCCTACTCCACCAAGGTGATCGGCGACATCCTGCACGCGGCCGACGCCCAGGATGTGCTCACCATCGAGCGCTTCGCCCACCTGATCGGCGGCGCCCGCATGGGCACCAGCCCGCAGCAGTCGGTCGTCGACTCCGATCAACGCGTGTGGGGGGTGCCGAACCTGTTTCTCGCCGACGGCTCGGTGTGCCCGACCCAGGGATCGGCGAACCCCGCGCTGACCATCATGGCGCTGGCCTCGCGGCTCGCCGAACGGCTGGCCGGTGGGAAGATCGATACCACCGCGGGACGGAGGTCGGAGGCGAGAGCCCGTGGCTGACCAGACAATGGACGTCGAGACTACCTTCGCGCCGCGGGTGCTGCGCGAGTACGCGCTGCTGGCGGACGGCGAGCGCGGCGCGCTGGTCGGGCCGCAGGGGGACGTGGCCTGGATGTGCGCGCCGCACTGGGACTCCGACGCCGTCTTTTCCAATCTCATTGGTGGCGGCGGAATTTACGCGATCACGCCGACGGACATCCGGCACGTGTGGGGCGGTTATTACGAGCCTGGCACCCTGATCTGGCGCAACCGCTGGATTACCCGCGACGGTACCGTGGAATGCCGTGAGGCGCTGGCCTTTCCGGGCGATCCCGACCGGGTGGTGCTGCTGCGGCGCCTCATGGTCTGCCGCGGCACGGCGCGGGTGCGGGTGCTGCTGGCGCCGAGTGCGGGATTCGGCCGGCACGGTCTGGGCCGGCCGAGTTGCGACGGTGGGGTGTGGAGCGGCCGGTCGGGCCGGTTGCGCTGGCGGTGGCAGGCCGGCTGCGACGCGCGCACCATCAAAGCCTCGCACGACAAATCCGAACTGCTCACCTGCGAGATCACCCTCGAGGAGGGCAGGCAGCACGACCTGGTGCTGGAGTTGTCCGAACGCGCCCTGCCCGATCAACCGCCCGACCCGGACCTGGCCTGGGACGCCACCGCGGCCGCCTGGCGGCGGAGCGTGCCCCAGCTCGACTGCACCATCGCCCCCCGCGACGGTCGCCACTCCTACGCGGTGCTGCGCGGGCTGACCAGCAGTGGCGGCGGCATGGTGGCCGCCGCCACGATGAGCCTGCCCGAACGCGCGCACACCAATCAGAACTACGACTACCGGTATGCCTGGATCCGGGACCAGGTCTATGCCGGGATGGCCGCAGCCACCGTCGGCACTATCGAACTGCTGGACCGGGCTGTCGAATTCGTCGGCGCCCGGTTGCTCGACGACGGCCCGAACCTCAAACCCGCCTACACCGTCACCGGCTGTGCGGTGCCCAGCGAAGAAACGCTCGACCTACCGGGCTATCCGGGCGGCACGGACAAGGTCGGCAACTGGGTCAATCAACAGTTCCAGCTCGATGTGTTCGGCGAGGCCCTGCAGCTGCTGGCCAAGGCGGGTGACGCCGACCGGCTCGACGCCGACGGGTGGCGAGCCGCGCAGACGGCCATCAAGGCCATCGAAAAGCGTTGGCGCGAACCGGACGCCGGGGTCTGGGAGATCGACGATGAGCACTGGGCGCAGTCGCGGCTGGCCTGTGTAGCGGGGTTGCGTGCCATCGCCAAGGTGGCCGGCGCCGGCCCCGAGGTGGCAGCCTGCGCTTCCCTGGCCGACGCGATCCTGGCCGAGACCGCCTCGAGCAGCCTGCACCCGCACGGCTACTGGCAGCGCAGTCCGCGGCGGACGGGGGTCGACGCGTCGCTGCTGCTTCCGCCGGTGCGCGGCGCCGTTCCCGCCGAGGATCCCCGCACCCGGGCCACCCTGGACGCCGTGCGGCGGGAACTCACGCAAGACGGGTTCGTGTACCGGTTCCGGCACGACGAGCGCGAACTCGGCGACGCGGAGGGCGCCTTTTTGCTCTGCGGATTCATGATGGCGCTGGCCGAAAACCAACTGGGACACGGCGATTGCGCGATGCGCTGGTTCGAACGCAACCGGGCCGCGTGCGGCCCGCCGGGACTGTTCTGCGAGGAATACGACGTGCGCCAGCGCCAGCTCCGCGGCAACCTGCCGCAAGCGTTCGCGCACGCGCTGATGCTCGAATGCACGGCAACTCTCACCGACGACGACGCCCACCATGACTGATTACTCGGACCGAGCGAAAGGCAGTACTGCGATGACACAGACAGTGGTGATCACCGGAGCCAGCGCGGGCATCGGCCGCGCGACCGCGAAGGCGTTCGGGCAGCGCGGCGACAACGTGGTCCTGCTCGCCCGCGGCGCCGCGGGGCTCGACGGCGCCGCTCGCGATGTCGAAGCCGGCGGCGGCAAGGCGCTGACGATTCCGACCGATGTGGCCGACCACTCGGCCGTCGAGGCCGCGGCCGATGAGGCCGAATCCGCCTTCGGTCCCATCGACGTCTGGGTCAACGTCGCGTTCACGTCGGTGTTCGCGCCGTTCAGTGAGATCAGCGCCGAGGAGTTCAAACGCGTGACCGAGGTGTCTTACCTCGGGTACGTGCACGGCACCATGGCGGCGCTGGGCAAGATGCGACCCCGCGACCGCGGCACCATCGTGCAGGTCGGCTCGGCGCTGAGCCAGCGATCGATCCCGCTGCAGTCGGCCTACTGCGGCGCCAAACACGCCATCAACGGGTTCACCGAGTCGGTACGCTGCGAGCTGTTCCACGAGGGTTCGAACGTGCGGATCACCGTCGCTCAGATGCCGGCGGTCAACACCCCACAATTCTCCTGGGTGCTGTCGCGGCTCCCCCGCCATCCGCAGCCCGTGCCGCCGATCTACCAGCCCGAGGTGGCCGCGCGCGGCGTCCTGTACGCCGCCGATCATCCAGGGCGCAAACAATATTGGGTCGGTGATTCCACCGCCGTTACGCTGCTTGGGCAGAAGTTCGTCGCGCCGCTGCTGGACCGCTACCTCGGCCGCACCGGATACGACTCGCAGCAGACCTCCGAACACGTCAGCCCCGACCGGCCCAACAACCTGTGGCAGCCGCTGGATCAAGAGCCGGGCACCGACCACGGCCCGCACGGCCAATTCGACAACCAGTCGCACACGCACAGCCCGCAGCTGTGGGCTTCCCAGCACCCGGTCGTCAGCGGCACCGGCGCGCTGAGCGCCACCGGGGTGGGTGCCTGGCTCGTGGCGCGGGCGGGACGACGGTGGGCGCGATGACGCCCGACGCGCAGATCGAAGAGGTCACCGCGCAGGTCTACGAAATCCCCACCGACGCACCGGAAGCCGATGGCACCCTGGCCTGGTCGTCGACCACGCTGGTGCTCGCCGAGGTTGCGGCCGGCGGCCGGCGCGGGGTCGGCTACACCTATGCCGACGGGGCCTGCGCCAAGCTGATCGGCGGCAAGCTCGGCAAAGCGCTCACGGGACACAGCGCCGTGGATATCCCGGCGCGGTGGGGGTCGATGGTCAGGGCGATGCGCAACAACGGGCGGCCCGGGCTGGCGTCGTGCGCGATCTCGGCGGTCGACACCGCGTTGTGGGATCTCAAGGGCAAACTGCTGGACCTACCGGTATGCCGGCTGATCGGCATGGCGCACCCCGAAGTACCCATCTACGGCAGCGGCGGCTTCACCACCTACGACGAGTCCACCACCCGCGCCCAACTCGAGCGCTGGGTCGACGAATGGAAGATCCCGCGCGTCAAAATCAAGATCGGTGAGTCATGGGGCTCCGACGTCAGCCGGGACCTGGATCGGATTGCATTGGCGCGCAAGGTGATCGGCCCCGATGTCGAACTGTACGTGGACGCCAACGGGGGTTACCGTCGCAAACAGGCGATCCGGGTGGCCCACGCCATGGCCGACCACGGGGTCACCTGGTTCGAAGAACCTGTGTCCTCCGACGACCTGGCCGGGCTGCGCGAAGTGCGCGACCAGGTCAGCCCGGACGTCACGGCCGGTGAGTACGGTTACGACCTGGCCTACTTCAAGCGGATGCTCGCCGCCGACGCGGTCGACTGCCTGCAGATCGACGTCACGCGCTGCGGGGGCATCACCGACTGGGTGCGCGCCGCGGCCGTGGCCGCCTCCTACAACGTGGACGTCTCGGGGCACTGCGCTCCCAACCTGCACGCCCACGTCGCCAGCACCATCGAAAACCTGCGGCATTTGGAGTACTTCCACGACCACCACCGCATCGAACACATGCTCTTCGATGGCGCGCTCTCGCCCGAGGGCGGCGCGCTACGACCCGATCAGCATCGCCCCGGGTTCGGCCTGGAGTTCAAACACCAGGATGCCGAGCGCTATCGGGTGGCCTGATCGTCGAGCAGCTTTCCAAATCCCCTGGCCGGGGCAGGAATGGACGCGCTCAAAAACGGGAATGATATGCCAAGGTTTTCACAGCGGGAATTGGGGAAACGGCGATGACGGTGAACTCCAACGACGAGACTGTTGAGCGCCGCGAGGCGCCGGCGTCCGACGTCGTCGAACACGACGACCTGAGCGCGGTCGACGAGGTGCTGGGTCTGGGCGATCCGCAGCGTGTCGGCCGGTTCCGGTTTTTTCTGGACGGCCATCGCTGGGAATGGTCGGACGCGGTGGCGCGCATGCACGGCTACAAGCCGGGACGGGTGCAGCCCACCACGGAACTCTTGCTGCAACACAAGCACCCCGAGGACCGCGAACGGGTGGCGGCCGTGCTCGAACGGGTGATGAAGGGAAAGCCGTTCAGCAGCCGGCACCGCATCATCGATACCGCCGGGCGCACCCACTGCGTCGTCGTCGCCGGCGATCGGATGGTCGACGACACCGGCGCGCTGGCCGGCACCTCCGGCTTTTACGTCGACGTCACCGACTCGCTGCACTCCGACATCACCAATGTGCTGTCGGCGGTCGCCGACGCCCGGGCCCGCATCGAGCAGGCCAAGGGCGTGCTGATGATCGCCTACGGCATTTCCGCCGAGCGTGCGTTCGACATCCTGGTGTGGCGTTCCCAGGAGACCAACCTCAAGGTGCGAGACGTCGCGAGCCGTTTCCTGGACGCCGTGGCCAGCAAGGCGTCAGCGGAAACGCAAAGCCACGTGGACCAGGCGCTGCTGACGCTCATGTAGCGCCAGTAGGGTCGGGCCGGTGGCGCACCTACTCGGAGCCGAGGCCGTACACCTCGAATACCCGACCCAGGTGGTGTTCGGGTCGATCACGGTCGGCGTCAACGACGGCGCGCGCATCGGCATCGTCGGGCGCAACGGCGACGGCAAATCCAGCCTGCTGCGGCTGCTCACCGGCCAGCAACGGCCCGATTCGGGCCGGGTCACCCGGCGCGGCGGGTTGCGGGTCGGCGCGCTGAGCCAGGCCGACACCCTGGACCCGGACCACACCGTGGGCTGGACCCTGGTCGGTGCGGCGGCCGAACACCAGTGGGCCGGTGACGCGCGGGTCCGCGACGTGGTCGCCGGGCTGGTCTCCGACATCGCCTGGGAGGCAACGGTTGCCACGCTGTCCGGCGGTCAGCGCCGCCGGGTGCAGCTGGCCAGGTTGCTGGTTGGCGAGTGGGACGTCATCGCGCTCGACGAGCCCACCAATCACCTGGACATCGAGGGCATCACCTGGCTGGCCGGCCACCTGCGCCAACGCTGGGCACGCAACACCGGCGGCCTGCTGCTGGTGACCCATGACCGCTGGTTCCTCGACGAAGTCGCCACCACCACGTGGGAGGTGCACGACGGCGTCGTCGAACCGTTCGACGGCGGATACGCGGCCTACGTCCTGCAACGCGTCGAACGGGACCGGATGGCCGCCGTCGCCGAGGCCAAGCGGCAAAACCTGATGCGTAAGGAGTTGGCGTGGCTGCGCCGCGGGGCCCCGGCGCGCACCTCCAAGCCCAAATTCCGGATCGAGGCGGCCAACCAGCTGATCGCCGACGTGCCGCCGCTGCGCAACACCGTCGAGCTGGCCAAGCTGGCCACCGCCCGGCTGGGCAAGGACGTGGTCGACCTGCTCGACGTGTCGGTCTCCTACCCACCTCTCAGTGGCCGCCCGGTGCTGCGCGACATCGAGTGGCGGATCGCGCCCGGCGAGCGGACCGGCATCGTCGGGGCCAACGGCGCCGGCAAGTCGACGCTGCTGGGCTTGATCGACGGCACCGTCACGCCGGACGCGGGGCGCGTCAAACGCGGCAAGACGGTGCGGCTGGCGGTGCTCGACCAGCAGGGCGATGCGCTGGCCGGCGTGGGCGGCGACCGGATCGCCGATGTGCTGGGCAGGCTGCAGGGCGGTTATCAGGTCGACGGACGCGAGGCCACCCCGGCGCAGCTGCTGGAGCGGCTCGGGTTCGCGCGCGGCCAGCTGTCCGCCCGCGTCGAGGATCTCTCCGGCGGTGAGCGGCGGCGGCTGCAGCTGATGCTGACGCTGTTGGCCGAGCCCAATGTGTTGCTGCTCGACGAGCCGACCAACGACGTCGACACCGACACCTTGGCCGCGATGGAGGATCTGCTGGACTCGTGGGCGGGCACCCTGATCGTCGTCTCGCACGACCGCTACCTGCTGGAGCGGGTCACCGATCAGCAGTACGCGGTGCTCGACGGCCGGCTGCGCCATCTGCCCGGCGGCGTCGACGAGTATCTGCAACTGGCCGGCCGGCGCACCGTTGCGGCGCCGGAACCCACGCCGGAACGCGCGCCGGCCGGTTCGTCGGAAATGTCCGGCGCGCAACGCCGCGCCGCGGAAAAAGAGGTGGCCTCCCTCGATCGCCAACTTGCGCGGTTGGCGGGCCGGATCGAGGACAAGCACACGGAACTCGCCGCGCACGACCAATCCGACCATGTCGGCATCACCCGGCTCACAGGCGAGTTGCGCGCGCTCCACGACGAGGTCGCCGAGACGGAGACCCGCTGGCTGGAGCTCTCCGAGCTACTCGAATGACAGTGATGCGCAGGGGATTTCGCGAGTCGATTAGCGAATTCAGTGCCAGCGCAGCAACACCAGTTCGGAGCCGAAGCCGGGACCCATCGCGAGCATGAGCCCGGGGCTGCCGCCGGGCGGCGGCTTGGCCATGGTGTCGCGCAGGATGTGCAGCACCGAGGCCGAGGACAGGTTGGCGACTTCCCCGAGCGAGCGCCAGGTCAATTCCTGCGCGTCGGGGGGCAGTTCGAGGCTCTTGGCGATCGTGGTGATCACCTTGGGGCCGCCCGGGTGGGTCACCCAGGCGCCGATGTCGTCCTTGGTCAGGCCATGTTGGGCGAGGAAACCGTTCACGTCGTCGGCCAGGTAACGGTCGATGATGTCCGGCAGTTCGGGCGACATCGTCAGTTGCATGCCGTCCGCGCCGATGTTCCAGCCCATGATGTGCAGCGATTCGGGGTATAGACGGCTGCGCGAATCCACGACGTCCGGCCCTGCGGAATTCAGCCGCTCGGCGCGACGGTCGCCGACGGCGACCACGGCCGCGGCGCCGTCACCGAACATGGCCGTCCCGACCAGTCCGGACACGGTCGGCCTGACCGTCGGAAAGGTGAGCGAACACAGCTCGACCGACAGCAGGGCGGCGACGCCGTCGGGCGCACCCCGCAGGTAATCGTGCAGCCGTCCGACGCCCGCCGCGCCGGCCGCGCAGCCCAGCCCGAACAGCGGGGCCCGGCGCACGTCCGGCCGCAGCCCGAGCCGCCCGACGATCCGGGCGTCGAGCGACGGGACCGCGATGCCGGTGACCGTCGTGGTGGCGATCATGTCGATGTCGTGCGGTTGTAGCCCGGCCTCGTCGAGAGCGCCCAGCAGTGCGTCGCAGCCCAAATCCACGGCTTTGTCGATGAAGATCTCGTTGGTCGCGTCGAAATCGGTCAACTCGCCGTACCGCTCGAGGGGCAGCACGAAGTGGCGCCCGTTGACCCTGGCGGCCGCGTGCAGGCGCCGGACGACGCCTTCATGCTCCTTCAATGCGGGCAATTCGACTAGCGCGTCGGTGATTTCACGTTGGCTATACCGATGTGGCGGCAACGCGCCGAATACACCCGCGATGACGCTCATCTTCTACCCTCATGATTGCCCAACAGAAAAGGTCCTCGTAATGCGAGGAAGTTTATGCGGTTCCGTTTGGTGGCGCAAAGACTCGCGTATTCAACACGTGTCTGATCACGCTGATCTGGGGTTCACGTAATCATATCCGCCAGAGCAGAATTCGTCATTCGGCGTCATCCTCGTCCGCCGGGCTGAGCGCCATCGCGATTAATGCCTCGGGGCTCAATGAGTCGATCTCGTCGGCACTGACATTTTCGTCGGGGACGGCAGTTTCCGGGGCGCCGGCGAGCAATAGCAGTTTCTCGAGCAATCCGGTTCTGCGAAGCTCGCGCACCGGAATCCTGCGCAGCGCCGACCAGATCTTCTCCTCCTCCGATTCGCCCGCCTCGTCATGCAGCAGCTGCCGGCGAAGATGGTCGGCCAGCGCTGCCGGCGTCGGGTAATCGAAGATCAGCGTTCGCGACAAAGCCAGGCCGGTATGGCCGGTGAGGCGGTTGCGCAGCTCGACCCCGACCATCGAATCGAAGCCGAGGTCGCCGAATGCGCGATCGGAGTCGATGGCGTCGCCGCCCGGATGCCCCGACACCGCCGCCGCATGCTCGCAGACCAGCTCCACCAGCAGCCGGTGCTGGTCGTCGGGCGCCAGTCCGTGCAGCCGGTGCGCCAGGTCGGGTGTTCGGGTGGACGGGGCCGGCGAACTCCCCGCCGCATCGGCGCCCAGCCAAAAACTATGCCGCGCAAAGCCATACGTCGGCAACTCGACCCGTCGCGCGTTGCGCCCGGCGAACAGGGCCGCCCAGTTCGGATCGAGGCCGCGGGTGAACAACTGGCCGACCGCGCGCATCAGCGATTCCGTCTCGGGCCGGTCCTTGGCCATCGTGGGCAGCGACAGGGCGCGCTCGGCGCTCAGCGATTGGTCCACCGCCGCGGTGAGCGAGGCGCCTGGACCCAGTTCCACGAAGAGTTCGGCGCCGGCCGCCTCGGCGGCGCGTACGCCCTCGAAAAAGCGCACCGGCTGACCGACATGCGCCGCCCAGTACTGCGGCGACCCATACCCGGCGTCCGCCAGCCGCCCGGTCACGTTGGACACCAACCCGATTCGCGGCGCCGCCACCTCGATGCCGGCCACCGCCGCGGAGAATTCCGCCATCATGGGCCGCATCAGGGCCGAATGAAACGCGTGCGACACGGCCAGCCGATGCACGCGCCGGCCCTCGCGGGCGAGCCGGTCCGCCACCGTTTCCACCGGCGCCTGCGCGCCCGAAAGCACCACCGCGTTGGGACCGTTGACCGCGGCGATGCTCACCTCGTCGGTCAGCAACCCAGCCACCTCGGCCTCACCGGCGCCGACGGCCACCATCACCCCGCCGGCGGGTAGCCCCGCCATCAACCGTCCCCGCGCCGCCACCATGCTCGCGGCATCCGCGAGCGACAGCACGCCGGCCACACATGCCGCGGCGATCTCGCCGACCGAGTGGCCCATCACCACATCCGGCGCTATGCCGACCGACCGCCACAACGCCGTCAGCGCGATTCCGAGCACGAACAACGCCGGCTGGGCAAACTCGGTGCTGCGCAACAACTCCGGGTCCGCTCCCCACATCACCTCACGAAGCGGCAGCCGCAGATGGGCGTCCACCGCGGCGACAGCCTCGTCGAAGGCCCGGGCGAACACGTCGAACCGGTCATAGAGCTGTCGTCCCATTCCCAACCACTGCGACCCCTGGCCCGGGAACACGAAGACGGTCTTGCCCGACGGCGTCTCCCGGCCCACCGCCACATCCGGCGATGACTCGCCCACCGCGAGGGCCGCCAAACCCCTTGCCAGCGTGGGGTGGTCGCCGCCGACTACCACCGCGCGGTGCTCGAAGGCCGTCCGGGTGCTGACCAACGACCAGGCGATGTCGAGGGGGCTCAGATCAGGCCGTTCGGCGGCATGGGCCGACAACCGTTGCGCCTGGTTGGCCAGCGCCTGCTCGGAGCGGGCCGACAGCACCCACGGCAATGCCCCGCCTGCGTCCGCCGGCGTTTCGGGTCGGCCCGATTTCTGCTGGACGGGAGGCTGCTCGAGGACGAGGTGCGCGTTGGTGCCGCCCATTCCGAACGAGGACACCCCGGCTCGCCGTGGATGGTCCGCCGGCGGCCACGGCGTCAGCGCGGTGTTGACCTGCAGCCCAAGGCTATTGAGGTCACCCTGGGACTCGGCGTAGTTGAGGCTGGGGGGGATGGCGCCATGTTCGATCGCCAGTACGGCCTTGAGCAGGCCCGCGATTCCCGCGGCGGCTCCGGCGTGGCCGGTGTTGGTCTTCACCGATCCCACCGGCACCCGATCGTGGGCGCGCTCGGCGAAGATCTCCCCCAGCGCCTGAGCTTCGACCGCGTCGCCGACCTTCGTCCCCGTGCCGTGGGCCTCGATGTAGTCGATGTCGCTGCCGCGCAGGCCGGCATCCGCGAGCGCGCGCCGGATCACGTCGGCTTCGCTGCGCGCCGACGGCACGGTCTGGGCGGTCGCGCTGTGTCCGGCATTGACGACGGCGCTGCCGCGAATGACCGCGCGGATGCGGTCACCGTCCTGCAGCGCAGACGGCAAGGGCTTCAGCAGCACCAGCCCGCCGCCTTCACCCCGCACGTAGCCGTCGGCGCGCCGATCGAACGCATAGGTGCGGCCCGACGCCGACACCGCGCCGAATTCCCGTTCCAGCATCGTGATTTCGTCGGCCAGGTTGAGCTGGACCCCGCCCGCGATCGCCAGCGTCGACTGACCGGAGGCCACGCTTTCGCAGCCGAGGTGCACCGCCACCAGAGATGACGACTGGCCGGAATCGACGGTCATGCTGGGCCCCTGCAGCCCGAAGGCATACGAGATACGGTTGGCGATCATCGCCCGGCTGATCCCGGTGAAGGTGTGGTGGTCCAGGTTGTCGGCGAGGTCGCGCAGCGTCAGCGCGGCATAGTCATCCGTCATCGCCCCGAGGTACACCGAAACCGGCTCTCCCCGAACCAGTTCCGGCAGCAGGAAGGCGTCCTCGAACAGCTCCCAGCTCAGTTCGAGGGCCAGGCGTTGGCGGGGATCCATCGCGCACGCCTCGCGCGGTGACACATTGAAGAAGTCGGCGTCGAATCCGCCGGGGTCACCGCTGAATTCAGTGGCCTCCCGCCCGTCGCGGATCAGGCGCCAGAACGCGCCGGGGCTCGCCGCGGCGGGGAACCTGCATGCCAGCCCGATGATCGCTACGTCTGTCGATGGCAAGATCAGGGGCCGACTTCATCGTCGAGGATTGCGAAAAGCTGGCTCTCGGTGGCGGTGGAGATGTCGTCGTCGAACGCGTCCTCGGGGGCCGGCAGGAGCGGCGCGGGTGACGCCACCGCCACGCCGCCTAACAGGCCTTCCAGCCGGGCGATGACCTGCGCCTTGTCGCCGGGACTCAGATCGGCCTGGTTGAGCAGCGCCTGCAGCTCTCGGGCGATGTCGTTGAAGCGGGTCATGCGATCGGGCGTCGTGACAGTCGCCCCTTCCGGGGCACTGGTGGCCAGCTGGGTCTCGAGGTGTTCGGCAAGCGCGCCCGGCGTGGGCTGGTCGAAGATCAGCGTGGGCGAAAGGGTAAGGCCGGTGGCGATTTTCAGCCGGTTGCGCAGTTCGACGGCGGTCAGCGAGTCGAAGCCGAGGTCGCCGAACGCATCGTCGGCGTTGACGTCCGCGGTGCTGTGGCCCAGTACCGCGGCCGCGTTGCTGCAGACCAGTTCGACCAATTCGCTGTGCCGCTGTTCGGGGGTCATGCCCTCCAGGCGCGCCCGCAGGCCCGTCAGGGACACCATGTCGGTGTGTTCCAGGACGCGACGCGCCGGCCGGGCGGCCAACTGGCTCAGCAACGGCGGCAGCGTGTCGCTGTGGTGGGCCAGCGCTCCCCTGTCCAGTCGGGTGCCCACCACCATGGGGTGTTCGGTCAGCAGCGCAGCGTCCAGCAGGTCCAGCGCCTGCCGAGTGGACAACGCGCTCAGACCGGCCCGGGTCATCCTGGCCTTGTCACGCTCACCGAGGTGTCGGGTCATCGTGGAGGTCTCCTCCCACATCCCCCACGCCACCGACAGGCCCGGCAGGCCGTGGGCGCGGCGATGCGCCGCCAGCGCGTCGAGGAAGCTGTTGGCCGCGGCGTAATTGGCTTGGCCCGGCGCGCCCACGATGCCCGCCATCGACGAAAACGCCACGAACGCAGACAAATCCAGCTCTTTGGTGAGCTCGTGCAGGTTCCAGGCGCCATCCACTTTGGCCCGCAACACCGTGTCGATGCGCGCGGGCGTCAGCGACGCGATCACCGCGTCGTCGAGCACGCCGGCCGCGTGGAACACCGACCGCAGCGGGTATCGTTCCGGCACTTGTGCCAGCAACGCCGCGACGGCGTCGCGGTCGCCGACATCGCACGCCACTACCGCCACCGAGGCTCCCGCCTCGCGCAATTCGGCGGCGAGCCCGGAGATGCCGTCGGCGCGTTCACCGCTGCGGCTGACCAGCATCACGTGGGGCACCCGGTGCCGCCCGACGAGGTGCCGCGCCACCGCAGAACCCGCCATGCCGGTGCCGCCGGTGATCAGCGCGGTGCCGCCGGCCAGCCCGGCGGGCCCGTCCGGCATGGTGAGCACGACCTTGCCGATGTGGCGGGCCTGGCTGACGAACCGGTAGGCGTCGGCGGCGCTGCGGGCGTCGAAAACTTTGACGGGCAACGGCGCCAGGACACCCGCCGCGAACAGCCCCATCAATTCCGCCAGCATCTCGGCGATGCGGTCCGGGCCGGCCTCCATGAGATCGAACGCGCGATACATCACCCCGGGGTGCGCCGATGCGACGGCATCCGGGTCACGCAGATCGGTTTTGCCCATCTCGATGAAGCGCCCGTCGGGCCCCAGCAGGCGCAGCGACGCGTCGTTGAACTCCCCGGCAAGGGAGTTGAGCACCACGTCCACGCCGGCGGCGAATTTCTGTTCGAAATCCAGCGTCCGGGAATCGGCGATGTGCGCATCGTCGAATCCCATGGCGCGCAACGTGTCCCACTTGCCCTGGCTGGCGGTCGCGAACACCTCCGCGCCCCAGTGCCGGGCCAGCTGCACCGCCGCCATGCCCACGCCGCCGGTGGCGGCGTGCACCAGCACTCGCTGCCCGGCCCGCAGGCCCGCCAGCACCCACAGCCCGTAATAGGCCGTCAAGAACACCACCGGCACGGCCGCGGCCTGAGCCGTCGACCAGCCCTGCGGCGCCCGGGTCACCAACCGGCGATCCACCACTGCCTCGGAGCCGGCCAGCCCGAAGATCCCCATGACCGCGTCCCCGACGGCCACATCGGTCACGCCCGCGCCGAGTTCGGTGACGATTCCCGCGCCCTCGGCGCCCAGCTGCGCGGCCCCCGGGTACATGTTCAGCGCCACCAGCACGTCGCGGAAGTTCACCCCGGCCGCGCCGACCGCCACCCGCACCTGACCGGCCTGCAACGGCGCCGGCCCGGTCTCCTGCACCGCCAGATCCTCGAGCGTTCCGGCGTCGCCGGCGGCCAGCCGCCACACCGACGGCGGGTCGGGCAGCTGCAGCAGGGGTCGCCGGTCGGCCGGTTTCAGCCGGGCGCTGTAGGCCACACCCGCGCGCACCACCAATTGCGGCTCGCCACAACCGATCACCGTTGCGACATCGAGTGTGCCGTCGGTGTCGACCAACACGACGCGGCCCGGGTTTTCGGCCTGGGCGGACCGCGTCAGCCCCCATACCGCGGCACCGGCCAGGTCCGCGACGTCCTCGCCCGTCAGGCTCACCGCCCCGCGGGTCACCACCGCCAGGACGCCGGCCGCCTCACCCGTCAGCCACGATTGCAGCGCACCCAGGGCCTGGTGGGTCGCGGCGTAGACGGAGCGCACGGTGCCCGAGCCCGTGGCCGGTGGCTCCCAGACGGTGAACTTCTCGCCAAGGTCGTCGCCGGGCAGCGGGACCGGCGACCACACCACCTCGAGCAGTTCCCCGCTGCCGGAGCGGGCCGCCGCGGCCGCGGTCAGCTGATCGGCCGACACGGGGCGCGTCACCAGCGCGCCCACCGACAAGACGGGCAGCCCGGACGAGTCGGCCAGCTCGACCGACACGGCACCCGAACCGACCTGCGCCAGCCTGACCCGGACCCGCGATGCGCCGGCCGCATACAAACTCACTTGCTGCCACGAAAACGGCAACACGGTCTCGACCTGCGCGTCGGCCACTCCCAGCGCATGCAGCGCCGCATCCAGCACCACCGGATGGATGCCGAAGCCAGCGGTCGACACTCCGGCCTTCTGCGGCAGCTCCACCTCGGCGAAAGTCTCGGTCCCCCTTCGCCAGACGGCCCGCAACCCCCGAAAGGCCGGTCCATATCCGTAGCCCCGGGCCGCCAGGCCGTCGTACGCACCGGTCACATCCACCGGGTCCGCACCCGGCGGCGGCCACACCGACAGGTCGGCGCCCGGCGCGGGTGCACCGTCGCTCAGCACGCCTTCGGCGTGCAGCACCCAATCAGATTGCGCGGCACGCGAATACACCGCGACCGAACGCATTCCGGCCTCGCCGGCGGCGGCAACGACCACCTGGAGGTGCACCACACCGGCCGCCGGCACCGACAGCGGCGCGGACAGCGTCAACTCCTCGACCACCGAGCAGCCGACCTCGTCGCCGGCCCGCAACGCCAACTCGACGAAGCCGGCCCCCGGAAACAGCACCGTGCCGGCGACCGCGTGGTCGGCCAGCCACGGCTGAGCGGCCAGCGAAAGCCGGCCCGTCAACACCACACCGCCGGAATCCGGGCGGTCCACCACCGCGCCCAACAGCGCGTGTTCGGCCTCGGCCAAACCCAGGCTGGCGATGTTGGCCGAGCCCACCGAATCGCTGGATAGCCAAAAGTGGCGCCGCACAAAGGCATACGTCGGCAGCTCGACGCGCTGGGCGTTGGAGTCGGCGAAGGCCGCGGCCCACCGCACCTCGGTCCCGGCCGTGAACAGCTGGCCGGCCGCCCGCAGCAGCGACTCCACTTCGGGGCGCCCCTTGGCCATGGTCACCACCGAGGCCGCGCGGTCGGTCGTCAGGGATTGCTCCACCGCGGACGTCAACGCCGCGCCCGGACCCACCTCCAGGAAGACACCGGCACCCAGGGATTCGGCCACCCGCACCCCGTCGACGAATCGCACCGGCTGGCGCACGTGGTCGACCCAGTACCCGGTGGACCCGTAGCCGGGGCCGGCCAGCTGCCCGGTCAGGTTGGACACCAACCCGATTCGCGGCTCGCCCGCCGCCACGCCGTCGGCCACCGCCGCGAAGTCCCGCGTCATCGGCTCCATCAGCGGCGAGTGAAACGCGTGCGAGACCGCCAGCCGGTGCACCCTGGCGCCGGCGGCCGCCAGCCGGTCCGCGATCGCCGTCACCGCGGATTTTTCGCCGGAGAGCACCAGCGATCGCGGGCCGTTCACCGCGGCGATGCTCACCGCGCCGTTGAGCAACGGGGCCACCTCCGCTTCCGTCGCGGTCACGGCGACCATCACGCCGCCGGCGGGCAGCGCGGCCATCAACCGGCCGCGCGCCGCCACCAGCCGTGCCGCATCGGGCAGCGACAGCGCCCCGGCCACGTGCGCCGCGGCGATCTCGCCGACCGAATGGCCGATCACCACGTCCGGTGTCACACCGAAGGACTGCCACAACGCGGCCAACGCGACTTCCAGGACGAACAACGCCGGCTGGGCAAACTCGGTGCTCTGCAACAACTCCGGGTCGCTGCCCCACATCACCTCGCGCAGAGGTAACCGCGCATGGGCGTCGACCGCCGCGACGGCTTCGTCGAAAGCGCGGGCGAATACGGGAAATCGCCCGTACAGCTCGGCGCCCATCCCGAGCGACTGCGAGCCCTGGCCCGGGAACACGAACACCCGCTGGCCCACCGACCGAGTCCGGCCGACCAGCGCGCCCGCGTCCGGCCGCCCGGACGCCAGCCCCGCCAACCCCGCCGCCAGGGCCTCGCGGTCGGCGCCCAGCAGCACCGCCCGATGCTCGAAGGCCGCCCGGGTGGTCGCCAGCGACACACCCACGTCGACCGGCCGCACGCCCGCATCGGCGTCGAGCCGATCCAGCAGTCGCTGCGCCTGACCGGCAAGGGCTTCGGGCGAGCGCGCCGAAATCACCCACGGGATAACCGGATTCGCATCGTCAGGCGCAGGCTCCGGGACCGGTTCGGAAGGCGCTTGCTCGACGATCACGTGCGCGTTGGTGCCGCTGATCCCGAACGACGACACGCCCGCCCGCCGTATCCCGCTGTGCTGCGGCCACGGCCGCGGCTCGGTCAACAGCGACACCGCCCCGGCCGACCAATCCACGTGCGGTGACGGGATATCCACGTGCAGCGTCTTGGGCAGCACCCCGTGCCGGATCGCCTGCACCATCTTGATCACCCCGGCCACACCCGCCGCGGCCGAGGTGTGCCCGATGTTGGATTTGATCGAGCCCAACCACAGCGGCCGGTCCGCGGGACGTTCCTGCCCGTAGGTCGCCAGCAGGGCCTGGGCCTCGATGGGGTCCCCGAGCACCGTTCCGGTTCCGTGGCCCTCGACCACATCCACGTCCGCCGCCGCCAGTCCGGCGTTGGCCAGCGCCGCCCGGATCACCCGCTGCTGTGAGGGCCCGTTGGGAGCGGTCAACCCGTTGGACGCGCCGTCCTGGTTCACCGCCGTGCCGCGCAGCACCGCCAAGACGGGATGGCCCAGGCGCCGCGCGTCGGCCAGCCGCTCAAGCACCAGCACACCCGCGCCCTCCGACCACGAAGTCCCGTCCGCCGCACCGGCGTACACCTTGCAGCGACCGTCGGGGGCCAGCGCGCGCTGGCGGCTGAACTCGACGAAGGCCGCGGGCGTGGCCATGACGGTCACCCCGCCGGCCAGCGCCAAATCGCACTCCCCGGACCGCAGCGACTGCGCGGCCAGATGCATGGAGACCAACGACGACGAACACGCGGTGTCCACCGACACGGCCGGGCCTTCCAGGCCCAACACATAGGACACCCGGCCCGAGGTCACGCTCAGCGTCGAACCGGTCAGCCCGTAGCCCTCGAGCTCTCCCTTGACCTCGCCGCCATAGCCGGCGTGAATGACCCCCGCGAACACCCCGGTCGCCGAGCCCCGCAACGCGAACGGGTCAATGCCCGCGCGCTCCAACGCTTCCCAGCAGATCTCCAGCATCACCCGCTGCTGGGGATCCATGGCGAGCGCCTCGCTGGGCCCGATGCCGAAGAAACCGGCGTCGAAGTCGCCCGCGCCCTGCAGGAAGCTGCCCTGGCGGGTGTACATCTTTCCCTTGCTATCGGGGTCGGGGTCGTACAACCCCTCGACGTCCCAGCCACGGTCGGCGGGGAAATCCGACACCGTGTCGCGGCCCTCGATCACCAGTTGCCACAAGTCTTCTGGCGACTGGACACCACCGGCGTAGCGGCACGCCATGCCCACCACGGCGACGGGCTCGGAAAGCCGGTCTTCCAATTCCGCGACGCGCCGCCGGGTCCGCCTGAGATCCGCGGTGAGGCGTTTCAGGTAGTCGACGTGCTGCGTGGTGCCCGGCATCGTTGCTCCTTGTGGGGTGTCAGCGGCCGAGTTCTTCATCGAGGATCGCAAAGAGTTGGCTTTCGGTGGCGGCGTCGAGGTCGTCGTCGAGGTGTTCGGCGTCGGAATGATCGTCCGGGCCGAGCGCGGCGAGCAGGTTGTGAATGCGGGCGCGCAGCACCGACTTGTCGTCGGCGGTCCAGTTCGGGGCGCCGAGCAGCGCCTGCAGTTCCCGGGTTATGTCGTTGAAGCGACTCAGGCTCGGCTGATCGACGGCGCCGGCGCTGCCGGCCAGTTGGGTGTCCAGCTGCGTCGCCAGCACGGCCGGCGTCGGGTAGTCGAATATCAAAGTCGGTGAAAGGGTAAGGCCCGTCGCGTTTTTGAGGCGGTTCCGCAGTTCGACCGCGGTCAGTGAATCAAACCCCAGCTCCTGGAAGGCGCGGCCGGCGTCGATGTCCGCCGGATTGGGCACGCCCAGCACCATCGCCGCGTTGCCGCAAACCAGGTCGACCAGCTCGCGCTGCCGCGCCTCGGGAGTCAGGCCGTGCAGACGCGCCGATAGCCCGCTCGTCGAGGCGGCGACGTCCGTGTCGTCGATGACGCGCCGGGCCGGCGCGGCCACGAGTTCCCGCAGCAGCCCAGGCAGCGCGGCGGCGTTCTCGGCCAGGGCGGCCCGGTCCACCCGGGCGGCAACCAGCACCGGCCTGTCGACCAGCATCGCGGCGTCGAAGGCCGCCAGCGCCTGTTCGGTGGACAGCGGTGCCAACCCGATCCTGCTCATCCGGGCCTTGTCGCGATCGCCGAGGTGCGCGGTCATCGCCGAGGCCTGCTCCCACAGGCCCCAGGCCAGCGACAGTCCCGGAAGTCCGTGGGCGCGCCGGTAGGCGGCCAGCCCGTCGAGGAAACTGTTGGCCGCCGCGTAGTTGGCCTGGCCCGGGGTCCCCACGATCCCGGCCATCGACGAAAACACCACGAACGCCGAGAGATCCAGGTGCCGGGTGAGCTCGTGCAGGTTCCAGGCCCCGTCGACCTTGGCGCGCAGCACCGCGTCCACCCGATCCGGGGTCAGCGACGAGATCAACCCATCGTCGAGAATGCCCGCGGCATGCACGATTCCGCGCAGCGGATACTGCGCCGGTATCTCGGCCAGCATCGCCGACGCCGCTTCGCGGTCCGCGACATCGCAGGCCACCACCGACACCTGCGCGCCGGCCTCCTCCAGTTCCGCCACCAGGTCGGCGACCCCGGCGGCCCCGGTGCCGGCGCGGCTGACCAGCACCACGTGGGCCACTGCGTAGCGGTCAACGAGGTGGCGGGCCAGCGCCGAACCGGCCATCCCGGTGCCACCGGTGATCACCACGCTGGCCCCCGCCAGCCCGCCACCGCAGCCGCTGAGCGCTCCGCCCGGCCCGGACGGGACGGTCAGCGCGACCTTGCCGATGTGACGCGCCTGGCTGACATACCGATAGGCCGCCGAGGCGCAGCGAACGTCAAAGGTCTTCAACGGCAACGGTTTCACGACGCCTTCGCCCAACAGTGCCACGATCTCGGCCAGCATGGCCGCCGTGCGCTCGGGGCCGGCCTCCATCAGGTCGAACGCCCGATACCGCGCGCCCCGAAATTGGGCGGCGACGGCGTGCGGATCGCGCACGTCGGTCTTACCCATCTCGATGAATCGGCCGCCGGGAGCCAACAGCCGCAACGACGCGTCGGTGAGCTCGCCGGCCAGGGAGTTGAGCACGACGTCGAACCCGGCGCCGCCGGTGGCCGACGCGAATTTCGCCTCGAAATCCGTCGTGCGCGAATCTCCGACGTGATCGTCCTCGAAACCCATCGCGCGCAGGGTGTCCCACTTGCCGCGGCTGGCGGTGACGAACACCTCGGCGCCCCAGTGCCTTGCGAGCTGTACCGCGGCCATGCCCACCCCGCCGGTGGCGGTGTGCACCAGGACCCGTTCGCCGGCGCGCAGCCCGCCCAGGACCGACAGCCCGTACAGCGCCGTCAGGAAGACCACCGGCACCCCCGCGGCCGCGACCAGCGACAGTCCCGGCGGCACCGGTGTCACCACCCGCTGATCCACCACCGCCTCGGAACCGACGACCCCCAGCAAGCCCATCACCGCGTCGCCGACGGCCAGACCGGTCACGCCGGGCCCCACCTCGACGACCACGCCGGAGCCCTCGGCCCCCAGCTGCCCGCCCCCCGGGTACATGCCCAGAGCCACCAGGACATCCCGGAAGTTGACCCCGACCGCGGCCACCGCCACCCGCACCTGCCCGCCGGTCAATTCGGTTCGCGGGCAAGAGCTTACGACCAGATCCTCCAGCGTTCCCTCCCGGCCGGCATCCAGCCGCCAGCCCGCGTCGGGCAGCCCGACGGCGGCGTGAACCGGGCGCAACCGCGCCGCATACGCCACACCCTGCCGGATCACGACTTGCGGCTCGCCACAATCGATCACCGCGCGGGGATCGATCGAGCCGTCGGAGTCGATCAGCACCATCCGCCCCGGGTGCTCGGCTTGCGCGGAGCGCACCAGGCCCCACACCGCGGCGCCGGCCAGGTCCGAAACATCCTCCCCGGCAAGGGCGACCGCGCCGCGCGTCCGCACGGCCAGCATCGCGCCGCTTTCGTCACGCATATGGGACTGCAGCGCCGCCAATATCTCGGTGGCCGCGGCGTGCACCGCCTTCACGACGTCGCCCCCGTGATCACCGAGTTCCCACACCGAGGCCTCGGCGCCGCCGGCGCCGCCGCCCAGCGCGATCGGCGACCACGTCACGTCGAGCAATCCCTCGAAGCGCTGCGCGGGAGCCGCCGTCAACTGCTCGGCCGAGACCGGACGCATCGCCAGCGATCGCACCGTCAGCACCGGGAGCCCTGTCCCGTCGGCCAATTCCACCGAGACCGAGCCGGCGCCGGCCGGTGCGATGCGGACCCGCGCGCGCGACGCACCCGATGCGTGCAACGACACACCCTGCCACGAGAACGGCAACACGGTCTGATCCTGCTCGGTGGCGACGCCGACCGCATGCAGCGCGGCATCCAGGAGCACGGGGTGCACTCCGAAGCCGCCGTCCTGGGCGCCGGCCTCGGGCACCGCGACCTCGGCGAAGACCTCGTCGCCGCGCCGCCACACGGCCCGCAGACCCTTGAAGGCGTCACCGTATTCGTAGCCCCGCTGCGCCAGCCGCGCATAGGCCCCGGCGACGTCCACCGCGGTCGCCCCGGCGGGCGGCCATACCGAAAGGTCCGCGGCCGGCGTCACCGCGCCGGGCCGCAACGCCCCCTGGGCATGCAACACCCAGTCCGAATCCGGCTGGGCGCCAGCGGAATACACCGACAACCGCCGCGCGCCCGACTCGTCGGCCGCGCCGACCACCAGTTGTACCCGCACACCCTCGGCGGCCGGCAACAGCAGCGGAGCCGACAGGGTCAGCTCGTCGAGCACCGCGGCGCCGACCTCGTCGCCCGCGCGGATGGCCAACTCGACGAATCCGGCCCCCGGGAACAACACGGTCGCGCCCACCGCGTGATCGGCCAGCCACGGATGGTCCGCCGTCGACAAGCGGCCCGTCAGCACCACACCGCCGGAATCGGGCCGCGGTACCACCGCGCCGAGCAATCCGTGCTCGGCGGCGGCCAGCCCCAAGGTGGTGACGTCTTGCGAGCCCGTCGCACCACCGGGAAGCCAAAAGTGTTGGCGGACAAACCCGTACGTCGGCAGGTCGACGACCCGGCCACCCAGGCCGGCCATCGCGGCGCGCCAGTCCACGGCCACGCCCGCGACGTGGGCTTGGGCGACCGAGAGCCAGAAGCGGTCCAGGCCACCGTCATCGCGGCCGAGCGAGGGGATGACGCACCCCCGCTCGCCGTCGGGCATGGTTTCTTCGATGGCGGCCATCAGCACCGGATGCGGGCTGCATTCGATGAACGTGCTATTGCCCGCGTCGCACGCGCTGCGTACCGCGCGCTCGAATTGCACGGTGCGCCTGATGCTTTGGAACCAGTAGTCGGCGTCCAGGCGCGCGGTGTCCATCGGTTCGCCGGTGACCGTGGAGAAGAAGGCGACCGTGGCGGACCGCGGCTCGAGGCCGTGCAGCGCCTCGGCGAGGGGCTCGCGAATCGCGTCCACCTGCGCGGAATGCGATGCGTAGTCGACGTCGATCCGGCGGGCACGGAGATTCTCGGCTTCGCACCGTTGCATCAGTTCGCCCAGTGCATCCACCTCGCCGGACACCACCACCGCCGCAACACCGTTGACTGTCGCGATATTCAGTCGTTCGCCCCAACCGGCGATCAGCTGCTCGGCGCGCGCCAGACTGCACGCCAACGAGACCATGCCGCCGCGGCCCGACAACCGCACCAGCAGCCGGCTGCGCAGCGCGACCACCCGGGCGGCGTCCTGAAGCGACAGCGCCCCCGCCACATAAGCCGCCGCGATCTCGCCCTGCGAATGGCCGATCACCGCATCGGGGACCACTCCCACCGAGCGCCACAGTTCGGCCAGCGACACCATCACCGCCCACAGCGCCGGCTGCACCACGTCCACCCGGTCCAATCCGGGTGCGCCCGGGGCGCCGCGGATCACGTCGATCAGCGACCAGTCGACGTAGTCGGACAGCGCGTCAGCGCAGCGCTGCAGGTGCTCGGCGAACACCGTTGAACTGTCCAGCAATTGAGCGCCCATGCCGGCCCACTGCGACCCCTGGCCGGGGAACACGAACACCGTCTTGCCCACCGGCTGCGCCCGGCCCGTCACCAGGCCCGCACCCTGCTCACCGCCCGCCAGCGCCGTCAGCCCACGCAGCAACTGCGCGCCGTCGGCGCCCACGACGACCGCGCGGTGCTCGAAGCTCGACCGCGTCGCGATCAGCGACCAGCCCACGTCCAACACCCGCACCCCGGGATCGGCCTTCACCCGGGCCAGCAGGCGCGCGGCCTGATTCGCCAGCGCCTCGCCCGAGCGGGCCGAGAGCACCCACGGCACCACCACGTCATCATTTGGGCGCGTGCCGATTTCCGGCTCCGGGACATACTGCTCCACGATGACGTGCGCATTGGTGCCGCTGATGCCGAACGAGGAGACACCCGCGCGGCGCGGCCGGTCCACCGCCGGCCAGGGCAGCTGCTCCGTCAGCAGCGACACCGCCCCGGCGGTCCAATCCACGTGCGGCGTCGGCTCATCCACGTGCAGCGTCTTGGGCATCACGCCGTGGCGGATCGCCTGCACCATCTTGATCACCCCGCCGGCACCCGCGGCCGCCGAGGTATGGCCCATGTTCGATTTGATCGATCCCAGCCGCAGCGGCCGATCCGCCGGACGGTCCTGCCCGTAGGTCGCCAGCACCGCTTGGGCCTCAATGGGATCGCCGAGCGTGGTGCCGGTGCCGTGGCCCTCGACCAGATCGACGTCGGCCGTGCCCAGCCGCGCATCGGCCAGCGCCGCCCGGATCACCCGTTGCTGCGACGGCCCGTTGGGAGTCGCCAGGCCGTTGGACGCGCCGTCCTGATTCACCGCGGACCCGCGTATGACGGCCAGTACCGGATGCCCGTGCCGCCGGGCGTCGGACAGCCGCTCCAGCACCAGCACACCGACGCCTTCGGAGAACCCGGTGCCGTCGGCGGCACCCGCATAGGCCTTGCACCGGCCGTCGGCGGCCAGGGCGCGTTGCCGGCTGAACTCGATGAACATCGCCGGTGTGGCCATCACCGTCACTCCGCCGGCCAGCGCCAGATCGCATTCGCCGCCACGCAACGACTGCGCCGCCAAATGCAGGGCCACCAGCGACGACGAACACGCCGTGTCCACCGAGACGGCCGGCCCTTCGAACCCCAGCGAATAGGCCACCCGGCCCGAGGCCACGCTCAAAGTCGAGCCGCGCAGGCCGTATCGCTCCAGGTGTCCCGGGACCCGTCCCTGCCCCCCGTAGGAGCCGTGGAATATCCCGGCGAACACACCGGTCGCCGACCCGCGCAGGGTGGCGGGGTCGATCCCGGCCCGCTCCAGCGCCTCCCAGGACACCTCGAGCAGCAGCCGCTGTTGCGGGTCCATGGCCAGCGCCTCGCTGGGGGCTATCCCGAAGAACGCCGCGTCGAAATCCGCGACATCCGAGAGGAACCCGCCGCACCGCGCGTAGGACTTGCCCACGGCGTCGGGATCCGCATCGAACAAACCCGTCAAGTTCCAGCCACGGTCCGCCGGGAACTCCGAGACCACATCGCGGCCGTCGACCACCATCTGCCACAACGCCTCCGGCGAGTCCACGCCGCCCGGGTACCGGCAGCCCATGCCGACCACCGCCACCGGTTCGGTCGCTCGTTCGGCTAACAAGCCAAGGTATTCGCGGTTCTCGCGCTTGAGCCGCTCGGTTTCTTTCAGCGATTGGCGAAGAGCCTTGATCAGCTCTTCGGTGTTGCCGTTCATCGAAGGCGGCCTCTCGTGTCACTCACAGCGATACTCCCGCGACGGGCCTGTCCCACGCCGGCCCGCATCCCCTCGCCAAACTTTCAAGCCCAAGAAGCGACGCCTTGCGGTAGAAGTGCACGGGCCAAAATCAGTGCCAACGCAACAACACCAATTCGGAACAGAACCCTGGACCCATCGCGAGCATCAGGCCGGGGCTTCCACTCGCCGGCGGCTTGGCCATGGTGTCGCGCAGCACATGCAACACCGACGCCGACGAGAGGTTGCCGATCTCGCCGAGCGAACGCCAGGTCAGTTCGAGTGCCTCCGGCGGGAGGCCGAGTGCGGAGTTGATGGCCTCGATGACCTTGGGGCCGCCGGGGTGGCTCACGAAGGCGCCGATGTCCGCCGTGGTCAAGCCGTGCGCGGCGAGGAACTGCGTGACATCGGCTTCGATGTACTGCTCGACGACGGCCGCGACGTCCTTGGACAGCACCAGCTCGAAGCCGGTGGCGCCCACGTCGAAGCCCATGGTGCGCAGCGAGTCGGGATACAGGTGGCTGCGCGAGTCGAGGATGGTGGGCCCGCTCGGCGCCAGTTGTTCGGCACGCCGCTCGCCGACGGCCACCACCGCCGCGGCGCCGTCGGCGAACAGGGCGCTGCCGACCAGGCCGGCCAGCGACGGGGTGTAGCCGGGATAGGTCAGCGAGCAGAGCTCGACGGAGATCAGGGCGGCCACGGCGTCGGGTGCGCCGCGCAGATAGTCGTTCACGCGGGCCACGCCCGCGGCGCCGGCGACACACCCGAGGCCGAACAGCGGCACCCGGCGCACGTCGTCGCGCAAGCCGAGTTGCGCGGCGATCCGGGCGTCCACGGAGGGCACGCTGAGGCCGGTGACGGTGGTGGTGATGAGCACGTCGACGTCCCGCGGCCGCAGCCCCGCCTCGTCGAGGGCGCCGGACAGCGCTTCGCAGCCCAGTTTCACGGCGTGCTCGGTGAAGATCCGGTTCGCCATGCCGAAGTCGGTCAGCGCGGGGTACTGCTCCAGCGGCAGCACCAGGTGGCGGCTGCCGACCTTGGAGCTGGCATGCAGCTGCCGGACGATGTCTTCGTAGCCCTCGAACTCCGGGATGCTCACGAAGAAGTCGGTGAGCTCGCGCTGCGAGTATCGGTGCGGCGGCAACGCACCGAAGACGCCGGCGACGACGCTCATCGTTCTTCCACCCCTTGATGACGAGGACCCGGCCCCAAATGTTCAAGCCGATCGCTGTGAGGCCGAAGTCTAGTCTGCCTGTCACGGCCCGTCAGGGAAAACAAGCCCATCTCAATCGTCGTCGCGCAGCTGGCTTTTGAGCCTATCGGCGCTGGCCAGGACGGTTTTGATCTGCTCGGCGACCCGATCCGGCGCGGTGCCGCCTCGCGCGTCGCGCGACGACACCGAGCCCTCGATCGTCAGCACCTCACGGACCTGTGGCGTGAGATCAGGGCTGATGGCGGCCAATTCGTCGTCGGTCAGTTCGTCGAGTCCGACGGCCCGCCGCTCCGCGGCGCGCACCGCGGCCCCGGCGGCCTCGTGCGCGGAGCGGAACGGCACCCCCTGTCGCACCAGCCACTCGGCGATGTCGGTGGCCAGCGTGTAGCCGGCCGGGGCCAGGGCGGCCATCCGCTCGACGTCGAAGGTCAGGCTGCGCAGCAGCCCGGCCATCGCCGGCAACACCAGTTCCAGCTGGGCGACGGAATCGAACACCGGTTCCTTGTCTTCCTGCAGGTCGCGGTTGTAGGCGAGCGGCTGGGCCTTCAGCGTGGCCAGCAGGCCGGTCAGGTTCCCGATCAGGCGGCCGGACTTGCCGCGCGCCAGCTCGGCGATGTCGGGGTTCTTCTTCTGCGGCATGATCGAGCTGCCGGTCGACCACGAATCGTGCAGGGTGACGTAGCCGAATTCCGTCGAGCTCCACAGGATGACGTCCTCGGCCAGACGGGACAGGTCGACACCGATCATGGCGAACACGAACGCGGCCTCCGCGGCGAAATCCCGGGCGGCCGTCGCGTCGATCGAGTTGTCGGCCGCGGCGGTGAAACCGAGCTCCGCGGCGATCGCGTCGGGATCCAGGCCCAGCGACGAGCCGGCCAGCGCGCCCGAGCCGTACGGGGACACTCCGGCGCGCCTGTCGAAGTCGACGATCCGGTCGACGTCGCGCAGCAGGGGGTGGGCGTGCGCCAGCAGGTGGTGGGCCAACAGCACCGGTTGCGCGGACTGCAGATGGGTCTTACCCGGCATGATGGCACCGGGGTGGGCGGCGGCCTGGGCGGCCAGCGCGGCAACGACGTCCAGCGCCCCGGCGGCGACCCGGCGCACCGCGTCGCGCAGCCACATCCGGAACAGCGTGGCCACCTGGTCGTTGCGCGACCGGCCGGCGCGCAGGCGGCCGCCGAGGTCGGGTCCGACCCGGTCGATCAGCCCGCGTTCCAGCGCCCCGTGCACGTCTTCGTCGGTGACCAGGGGCGCGAAGCTGCCGTCGGCGACGTCCGAGGCGAGCTGGTCCAGGCCGGCCAGTAACCCGTCGCGCTGTTCTTCGTTCAGCAGCCCGGCCCGGAACAGGATCACGGTGTGCGCCCGCGAGGCGACGATGTCGTAGGGGGCCAGCACCCAGTCGAAGTGGGTGGACTTGCTCAGCGCGGCCAGCGCATCCGCCGGGCCGTCGGCGAACCGCCCGCCCCACAGCGACCCCTCGCGAGTGCTCACGCGTCGGCCGGGCCCGTTGCGGTCTGGTCCCGGCGGGAGGCGATCTTCGACGACAGCCCGTGCACGTAGACGAAACCCTTTGCGGCCGACTGGTCGAAGCTGTCGCCCTCGTCGTAGGTGGCCAGGTTGAAGTCGTACAGAGATTCCGCGCTGCGGCGGCCGTTGACCGCGATGTGGCCGCCGTGCAACACCATGCGCACTTCACCCGACACGTGCTCCTGGGTCCTGGCGACGAAGGCCTCCAGGGCGTCCTTGAGCGGTGAATACCACAGCCCGTCATAGACCAGCTCGGCCCAACGCTGATCAGTGTGCCGCTTGAACCGGCCCAGTTCCCGCTCCAGCGTGACGTGTTCGAGTTCGGTGTGCGCGGTGATGAGCACCATGGCGCCGGGCGCCTCGTAGATCTCGCGGCTCTTGATTCCCACCAGCCGGTCCTCGACCACGTCGAGGCGGCCGACGCCCTGGGCGCCCGCGCGGGTGTTGAGTTCCTCGATGGCGCCCAGCACCGAGACGCGCTTGCCGTCGATCGTCACCGGCACGCCGCGCTCGAACCCGACGATCACCTCGTCGGGCGTGCTCCAGTTCAGCGTGGGGTCCTCGGTGTAGGCGTACACGTCCTTGGTCGGCGCGTTCCAAAGATGTTCCAGGAAACCGGTTTCCACCGCACGACCCCACACGTTCTGGTCGATGGAGAACGGCGAGCGCTTGGTCACGTTGATCGGGATGGCGTTCTCTTCGGCGAACGCGATCGCCTTCTCCCGCGTCCACGCGTAATCGCGAACCGGCGCCAGCACCTCGAGATCCGGTGCCAGCGAACCGAATCCGACCTCGAACCGGACCTGGTCGTTGCCCTTGCCGGTGCAGCCGTGGGCGACGATGCTGCCGCCGTGCTCGCGCGCCGCCGCCACCAGGTGCTTGACGATCAGCGGCCGGCTGATCGCCGACACCAGCGGGTAGCGGTCCATGTAGAGGGCGTTGGACAGGATCGTGGGCAGGCAGTATTCGTCGGCGAACTCGTCGCGGGCGTCGACCACGACGGCTTCCACCGCGCCGCAGTCCAGGGCCCGCTGGCGAATGACCTCCATGTCTTCGCCGCCCTGGCCGAGGTCGATCGCCACCGCTACGACCTCACGGCCGGTCTCCTTGCCGATCCAGCTGATGGCCACCGAGGTGTCCAGACCGCCGGAATACGCCAGGATGACGCGTTCTGACATAAATCTCCTTAGGTTGAAACGCTTTACGTGAGTTTTTCCAGGGTGGCGGCCAGCTCGGCGCCGGTCATCGGCTCTCGAGCGGCCACGAAGACGGTGTCATCGCCGGCGATGGTGCCGACGACGTACGGGAGCGCCGCGCGGTCGATCGCGCTGGCCAGGTAGTCGGCGGCGCCGGGCGGGGTGCGCAGCACCGCGAGGTTGGCGCTGGCGTCGGCCGACACCAGCAGTTCGCTCAGCAGCCGGGACAGCCGTGCGGTGCCGCCGGATACCCCGCGCACCGGGTTGCCGTCCTCGGGAACCATGTAGACGCCGACGCCGCCGTCGGCGCCGCGCAGCTTCACCGCGCCCAGCTCTTCCAGGTCCCGCGACAGGGTGGCCTGGGTGACGTCGATGCCCTCGTCGGCCAGCAGCGCGGCCAGTTCGTTCTGGCTGCGCACCTCGGCCGACGACAGGATGGCCACGATGCGCGCCTGCCGGCCGGCCCGGGTGGTTTCGGGCGTGGTCTTCGAGCGGGTCACGAGTGGCGCTCCAAAAGCCATGCCAGCAAGGCCTTTTGGGCGTGCAGCCGGTTTTCGGCCTCGTCCCAGACCACGCTGGCCGGGCCGTCCATCACCTCGTCGGTGATCTCGTCGCCGCGGTGAGCCGGAAGGCAGTGCAGCACAATCGCTTCCGGGTCTGCCAGGGACAGCAGCCGGGCGTTGATCTGGTAGGGCCAAAACGGTGTGCGGCGGTCCAGCCCGTCGTCCTCCTGCCCCATCGACGTCCAGGTGTCGGTGACCAGGACGTCGGCGCCGCGCGCGGCCGCGTCGGCGTCGGGGGTGACGGTGACCGAGGCGCCGGTGTCTTCGGCGCGCCGCCGGGCCGCTGTCACGAACGCCGGGTCTGGGGCGAAGCCGTCCGGCGCGGCAATGGTGACGTGCAGGCCGGCCGTGACGCCACCGAGCATCAGCGAGTGGGCCATGTTGTTGGCGCCGTCACCGAAATAGGTCATCCGCAACCCGGTGAGCGCGCCCTTGCGCTCGGCGATGGTCTGCAGATCGGCGAGCACCTGGCACGGATGGAATTCGTCGGAGAGCGCGTTGACCACCGGCACCGTCGCGGTCGCGGCCATGGCCTCGAGGCGCTCCTGGCCGAACGTCCGCCAGACGATGGCCTCGACGTAGCGCGACAGCACCCGCGCGGTGTCCTCCAGGGTTTCGTCGCGGCCCAGCTGGGTGCTGCGGGCGTCGACGACGACGGCGTGCCCGCCGAGCTGGGCGATGCCCATCTCGAACGAGAACCGGGTGCGGGTGGAGTTCTTGTCGAACAGGACCGCGACCCCGCGCGGGCCGTCCAGCGGGCGGGCGCTGAAGGGATCCTTTTTCAGTTCGGCGGCCAGTTGCAACACCTCGGCCTGCTCGGTGGGCGACAGGTCGTCGTCGCGAAGGAAGTGCCTCGTCATGCGGCGGCTCCGGCGGATTCATCGAGGATGCCCGGCAGCGCCGCGACGAAGCCGTCGATCTGCGCCTCGGTGATGATCAGCGGCGGCGCCAGCCGCAGGACATCGGGTGCGGCCGCGTTCACCAGGAACCCGGCCCGGCGTGCGGCCGCTTCGGCGTCTTTGGCGCGCGGCGCGGTGAGCGCCACCCCGCAGAGCAGGCCGCGGCCGCGCACGTGGTCGATCAGCGGGTGGGCATGCGCCTCGATGCCGTGGCGCAACGACTTGCCCAGCGTCTCGGCGTGCCGGACGAGGTCCTGCTCGGCCAGCACCCGCAGCACCGCGAGCGCCGCCGCCGCGCAGATCGGATTGCCGCCGAAGGTGCTGCCGTGCAGCCCGGGGGTCATCAGGTCGGCGGCCGGGCCGACGGCCAGGCAGGCCCCGATGGGCAGGCCGCCGCCGAGCCCCTTGGCCAGCGTCACCACGTCCGGGGTGATGCCGTCGTGCTGGTGGGCGAAAAACGTTCCGGTGCGGCCCATCCCGGTCTGCACCTCGTCGAGCACCAGCAGCGCCCCGTGCCGCGCGGTGATGTCGCGCGCGGCGACGAGGTATCCCTCGGGCGGGACGACGACACCGCTCTCCCCCATGATCGGCTCCAAGAACACGGCGGCGGTGGCGTCGTCGACCGCGGCGGCCAGCGCGTCCGCGTCGCCGTAGGGCACGTGCGTGACGTCGCCGGGCAGCGGCGCGAACGGCGCCTGCTTGCTCGGCTGGCCGGTCAGCGCCAGCGATCCCATGGTTCGGCCGTGGAAAGCCTCTTGTGCGGCAATCAGTTTCGTGCGCCCGGTGAGTCGCGACAGCTTGAACGCCACCTCGTTGGCCTCGGCCCCGGAGTTGCAGAAGAACACCCGCGCGGGCACCTCGGTCCCGAGCAGCGCGACCAGTTGCTCGGCCAGCGCGACACCGGGTTCGGTGGCATACAGGTTGGAGGTGTGCCCCAGCGTCGACATCTGGTGGGTGACGGCCTCGATGATCGCGGGGTGGCGATGGCCCAGGACGTTGACCGCGATCCCGCCGAGCAGGTCGAGGTAGGTCTTGCCGTCCACGTCGGTGACCACGGCGCCGTCCCCCCTGGCCAGGGCCATCGGCGGGGTGCCGTAGTTGTTCATCATCACGGCTTCCCACCGCTGTTTGATGGCGTCGGTATGGCTCACAGGCGCACCACCTTGGTGCCGGTGCCCGCATCGGTGAACAGCTCGACCAGCACGCAGTGTTCGACGCGTCCGTCGATGACGTGCGCGCTGGGCACGCCCGCGGTCACCGCCCGCAGGCAGGCCTCGACTTTGGGAATCATGCCCGCCTCCAGCGTGGGTAGCAGTTGCGACAAAGTGCCGGCGTCGATTTCGCTGACCAGCGAACCGCGGTCCGGCCAGCTGGTGTACAGGCCTTCGACATCGGTGAGCATCAACAGCTTTTCGGCGCGCAGCGCTTCGGCCAGCGCCGCCGCGGCGGTGTCGGCGTTGATGTTGTGCACCACGCCTTCGGCATCCGGGGCCAGCGTCGAGACCACCGGAATACGCCGTGCGGCAATCAGATCCAGCACCGCGGCGGTGTTGACCCGTTCGACATCGCCGACCAGGCCGATGTCGGTGGCCACGCCGTCCACGGTGACGCTGCGCCGCACGGCGGTGAAGAGCTGGGCGTCCTCGCCGGTGATGCCGACGGCATACGGTCCGTGGGCGTTGATCAGGTTGACCAGTTCGCGGCCGACCTGGCCGAACAAGACCATCCGCGCCACGTCGAGCACTTCCGGTGTGGTGACCCGGAATCCACCCTTGAAGTCCCCGGGGATGGCGAGCCGGCGCAGCATCGCGCTGATCTGGGGGCCGCCGCCGTGCACCACCACGGGGTGAACGCCACAGTTGCGCAGGAAAGCCATGTCAGCGGCGAAGGCGTGCCGCAGCGTGTCGTCGGTCATGGCGTTGCCGCCGTACTTGATGACGACGACCTTGCCGTGCAGTTGCTTGAGCCAGGGCAGGGCTTCGGCGAGCACCTGCGCCTTGACCGCGGTAGGTAGGGCTTCCGTTGAGGCGCTCATGAGCTGTAGGCCGAATTCTCTTCGACGTAGCCGTGGGACAGGTCGGTGGTCCGGATGGTGACCCCACCGTCGCCGAGCGCCAGATCGACCGTGATGTCGATGTCGGGTCCCGAGAGGTCCACCGCACGCGCGCCCGGGGCCCCGGCCCCCTCGGCGAAGACCTCGAAGCCGTTGAACGACACGGTGATCCGGTCGGGGTCCAGGGCGACGGGCGCCATGCCGACGGCGGCGAGCACCCGGCCCCAGTTGGGATCCGAGCCGAACACCGCCGTCTTGACCAGGGAGTCGCGGGCGATCGTCCGGGCCGCGACCAGCGCGTCGTCCTCGGAGGCGGCCCCCTGCACGGTGACATTGACCCGCTTGGTGACGCCTTCGGCGTCGGCCTGCAGCTGGGCGCACAGGTCATCGCACACCCGCAGCACCGCCTCGTCGAGATCGGCCTGGCTGGGAGCGATTTCGCTGGCGCCCGACGCGAGCAGCAGCACCGTGTCGTTGGTCGAGCACGCGCCGTCGATGTCGAGCCGGTCGAAGGTGCGGGCGCTGGCGTTCCGCAGAGCGGAGTCCAGGGCCGCGGCGTCGACGGCCGCGTCGGTGGTCAGCACACAGAGCATCGTGGCCAGCGACGGCGCGAGCATGCCGGCGCCCTTGGCCATCCCGCCGACCGTCCAGTTGCCCGGATGGTGCAGCGCAACCTGTTTGGGCACCGTGTCGGTGGTCATGATCGCCTGGGCCGCCTCGTCGCCGCCGGACAGCCCACCGGCCATCTCCTGCACGATCGCGCGCACCCCGGCGAGCACCTTGTCCATCGGCAGCCGGTCACCGATCAACCCCGTCGAGCACACCGCGACCTCGACGGCGCCGGTCTCGGTTCCCCAATCCGACAGCGCGGCCGCGACGGCTTCCGCGGTGGCGTGCGTGTCCTGAAACCCGCCCGGTCCGGTGCAGGCGTTGGCGCCGCCGGAGTTGAGGATCACCGCGCGCAGCGCGCCGGTGCTCAGCACCTGCTGGCTCCACAGCACCGGCGCGGCTTTGACCTTGTTGCGGGTGAACACCCCGGCCGCCGCGTAGTCGGGTCCTTCGTTGAGGACCAGGGCCAGGTCGCGATTGCCCGAGGCCTTGATCCCGGCGGCGATGCCGGCGGCCCGGAATCCGGCCGGCGCGGTGACGCCTTGTTCGCGCAGCAACCGCGCCTCGGCCGCGGTGGACGTCATGGCGCCACCCCGATCACCGAAAGGCCGTCGGTCTCCGGCCAACCCAGCGCCAGGTTCATCGATTGCACGGCGGCTCCGGCCGTTCCCTTGACCAGGTTGTCGATCGCGGCGATCGCCACGAACGTGCTCGCCGCCTCGTCGACCGCGACGGCGATGTGAGCCGCGTTGCTACCGATCACGGCCCCGGTGCGGGGCAGTTGTCCTTCGGGCAGCAGGTGGATGAAAGGTTCTGCGTGGTAAGCTTTTTCGTAGGCTTCGCGCAGCCGCGGCAGCGGCGCCCGAGTGCGTGCGGTGCATGTCGCCAGGATGCCGCGCGACGTCGGGATGAGCACCGGGGTGAACGACACGGTGACGTCGCGACCCGTGACGGCGCCCAGGCCCTGGGCGATCTCGGGGGTGTGCCGGTGCGCCCCGGCGATGTTATAGGCCCGCGCCGAGCCGATGACCTCCGCGCCCAGCAGGTCGGTCTTGGCGGCGCGGCCGGCCCCGGAGGTGCCGCTGACGGCGACCACGGTGACGGCGGGCTCGATGAGGTCGGAGGCCACCGCGGGCAGCAACGCCAGCAGCGCCGCCGTCGGGTAACAGCCCGGTACCGCGATGCGCCGCGCGCCGCGCAGCCGCTCGCGCGCGCCGGGCAGCTCCGGCAGCCCGTACGGCCAGCTGCCGGCGTGCGGCGATCCGTAGAACCGCTCCCAGGCGGAAGCGTCGGTGAGCCGGAAGTCGGCGCCGCAGTCGATGATCAGCGTGTCGGGGCCGAGCTGCTGCGCCAGCGCGGCCGAATGGCCGTGCGGCAGGGCCAGGAACACGACGTCGTGGCCGGCGAGCGCGGCGAGGTCGGTCGGTTCGACCACGCGCTGGCCCAGCGGTGTCAGGTGCGGGTGGTGCTCGCCGAGCGTGCTGCCCGCGCTGGCGGCCGCGGTCACGGCGCCGATCGTCAGGCGCCCGTGCGCGTAGGCCGGGTGCCCGAGCAGCAGGCGTAGGATTTCACCGCCGGCGTATCCGCTGGCACCGGCAACCGCCACCTTCATCCCGTCGGCCATTCCGCCGATTCTGCATGGTTATGCAGTGGTTTGCAAATCCATTCCACTAGGCGCGCAACTCCGCGCCGACCGCCTCGGCCGCGCGGCGGACCGCCGCATCGCGGGCCGCGGTGGCGTCGTCCTCGGTCAGCGTGCGGTCGGGCGCGCGGAACCGCAGCGCGAACGTCAGCGACTTGCGGTCCTCGCCGATCTGCGGGCCGGTGAACACGTCGAACAATTGAAGGTCTTCGAGCAGCTCGCCCGCGCCCTCGCGTACCGCGTCGGCCACCGCCTGGGCCGGTACGTGTGCGGGCACCACCAGGCTGAGGTCCTGGAACACCGCCGGGAACGGCGACACCCGGGGCGCGGGCAGGGTCAGCGGGATGGGCATCGCGTCCAGGTTCAGCTCGAGGGCGCAGGTGCCCCTGGGCAGCCCGGAGCGTTCGGTCACCGCGGGATGCAGCTGGCCCGCATGACCGACCGGGGTATCCCCGACGAGCACTTCGGCGCACCGCCCCGGATGCCACGGCAGGTACTGCGCCGCGCGCAACCGTACGTCGATCCCGCCGGCGCGGGCGATGATGCGCACCGCCTCGAACGCGTCGGCGGCCTCGGCGCGGCGGCCGGGACCCCAGGGTCCGCGGCGCTCGCGCAGGCCGGTCAGGACCGCCGCGACGTGCTGCGGTTGCCGCGGCAACGACGCGTCGAGCGCGGCGATTTCGCCGTCGGTGGGCCGGCGGTCGACGGCAATGAGCTCCACGGCGCGGGTTTCCGCCGTCGGCTGGACCACCTGCGCCACGGCATACAGCGAGATGTCGACCAGGCCGCGAGAGACGTTGCGCACCAAGGCTTCCAGCAACGCGGGCAACAGCGTGGTGGCCAGCTGCGGGCGGTCGGCCTCGAGCGGGTTGAGCACGTCGGTGGTGGTCCGCCGTGGGTCGTCGGCCGCCAGGCCCCACAGGTCGAAGACACCGGCGGGCAGAAACGGGGTCGGCAGGATCTCGACGTACCCGGACTGTGCCAAAGACCTGCCGATGGCGCGGCGGCGCTTCTGCACCGCGGACAGGCCCCGGCCGGCCGGCGCCGACGGTAGCACCGACGGAATGACTTCCAGCCCCTCGAGCCGCAGCACCTCCTCGACGAGGTCGGCCGGCTGCACGAGGTCGGGCCGCCAGCTCGGTGGGGTCACCGTCAGAATGCCGTCGCGCTCCGCCACGCCGGCGCCGATCTGGGTGAGCCGCTTGGCGGTCGTACCCGGCGCATAGCCCACGCCGGCGACGCGATCCGGCAGGTCGACGGCGATCTCGAGGGGCGAAAGCGACCAGTCGTCGCGCGGCGGGTCACCGCGCCAATCGGTCAGGCCGTCGCCGACCTCCCCGCCGGCGATGTCGGCGAGCAGCGTGGCGCACCGGTCGAGCGCGGCTACCGAGATGGCCGGGTCCACGCCGCGCTCGTAGCGACGCGCGGCTTCGCTGGGCAGGTGCAGCCTGCGCTGGGTGCGCGAGACGGCGGCGGGATCCCAGACCGCGGCCTCGAGCAGCACGTCGGTCGAGTCGGCGCGCACCTCGGTGCTCGCCGCGCCCATCACGCCGCCGATCGCGGTGGTCGCCGTGTCGTCGACGATGAGGACGTCAGCCGGCTCGAGTTTGCGCTCGATGTCGTCGAGGGTCACCACGGTCTCGCCGGGCCGGGCGAACCGCACGCCGAAGCTCCCGGTGATTCGCTTGCGGTCGTGGGCGTGCATGGGGTGGCCGAGCTCGAGCATCACGTAATTGGTCACGTCGACCGCCGGGGAGGTCGCGCGGATGCCGGACAGCAGCAGCCGGCGCTGCAGCCACCACGGCGACACGGCCGCGGGGTCGATGCCGATGACCGGTCGCAGCGCGAAACGCCGCACCCCGGTGCCGGGCTGCACGGTCAGCGGCCACGCCTCCCCGTCGACCGGCAGCGGCTTGACCACCTGGCTGCCGGCGGGATCGACGTAGTCCAGGTCGTAGGCGCAGGCGATCTCGCGGGCCAGGCCGCGCAGCGACATGCAGTAGCCGCGATCGGGCGTGATCGCCAGGTGGAAGATCACGTCGCCGAGTCCAAGCACCGCCGCGCCGCCGGCTCCCGGATCGGCGGTGCCCGGGGGCAGCACCAGGATCCCCGAGTGGTCGGCGCCCATGCCGAGTTCTGCTGCCGAGCAGATCATTCCGTCGGAGTTGCGGCCGTAGGTCTTGCGGGCGGCGATGGTGAAGTCACCGGGCAATGTGGTGCCCGGCAGCGCCGCGACGATGAGGTCGCCCACCACGAAGTTGGTTGCACCACAGACGATTTCGCGGACGCTGCCCGCGCCGACGTCGACGTGGCAGAACCGGATCGGCTTCTTGAAACCGGTGAGTTCTTCGATGGCGGTGACCCGGCCCACGGTCAGCGGGCCCTCGACCGGCCCGAGGATGATCACCTCTTCGACCTCGTGGCCGATGCGCACCAATGTCTGTTCGAGCTCGTCTGGGGTGACGTCCCACTCCGGCGCCCCAGCCGCCACGATCTCACGTAGCCAGCTGTACGGAACGCGCATCAGGCACCCACCCCGAACGGCAGCGAGAAGCGGACGTCGCCCTCGACCATGTCGCGCATGTCCGGAATGCCGTTGCGGAACTGCAACGTCCTTTCCAGCCCCATGCCGAATGCGAAGCCGGAGTACGCATCCGGGTCAATCCCGGCGGCGCGCAAGACGTTCGGATGCACCATCCCGCAGCCGCCCCACTCCACCCAGCCGGGGCCGCCCTTCTTGCCGACGAACCAGACGTCGACCTCGGCGGACGGTTCGGTGAACGGGAAGAAGTGCGGCCGGATCCGGGTGCGCGCCTCGGGACCGAACTCGGCGCGTGCGAATGCGTCCAGCGTTCCCCGCAGGTGCGCCATGGTCAGGCCGCGGTCCACCGCCAAGCCCTCGACCTGGTGGAAGACCGGCGTGTGGGTGGCGTCGAGTTCGTCGGTGCGAAACGTCCGGCCGATCGACACGATGTAGACGGGTAGCTCGCGGGCGAGCAGGGTGCGGACCTGCACGGGCGAGGTGTGGGTGCGAAGCAGTTGGCGGGAACCGTCGGGCGCGACGTAGAAGGTGTCCTGTTCGCTGCGGGCGGGGTGGTCGGCCGGGAAGTTGAGCGCGTCGAAGTTGAACTGCTCGGTCTCGACCTCCGGGCCCTCCGCCAGTTCCCAGCCCATGGCGATGAAGGTGTCGGCGATGTGCTCGGCCAGGATCGTGATCGGGTGCCGGGCGCCGGCCGGCTGCCGCGTCGAGGGCAGCGTGACGTCGATGCCTTCGGCGACCAGCACCGCGGCGTCGCGTTCGGCGCGCAAAACCGCGAGTCGCTCGTCGTAACCGTGTTGGGCTTCGGTTCGGGCGGCGTTGACCCGCTTGCCCGCGTCGGCGCGCTCGTCCTTGGGGACGCCGCCCAGGGCCTGGCGCGCCAGCGCCAGCGGTGAGCGGTCACCGAGGTGCTCGGTTTTGACGCGCGCCAGAGTGTCGAGATCGCCGGCACGCGTGAATGCCTCCCGGGCCGCGCTGACCGCTTGGGCCAGGGCTTCCGGCGACAGGTCGACGGGTCGATCGGCCACGCGGCGACACTCTCCTTGCTTCAAGGTTGGCTGCACGTTGCCCGCAGCAAGTGCTGATCATAGTGATTCGGCGCGTGGCGCCTGGCGGGCGCTAGCAGCTAAGCCGGGCGCAGCGGCCGGCCGGGAGCTGGCTTAACCGGCGACGGCCGGCTGCGGACCGCCCAGCGCGTCGTCGACGTCGAACGGCACGGCCGTCAGGCGGCGGCCGCCGGCCAACTTCGCCACCTGGTAGGCCACGAACGCGCCGACGAGTCCGAACACCGGTGTCGACGCAAGGGTCCCCCAGTGGTGGGCCAGCATCAGGAAGCCGAAGCCCGAGGACGCCGCCAACATCAGGTACCGCGCCGGCGTCCAGTGGATCGGCTGCCGGAACCGGGCGGAGACCAGCACGCCGAGGATCACGGCGACGGTGTGCCCGGCGTCGGTGAAATCACCGCCCACGATCGCCGAAACGATGCCCGCCGATACCCACCAGCCGACCCAGGCGGCCCGCCAGCGGGAGGGAATCACGGCCGTCATCGCGCCAAGCACGGCCAGGGCGCCGTAGCTCATTCCGACGTCGCTGGCCCGGGTGATCGACAAGGGCAACCACCCGAATTCGACCGACGCGGCCAGCGCGGCCGCCACCAGCAGCGTCGCACCGATGTGGCCGACGACGAAGGCCACCACCAGCCGAATGGTGCGCAGGTGCAGCTCGGCGAGCGCCAGCAGGCAGGTCAGGAAGGGCAGCCAGAAGTAGAGCGGGCCGGCGTCGACCACCAGCGCACTGCCCAGCAGCGTGCCGAGGTGGCCGTGCGCGAGGTTGTGCACGTTGGTGCTGGCGCGCGCAACGATGACGTCATGTGCCTGCGGGCCCAGGGCCAGGATGGCGCAGCTGATGGCAAGCAGCAGCGCCGCGTACCCGAGCGTGAATCGCACCCGGGCGAGCCGGGAGAAGATGCCCCCTAACATTGGCGTCCATTATGGCTGCGGTGTCGCTTCTTCTGTGTCATCAGAGCCTGACAACTCCTTAAGAGTCTTGAGGCGATAGATCGCCAAATCGTCGGGAATGCCGGCGGGCTTCGGCGCGAAGACCGGCTTCCTCGTGCGTTTGGCCTCGACGCCCAACGCGTCCAACTCGCTTTGCGGTATGAGATCCAACGTTGAACTCGACACCATGATTCCACCCTTGGTGGCTCTTTCCATAACTCGTGCGGCGATGTTCACATCGACACCAAGCCAGTCCGCGGCCAGTCGCTGCGGTCGCCCGGTGTGGATGCCGACCCGCATCCGCGGCGTGTGACCGGCCACCTCGACCGATTTCAGCGCCTTCTTGGCGGTCAGCACGGCCCGCACGGCGACGGTCGGATCGCCGAAGACCGCCATGAGGCCGTCGCCCATTCGCTTGACGATGTGTCCGCCCGCGTCGAGCAGCGGTGGCTCGAGGGCCCGCGCCACCTGCCGAAGCAGCGCCAGCGCCGCGTCATCGCCGACCTCCAGGGACCAGGTGGAGAAGCCGACCAGGTCGGTGAAGACCAGCGTCACCTCCGGATTGGCCGGCCGGCGCGACACTCCCTCTGTCAACGCCTGCCAGAGCTGCAGCACACCGAGGCTGACCTCGCGGGACACCGCGTCGCCGTCTCCCAGTAGCCGATCGGCCGCACGCGCCGCGGCGCGCGGACCGCCCTCGCCCGCCGTGGACAGCGGATCGCCGAAGTCGGGGTCGCCGGGCAGCAGCCGGCGCGCACGCCGGACGAACGCGACCGCCCCGGGGCTGCGGTTGCGGCTGTGCAGCCATTGGGTCGCGCTGTGTACCGGAGAGCGTTGCGGAGCGGATTGCGCTTGGGTCTCGTCGGGCTCACCCGGGTCCAGATCGCGACGCGCGAGTTCCACCAGGCCAGGTTATTTGGTTTCGTCGAAGGCAGGCAACGACGGTCCCGGCCGGGTCCGGCGGATGTGTCACATCTCGCATCAAAGCGCCTGATCACGATGGCGCCACACCGATGTGGAAGCTCGATAACACCCGAGCGAACACATCCCCGAAATCATAGACAACGTTCGTTGTCAAAGTTATCGTGAGCGCAACTGGAGCAGGAGGCCGCGATGACTGGCACTGTGCACGCTTCCGGGTCGGAAGCCGTCGATCCGCTCGGCCCAGATTCCCTGACCTGGAAGTACTTTGGCGATTTGCGCACCGGAATGATGGGCGTCTGGATCGGGGCGATCCAGAACATGTATCCCGAACTCGGCGCGGCGGTCGAGGAGCATTCGATCCTGCTGCGGGAGCCGCTGCAGCGGGTGGCGCGGTCGGTCTACCCGATCATGGGCGTCGTCTACGACGGCGACCGGGCATCGCAGACCGGACGCCAGATCACCAGCTACCACCACACCATCAAGGGGACCGACGCCGCAGGGCGGCGCTATCACGCGCTCAACCCGGAGACCTTCTACTGGGCGCACGCCACGTTCTTCATGCTGATCGTCAAGGTGGCCGAATACTTCTGCGGCGGTCTGACCGAAGCCGAGAAGCGGCAGCTGTTCGCCGAGCACGTGCAGTGGTACCGGATGTACGGGATGAGCATGCGGCCGGTGCCCGGATCGTGGGAGGAATTCCAGGAGTACTGGGAGCGGGTCTGCCGCGAGGAGCTGGAGATCAACCGGGCGACACTGGACATCTTCGAGATACGCATCCCGAAGCCGAAGTTCGTCCTGGTCCCCACCCCGATCTGGGACCAGCTCTTCAAGCCGCTGGTCGCCGGCCAGCGCTGGATCGCGGCCGGGCTCTTCGAACCGGCGGTGCGCGAGAAGGCCGGCATGCGCTGGACCCCGGGCGACGAGGTGTTGCTGCGGCTGTTCGGCAAGGCCGTCGAGTTGGCTTTCCTGGCGGTGCCCGACGAGATCCGGCTGCACCCGCGCGCGCTGGCGGCCTACCGGCGCGCCGAGGGACGGCTGCCCAGCGACGCCCCGCTGGTCGAGGCGCCGCCGTTCATGGCGCCGCCGCGCGACCGGCGCGGCCTGCCGATGCATTACTTCCCGCCGCCGCCCAGGTCGCCACTCGAACCCGCCCGCGCGCTGATGGAACGCGCGGGTTCCCTGGTGCACACGACCCTGTCGCTGGCCGGCCTGCGCGCCGGGCGGGGCAGGCCCAAACGGCCGGCTAAGGCCGCGTAGGCAGGCCCAGCGCCCGCGCGCTCTGATACAGACAGATGGCCGCGGCCGACGCCACGTTCAGGCTCTCCGCGCCGCCGGACATGGGGATGCGCATCCGGTGGTCGGCCACCGCCGCGATTTCGGTTGGCAGACCGTGTGATTCGGGGCCGAACAGCCACGCCGTCGGCGCGCCGAGCAGTTCGGCGGCCTCGTCGAGCCGTGTCTCACCGTCCACGGTGGTGGCGAGCAGCTGCAGGCCCGCCGCACGCACCGCGTCGAGGGCGGCGGCCGTGTCGGGCGCGACGGCGACCGGAAGCGAGAAGATGCTGCCCGCCGACGCGCGCAGGCACTTGCCGTTGTACGGGTCGACGCTGTGGCCGCCGAAGATGACGCCGGACGCACCCATCGCGTCCGCGAGGCGAATGAGGGTGCCCGCGTTGCCCGGCTCGCTGATCTCGACCGCGACCGCGACCAGCCGAGGCGAGCCGGCCAGCGCGTCCTGAAGGCGGGTGGCCGGCGTTTCGCACACGGCGACCAGCCCGGCCGGGGTGACGGTGTCGGACAACGCTTTCGCCGCGCGCTCGGTGACCGGGTGCACCGGGCACCGCGCGGAATCCAAGGTCGCCAGCAGCGACGCATGACGCTGCTGGGCGGCCTCGGTGACGAAGACGTCGCGAACCAGCCCGCGGCGGGCGGCGGCCGCCACGAGGTTGGGGCCCTCGGCGAGGAACCGGCCCGCCCGCCGGCGGGCGACGTGGCGGTGCAGCTTGACCGCCGCGGCGACCCTGGCCGAACGTTCGGTCAGCACCTGGCCGGTCCGCGCGCAGTTAGGCCGCTTCTCCCGAATCCGAGGGAGCGTTGACATCCTCGGGCAGTGCCGCCCGCGCGATGTCGACCAGCGCCGTGAACGCGGCCGGGTCGGCGATCGCGATGTCGGACAGGTTCTTTCGGTCCACTTCCACACCGGCGGCCTTGAGGCCCTGGATCAGCCGGTTGTAGGTGATGTCATTGGCGCGTGCCGCCGCGTTGATCCGCGAGATCCACAGTTTACGGAACTCGCCCTTGCGCGCGCGACGGTCGCGGTAGGCGTAGTTCAGTGAATGAAGTTGCTGCTCTTTGGCCTTGCGGTAGAGCCGGGATCGCTGGCCGCGATAGCCCTTCGAGGCCTTGAGGATGCTGCGCCTCTTCTTGTGGGCGTTGACCGCCCGCTTCACGCGTGCCATTGGATGTTCCTACTCTCGTTCACAAATTAGTTGGTCGGGTCGCCGTGCGAGCTCGCAATTACGGGTCTGGCCGGCGTGGTGGTCAGCCGTTCAGCAGGCTGTTAACACGCTTGGTGTCGTTGGCCGACACCGTCGTCCGGCCGTCGAGGCGGCGGGTCCGCTTGGTCGGCTTGTGCTCGAGCAGATGCCTACGGTTGGCCTGCTGGCGCACGATCTTGCCGGTACCGGTGCGCCGGAACCGCTTTGACGCCCCGCTGTGGGTCTTGGCTTTGGGCATGTTTCCTCTGTTCTGTGGAGTACTCGAGCTCTTACGGAGTCTCGCGTGGGTCAGTTCGACGAAGGTTCGGCTTCGGCGGCCGCATCGTCCGGGACCGGGCCGGCCCCGGGTCCCTCCGGATGCCGCGCCTTGGCGCGAGTCTTCGCGCCGCGATGCGGTGCCAGCACCATCGTCATGTTGCGGCCGTCCTGCTTGGCGGACGTTTCGACGAAGCCGTATTCGGCCACGTCCGCACCCAGGCGCTGGAGCAATCGATAGCCCAGCTCGGGCCGCGACTGCTCACGTCCGCGGAACATGATGGTGACCTTCACCTTCGATCCCGCTTCCAGGAAGCGGATGACGTGACCCTTTTTGGTCTCGTAATCATGATCGTCGATCTTCGGTCGCAGCTTTTGTTCTTTGACGACGGTCTGCTGCTGGTTCCGGCGGGATTCGCGCGCCTTTTGCGCCGCTTCGTATTTGAACTTGCCGTAGTCCATGATCTTGCAGACCGGGGGTCTGGCATTAGGGGCAACTTCGACGAGGTCGAGATCGGCGTCCGCAGCGACGCGCAGTGCGTCTTCGATGCGCACGATGCCTACCTGCTCTCCCCCTGGGCCGATCAACCGGACTTCAGGTACGCGAATGCGCTCGTTGACGCGGGTCTCAGTGCTGATGGGGCCTCCCTTGTTGGGCTTCTCTATGTCCTGCGGTGACGACTGCCTGGGTCGGTCCGGGAATCAGCGGCGGAGACACCACACCACTAGCAAAAAAGCCCTGCATCAGCAGGGCCCAATGCCGACCGATCGCGGCTGGAACTACTCGAGCCGCCCGCGTTGCCCGCGGAACAGGCATCCGCGATGCCTGTGACCGGACCGCCAAACCTTCGAAGATCCGCACAGGGATTTCGTCGGCTCGCGGTGGGAGTGGGACTCCACTTAACTGTTCCTGGCATTCGCCGGGATGGTCGCAGGCGCTAGTTTAGCAGCCTTGAGGTGCCGCTTAGCACTTCGGCCGGGCGCACGGGCCCGAACCGGCCGGGGCCGGGTCCGAAAACGTGTCCAACTAGTGCCCGCCACACTTAACGGTTACACAAGCTTTTCCCGGATTGAGCGCATATCCTCGCGGTCTGTGACTCTCGCATCTCCTCGTTCGGGGCCGCGTGTGGGACCCGGCGGTCGGTCGAACTCGCGGTACCGCTGGGTGCCGGCGGCGGCGGGGTGGACCGTGGGCGTCATCGCCACGGTCTCGCTGCTCGGGAGCGTGTCCCCGCTGATCAGGTACTTGATCAAAGTGCCGCGCGAGTTCATCAACGACTATCTCTTCAACTTCCCGGACACCAGCATCGCGTGGTCGTTCATCCTGGCCCTGCTGGCCGCGGCCCTGACCGCGCGTAAGCGCATCGCCTGGGTGCTGTTGCTGGCCAACATGATTCTGGCCGCGGCGCTCAACGCCGCCGACATCGCCGCGGGCGACAACACCGCCGCCCAGATCTTCGGCGAGAACCTCGGGTTCGCCCTGCATATCGTGGCGATCGTCCTGCTGGTGTTGGCCTACCGGGAGTTCTGGGCCAAGGTCCGCAAGGGCGCTCTGGTCAAGGCCGCCGCGGTACTGGTCGCCGGCGACGTGGTGGGGATTCTGGTGTCCTGGGGTCTGGTCGAGTTGTTTCCGGGCACCCTCGCCCGCCAGGACCGCCTGCCTTACGTGGCCAACCGGGTGGTCGGTTTCGCGCTGGCGGATCCGGATCTGTTCACCGGCCGGCCGCACGTGTTCCTCAACGCGATCTTCGGGTTGTTCGGTGCGCTGGCGCTGATCGTGGCGACGATCGTGCTGTTCCAATCCCAGCGCGCGGAGAACGCGTTGACCGGTGAGGACGAATCGGCGATCCGCGGGCTGCTCGAGCTGTACGGCAAGAACGACTCGCTGGGCTACTTCGCCACCCGCCGCGACAAGTCGGTGGTCTTCGCCCAGAGCGGGCGCGCCGCGATCACCTACCGGGTCGAGATCGGCGTCTGCCTGGCCAGCGGCGACCCGATCGGTGATCCGAGGGCGTGGCCGCAGGCCGTCGACGCCTGGCTGGGTCTGTGCCAGACCTACGGCTGGGCGCCCGGTGTGATGGGCGCCAGCACCCAGGGGGCGCGGGCGTATCGCGAAGGCGGTCTGAACGCGCTCGAGCTGGGCGACGAAGCCATCCTGCGGACTTCCGATTTCAAACTGTCCGGGCCCGACATGCGCGGGGTGCGTCAGGCCGTAACCCGGGCCCGCCGGGCGGGGCTGACCGTGCGGATCCGGCGGCACCGCGACATCACCGCTGACGCGATGGCCGACACCATCTCCCGCGCCGACGCCTGGCGGGACACCCAGACCGAGCGTGGCTTTTCCATGGCCCTGGGCCGGCTCGGTGATCCCGCCGACGGGGACTGCCTGCTGGTCGAAGCGCTGGACCGCGACGGCAACGTCGTGGCGATGCTGTCGCTGGTTCCCTGGGGCACCACCGGCGTTTCCCTGGACTTGATGCGTCGTTCGCCGCAATCCCCCAACGGCACCATCGAGCTGATGGTCAGCGACCTGGCATTGGGCGCCGAAGCCCTTGGCATCACCCGCATTTCACTGAACTTCGCGATGTTCCGCTCGGCGTTCGAACAGGGCGCTCAGCTCGGCGCCGGTCCCGTCGCCCGGCTGTGGCGGGGGCTGCTGCTCTTCTTCTCGCGGTGGTGGCAGCTGGAGACCCTCTACCGCTCGAACATGAAATACCAACCGGAGTGGGTGCCGCGCTACGCCTGTTACGAGGACGCCCGCCTGATTCCCCGGGTCGGCGTCGCTTCGGCCCTCGCGGAGGGCTTCCTGGTGTTGCCGTTCGGCCGGCGCAAGACGCACACCGGCCACTACCCCGCCGTCCCGCCGCGCTTGGCGGAATCCGGGCTGCTCCATCACGACGGCAGCGCCCCGGACGTCAGCGGGCTGCGGGAGCGCCGCGAGTCCGCCGACGAGGAGGAGTTCAGGTCCCGCCTGCCCGAACAGGTTCGAGTGCGGCTGGCCAAGCTGAAGATCTTGCAGCGCGAGGGGGTCGACGCGTATCCGGTCGGAGCTCCGCCCAGCCACACCGTCGCCAGGGCGCTCGACGCAGACGATGACGCCGACATCACCGTCTCGGGCCGGATCTTGCGGATCCGTGACTACGGCGGGGTGCTGTTCGCCCACCTGCGCGACTGGTCGGGGGAAATGCAAGTGCTGCTGGACAATTCGCAGCTGCAGCGGGGCCGGACCGCCGACTTCACCGCGGCCATCGACCTGGGCGACCTGGTCGAGGTGTCCGGCCACATGGGCTTTTCCAAGAAGGGCAGCCGCTCGCTGATCGTCGCCGACTGGCGAATGATCGGTAAGTGCCTGCGGCCTTTGCCGAACAAGTGGAAGGGGCTGACCGACCCGGAGGCGCGGGTGCGGACGCGCTACGTCGACCTGGCCGTCAATCCCGAGTCGCGTGAGTTGATCAAGGCGCGCAGCGAGGTGTTGCGCTCGGTCAGGCAGACGCTGTTCGCCAGGGACTTCATCGAGGTCGAGACCCCGATCCTGCAGCAGATCCACGGCGGGGCCACCGCGCGGCCCTTCGTCACGCACATCAACACCTACGACCTGGACCTGTTCCTGCGCATCGCGCCGGAGCTCTACCTGAAGCGGCTGTGTGTCGGCGGCGTCGAGCGAGTCTTCGAGCTGGGCCGGGCTTTTCGCAACGAGGGTGTCGACTTCAGCCACAACCCGGAATTCACCCTGCTGGAGGCCTACCAGGCGCACGCCGACTACAAGGTGTGGATCGACGGATGCCGCGAGCTCATCCAGAATGCCGCCCAGGCCGCGCACGGCGAGCAGACCGTGCTGCGCGCCGGGGCCGAAGGGCGGCTGGAACCGGTCGACATCTCCGGGGTGTGGGCGGTCAAGACCGTCCATGACGCCGTGTCCGAGGCGCTGGGCGAGCGCATCGACCCGGCCACTCCGCTGTCGGTCCTGCGGAAGTTCTCCGACGCCGCGCACGTTCCCTATCGGGCGCACTGGGATGCCGGCGCGGTGGTGTTGGAGCTGTACGAGCACCTGGTCGAGGACCGGACCGAGGAGCCGACGTTCTATATCGACTTCCCGACGTCGGTGTCGCCGTTGACGCGGCCGCACCGCACCCAACCGGGCGTCGCCGAGCGGTGGGACCTGGTGGCGTGGGGCGTCGAGCTGGCCACCGCCTACAGCGAGCTCACCGACCCCGTCGAGCAGCGCCGCCGCCTGCAGGAGCAATCGCTGTTAGCTGCCGGCGGCGATCCCGAGGCGATGGAGCTCGATGAAGACTTCCTGCAGGCGATGGAATACGCGATGCCGCCCACCGGCGGGCTCGGGATGGGCATCGATCGGCTCGTCATGCTCATAACGGGACGCAGCATCCGCGAGACGTTGCCATTCCCGCTGGCCAAACCGCATTAGCGGCGGCCACATCCGTCCAGAAAGCCCAAAGCGAACATTCGGCAAACAGGTTCCGGGCAGGTTACCGATAGATCACAATGAGTCACGTGACAGCCCCGATGGACAGCGCGCCCGCGCAGTTCCTGGCAAGTAGCCACACCTCGCTGATGCACGGCTGGGTGCCCGCGACGGTCCAGGTGCTCGCCGCGGTGATGCTGACGTCGGCGATCGGCTGGCGGTCGCGCCGGTGGCGCACGGTGTGGCTGCCGGGGGCCGCGCTGGCCGGCGGGGTCGCGGCCTACCTCACGCACTGGTACATCGTCGACCGCGGGCTTTCCGATGACCCCGCCCCGGCGGCGCTGTGGATCTGGATCGCGCTGACGGGCATGGCGGCGGCGGTGCTGGTCCTGGGCTGGCGCACCGCGCGCCGCTGGCGGCGTGGCGCCGCGGTGCTGGCCGTGCCACTGTGCCTGCTCAGCACGTCTCTGATGCTCAACCTCTGGGTGGGCTACTTCCCCACCGTGCAATCGGCGTGGAGCCAGCTGACGTCGGGCCCGCTGCCCGATCAGACCGATCAGGCCACCGTTACCGCCATGGCCGCCAAGGGGACCCGGCCGCCGCACGGCACCGTGGTGCCGGTGGCGATCCCCTCCGACGGATCGCACTTCAAACACCGGGGCGAGCTGGTCTACCTGCCGCCCGAGTGGTTCGCCACCACGCCGCCTCCGCCGCTGCCGACCGTGATGATGATCGGCGGGCAGTTCAACACGCCGGCGGACTGGACCCGAGCGGGCAACGCGGTCAAGACGATTGACGACTTCGCGGCCGCGCACGACGGCAAGGCGCCGGTGCTGGTGTTCGTGGATTCGGGCGGCGCGTTCAACAACGACACCGAATGCGTCAACGGTGTTCGCGGCAACGCTGCCGACCATCTGACCAAAGATGTTGTGCCTTTTATGATTTCGACTTTCGGCGTCAGCCCGAGGCGGGCCAACTGGGGCGTCGCCGGCTGGTCGATGGGCGGGACCTGCGCGGTGGACCTGACCGTCATGCACCCCGATATGTTCAGCGCGTTCGTCGACGTGGCCGGCGATTTCTTCCCCAACGCCGGGAACAAGGCCCAAACCATCGCCAGGCTGTTCGGCGGAAACGCCGACGCCTGGGCGGCTTTCGATCCGAGCACGGTGATTAACCGGCACGGGCCCTACCGCGACGTGGCCGGCTGGTTCGCGATCTCGTCCGACGGCCCGCCCGCCGCACGGCGCGACCTCCAGCTGGCCGACAGCGGCGCGATCCGCGTCGCCGGGCGCGACGCGGCCGCCAATCCGGGCAATCAGACCGCGGCGGCCTATTCGCTTTGTGCGCTGGGCCGCTCCAACGGAATCGACTGCGCGGTGGTGCCCCAGCCCGGCAAGCACGACTGGCCGTTCGCGGACCGCGTGTTCGCGACGTCGCTGCCCTGGCTCGCCGGCGAGCTGGGCACTCCGGGGATACCGCGGACGCCGTTGCCCGCCGCGTCCGCGCCCGCCGTCGGCACCCCGGTGGTCGTCCCGGCCGAGCACTCCAACACCCGATAGTGCCTGCGCTGTCCGTCGCGCGCGTCCGGCGTGCCGTCTTCGCTCGGCACTGCCATCCGTGCAGCGCATGGAGCCGATGGGCGAGCACACCGCTGATCCTGGTCCCGATCTGGACGCGGCGATGGGCGCATGCGGTGTGGATTGCGTTGTGGCTGACGGTAAATCCGTTGGTATTCGGCAAGCCCGCGCATCGACGCGCATGGTCGACGCGCGCGATGCTGGGCGAAGAGCTGTGGATCAGCCGTCGGCCCCGCGACGCGGCGATGGCGGTCAGCGCGGCGGCGTCGGCGGCCGCGCTGATAGCGCTGTTCGCCGCGCGCCGGCATCGGCTGCGGCCGGCGCTGATCGCGGTCGCGGTACAGATGGCGCTGACGCTGGTGTATTGGCAACAGATGGTTCGGTACTTCGAGCGCCAGCCGCTATAGCGTGGCGGCATGCCCGACGAAGGATCCGCTTCCAGCTCCACCGGGCCCGTCCCGGAATACGACGACGCCGGTGTGCCGACCTTCGAGTCGGTGCGCGACCAGATCGAGTCCCGCTACGCGACCGCGCAGGGCGCCGCCGAACTCGACGCGGAATCACCCGAGGGCCGGTCGGTGCAGGAACAGTACGACGAACGCCAGCGCGCGGCGGCCGAGCGGCTCGCCCAGATCCGGGAGTCGATGCGGCCCGACGAGGGTTGAGCCGACTCAGGCGGTGACTTTGCGACGCCTGTTCGATCGTGGCGGCGCACTGGATGACGCGGGGGTGCGCCCGATCACCTCGGCGAGGAATTTCCCGGTATAGCTTTCGGGCACGGCCGCGACGTCCTCCGGGGTTCCTTCCGCGACAACGGTTCCGCCCTCGGCGCCGCCTTCCGGGCCCATGTCCACGATCCAGTCCGAGGTCTTGATCACGTCCAGGTTGTGCTCGATGACGATGACCGTATTGCCTTTGTCGACAAGGCCGTTGATGACCTTCAGCAGCTTGCGGATGTCGTCGAAATGCAGGCCCGTGGTGGGCTCGTCGAGGATGTACACGGTGCGCCCGGTCGAGCGCTTCTGCAGTTCCGCGGCCAGCTTGACGCGCTGCGCCTCGCCGCCGGACAGCGTGGGCGCGGGCTGGCCGAGCCGCACGTATCCCAGCCCGACGTCGACCAGGGTGCGCAGATAGCGGTGGATGCCGGTGATCGGCTCGAAGAACTCCGCGGCCTCCTCGATGGACATGTCGAGCACTTCGGAGATGGTCTTGCCCTTGTAGTGCACCTCCAGCGTTTCCCGGTTGTATCGAGCGCCATGGCAGACCTCGCAGGGCACGTACACGTCGGGCAGGAAGTTCATCTCGATCTTGATGGTGCCGTCGCCGGTGCACGCCTCGCAGCGGCCGCCCTTGACGTTGAACGAGAACCGGCCCGGTTGGTAGCCACGGACTTTGGCTTCGGTGGTGGCGGCGAACAGGGTGCGGATCTTGTCGAACACCCCGGTGTAGGTGGCCGGGTTGGACCGCGGCGTCCGGCCGATCGGTGACTGATCCACCCGCACCAGCTTGTCCAGGTGGTCCAGCCCGGTGACCCGGGTGTGCCGGCCGGGGACCTGGCGCGCGCCGTTGAGCCGGTTGGCCAGCACCGCGGCCAGAATGTCGTTGACGAGCGTGGATTTGCCGGATCCGGACACCCCGGTGACCGAGGTGAGCACGCCGAGCGGGAACGAGACGTCGATGCCGCGCAGGTTGTGCTCGCGGGCGCCGACGACGGTCAGCTGACGCTTGCGGTCCACCGCGCGGCGCTTCGCGGGCATCTCGATGCGTTCCTTGCCGGACAGGTAGGCGCCGGTGATCGAATCGTCGTTCGCCAGCAGCTCGCTGTAGGTGCCGCTGTGCACGATCTCGCCGCCGTGCTCGCCGGCGCGCGGGCCGATGTCGACGATCCAGTCGGCGTGCGCGATGGTGTCCTCGTCGTGCTCGACGACGATCAGCGTGTTGCCCAAACCCCTTAGCCGCGTGAGGGTTTCGATGAGTCGACGGTTGTCGCGCTGATGCAGCCCGATGGACGGTTCGTCGAGCACGTACAGCACACCGACCAGACCGGACCCGATCTGGGTTGCCAGCCGAATGCGTTGTGCCTCACCACCGGACAGGGTGGCCGCGGCGCGCGACAGCGACAGATACTCCAGCCCGACGTCGAGCAAAAACCCCAGCCGTGACTGGATTTCCTTGAGCACCTGCCCGGCGATCGCCTTCTCGCGATGGCCGAGGGTGAGCCGGTTCAAAAATTCCGCGCAGTCCGAGATCGACAGTTCGCAGACCTCGGCGATGGACTTCGCACCCCGGTCCCCCGCGGTCAGCGTGACCGCCAGGATCTCCGGCTTGAGCCGGGTGCCGTCGCACTCCGGGCAGGGCACGTCACGCATGAAGCCCTCGTAGCGCTCCTTCATCTGCTCGGACTCGGTGTGGGCCATCTTGCGTTGCAGGAAAGCCAGCACGCCTTCGAAATCCGCGTAGTAGGACCGGGTGCGGCCATACCGGTTGCGGTATCGCACGTGCACCTGGTGGTCGGAGCCCTCGAGAATCGCCTTGCGGGCCTTGGCCGGCAGCTTGCGCCACGGGGTGTCGACGTCGAAGCCCAGCTCGTCGCCCAGCCCGGCCATCATCCGAATGAAGTACTCCGCGGTGTGGCCGTTGGACCACGGCGCCACCGCGCCCTCGGCCAGGGTGCGCTCGGGGTCGGGCACCACCAGGTCCGGGTCGACCTCCTTGCGGATGCCCAGGCCGCTGCACTCGGGGCAGGCGCCGTAGGGCGAGTTGAACGAGAACGACCGCGGTTCCAGGTCGTCGACCGCCAGGGCGTGCCCGTTGGGGCAGGCCAGCTTCTCGGAGAACCGCTGCTCCCGGTTGTGCGCGTCGTGTTCGTGGTCGACGAACTCGAGCACGACGATGCCGTCGGCCAGGTTCAGCGCGGTCTCCACCGAATCGGTGAGCCGCTGCTTGGCGGACGCCTTGACGGTCAGGCGGTCCACCACCACCTCGATGTCGTGCTTCTCCTGTTTCTTCAGCTTCGGCGGATCGGTCAAGGGGTGCACGACGCCGTCGACCCGCACCCGGCTGTAGCCCTGGGCGTTGAGCTTCTCGAAGAGGTCGGCGAACTCGCCCTTGCGGGTGCGTACCACCGGCGCGAGCACCAGGAAGCGGGTGCCCTCCGGCATCGCCAGCACCTGGTCGACGATTTGCTGCGGGGTCTGGCGGGCGATTCGCTCGCCGCAGATCGGACAGTGCGGCGTACCCGCCCGCGCGTAGAGCAGCCGCAGGTAGTCATAGACCTCGGTGATGGTCCCGACGGTCGAGCGTGGGTTGCGGTTGGTCGATTTCTGGTCGATGGACACCGCCGGGGACAGCCCCTCGATGAAGTCCACGTCCGGCTTGTCCATCTGCCCCAGGAACTGGCGGGCGTAGGCGGACAGGGACTCCACATAGCGGCGCTGCCCCTCGGCGAAAATCGTGTCGAAGGCCAGCGACGATTTTCCCGAACCCGACAGCCCGGTGAAGACGATCAGCGCGTCGCGGGGCAGGTCGAGATCGACGCCGCGCAGGTTGTGTTCGCGGGCGCCCTTGACGATCAGACGGTCAGCCAACGCTGCCCCTCTCAGAACTTTCCGGCAACTTCTCGTGGCCTCCTGGTAGCCCCGTGTGCATCCCGAACCGGAATTGCGCACGGCGCATTCCATGCTATGTGCCCACACCGACAAGCGAGTTTTGACCAGTAGCGTGACCGGTATGACTGCAGTGGACGACAACTACACCGGACACGTTGAGCCCGGTACCGCGGCCCGCCGGACCCTACCCGGCGCCACGATCCTAAAGGTCTCGGTGGGCCCCATGGACAACAACGCCTATCTGGTCACGTGTTCCGCTACCGGCGAAAGTCTGCTGATCGACGCCGCCAACGACGCGGACGTGCTGCTCGATCTGATCCAGCAGCACGCGCCGAAGCTGTCCCTGATCGTGACCAGCCACCAGCATTTCGACCACTGGCAGGCGCTGGAGGCGGTGGCGGCCGCCACCGGGGCGCCGACCGCGGCCAACGAGATCGACGCGGAGCCGCTGCCGGTCAAGCCGGATCGTTTGCTGGCGGGCGGTGACACCGTGCGCCTCGGCCAGCTGACGTTCGACGTCATCCACCTGCGCGGGCACACCCCGGGCTCGATCGCGCTGGCGCTCGACGGGCCCGCGACCGGCGGGGTCACGCAGCTGTTCACCGGCGACTGCCTGTTCCCCGGCGGCGTCGGGAAGACGTGGCAGCCGGGTGATTTCAGCCAGCTGATCGAGGACGTCTCCGCCCGGGTGTTCGACGTGTATGACGACTCAACCGTCATCTACCCCGGCCACGGCGACGACACGGCGCTGGGCGCCGAGCGCCCCCACCTGAGCGAATGGCGCGAGCGGGGCTGGTAGCGCGGTGCTACGTGGTGGTGTGCACGATCAACACGTCGGTCTTGGCCCGACGCGAGACGTTGGCCGGCACCGATCCCAGCAGCCGACCGGCGATCGTGCTCAAGCCGACGTTGCCGACCACGAGTAGATCGGCCTGCTCCTCCTCGGCGAGCTGCACCAGCGCATCGACCGGCGCCCCGACAACGGGTCGCTCGTCGATGTTCTTCGCGCCTGCGGCGTGGGCACGGTCCTTGGCGTCGCGCAGAATCGCGTAAATGGGTGCGGTGCCCGAAACCTTGTAGCTTTCCTCCCGCAGGGCGTCGGCCGCCCGGGCGTCCTCATGTTGGGGCAGATATGCCGACGCCACGATCAGCTTGGCGTCCTCTCCGGCGATCTGCGCCGCCTTCTCCACAGCGCGCATCGACGAGTCCGAGCCATCGGTTCCTACCACCACAGTCCGATAGGCGCCCATTTACCCTCCCAGTTTCGGTTGGTCAGCCAACCCAAGACAGTAGCGCGTTTGCTCGATACAGAGGAGACAGATCAACGACACGACGCGGCGTGGCGCGTCCGCAATTTGCGGGTTTTGGCTGCGGCAACGGAGGATATCGACAATGGCAGAACATTCACCTGCACGCGCCCGGCGTGGAAGGCATTGCATTACGCCGCTTTTCGTGAATCAACACCCGCATAGCGAATGCGCCGGACGCTTTGTGACCGACTGCATGACCAGCGACTTAAAGTAACAAGCATCATGTCCATGCCCACCGTCGAGCCCACTTTGCAACCGCGTGCCGGGGCTGTTGGCTCCCAACCGGTGTGCGGGCCTGCGCGCGGCAGATTGCTCGATCCCTGGGCGAACGCGCTGTTCGCCACCGTCGTCAGCGCCGCCTGGGCCTGCCGGCCGTCGCTCTGGTTCGACGAGGGCGCGACGATATCGGCTGCGGCCAGCCGGACGCTGCCAGAGCTGTGGCGGTTGCTGGGCCACATCGACGCCGTCCATGGCGCCTACTACCTGCTGATGCACGGTTGGTTCGCCATCTTCCCGCCCACCGAGTTCTGGTCGCGCGTTCCGAGCGCGTTGGCAGTCGGGGTCGCCGCGGCCGGCGTCGTGGTGTTGACCAGGCAGTTCACCCCCAGCCGCGGTACCGCGGTGTGCGCCGGAGTCGTCTTCGCGATCCTGCCGCGCATCACGTGGGCGGGCATCGAGGCCCGCTCGTATGCGATGTCGGTGGCCGCGGCGATCTGGCTGACGGTCCTGTTCGTCGCCGCGGTGCGGCGGCGCCGGCCCTGGCTGTGGGTCGGCTACGCCGTGGCGCTGATGGCGTCGATTCTGCTGAGCCTCAACCTGATCCTGCTCGTCCTCGTCTACGCGGCGATGCTGCCGCTGGTGGCCGCCAAAGGATCCCGCAGGTTTCCAACGATCTGGTGGGCGGCCAGCACGGCCGTCGCGCTGGGTGCGATGACGCCGTTCATCCTGTTCGCGCACGGGCAGGCGTTCCAGGTCAATTGGCTTTTCCCGGTCAGCTGGCACTACGCCTTCGACATCACCCAACGCCAATACTTCGACCACAGCGTTCCGTTCGCGGTGCTCAGTGCGGTCATCATGGTGGCCGCGGTCGCCGCTCGACTGGCCGGCGCGCCCGCCCCGCCGGGCGACATAGCTCGCCTGCTGACCAGCTGCATCGCGTGGGTGGTATTGCCCACCGCCGCCGTCGTCATCTACTCGGCGGTCGGCGAGCCGATGTACTTCCCCCGCTACCTGATCCTGACCACGCCGGCGATGGCCGTTGTGCTGGCGATCTGCATCGTCACCGTCGGGCGCCGGGGGTGGCTGATCGCCGGTCTTGTCGCGCTTTTCGTCGCCGCGGCCGTCCCCGACTACCTGTTCGTCCAGCGCTGGCCGTACGCCAAGGAGGGGTGGGACTACAGCCAGGTCGCCGATCTGATCAGCTCGCACGCCGCCCCAGGCGATTGCCTGATGGTCGACAACACCGTGCCGTGGCGGCCCGGCCCGATTCGCGCGCTGTTGGCCACCCGGCCGGCGGCCTTCCGGTCGCTGATCGACGTCGAGCGCGGCGCGTACGGCCCCAAGGTCGGGTCGCTGTGGGACGGGCACGTCGCCGTGTGGCTGACGACCGCCAAAATCAACAAATGCCCGGCGATCTGGACCATCACCAATAAGGACAACTCGCTGCCCGACCATCAAGCCGGGCGATCGCTGCCGCCCGGAAACGCGTTCGGGCGCGCTCCGGCGTACCGATTCCCGGGCTATCTCGGCTTCCGCATCGTCGAGCGATGGCAATTCCACTACTCGCAGGTTGTGAAGTCCACGCGGTGATTTGCCACGCGGCCGGCACAGCGCGGGACTGAGCTCAGCCTCCGGCGCCGACCGGCTGGGCCTGCCGGGTGGCGCGCGTCGCGGCATAGGACACGGCCACACCGGCCGCGCTCAACGCGGTGAACACCGTGAACAGCAGGTGCGCCGCCATCTGGTCCCCGCCCGTGGCGGTGTTGACGACAACACCGGCCAAACCGGCGCCGATCGCCGCGGAGGTCAGCTGGACGGTGTTGATCGCCGCGGATGCGGCCCCGCCTTCGACCGGGTCCGCGACGGACGCCATCGCGCGGGCCGACAGGTGCGGCCAGGCCATCCCGATCCCGATGCCGGCGACGAGCAGGGCGACCGCCCACAGCGCGGCGGTCCAGCCGGAGTCGTCGCCGTGCCGCGCCACGGCACCCAGCCCCAGTCCCGCCGCCACCACCAGCGGCGCCACGAGGACCACCCGCCCGATGGTCCGCGGGTGCTCCAGCGAGGCGCTGACGATCTCGCTGACCGTCCAGCCCACCGCGAGCGCCGCCCCCAGGAACCCGGCCGCGATCGGCGTCAGGTGCGCCAACCGCTGTCCGAACAACGGCACGTAGGTGGTCACCATCGCCGCGCCCATCAGCACGCCCATAGTGAGGTAGATCCACTTCAGGGGGCCGGAAGTGAACACGCTGGGCGGCAGGATGGCCGCGTGCATGCGCCAGTCGACGACCACGAACACGCCGACCAGGCCGACGCCGGCCGCGAGCAGCCCATACGTCGCGGCGGCGTTGTGCGGAATCTGCGCGACGCTGACGGCCAGCGCGGCCAGCCCGATGATCAGCAGCGACCACACCGGGACTCTCATCTTGGGGACGCCGCTCGGCGGGCTGACGCGGGCCAACGCCACCGGGACCAGCAGAGCCATCAGGCCGGTCAGGACGGCCATCGCGACAAACGCCCACCGCCAGATGCCGAACTGCGCGAACAGGCCGCCCGTGGTGGGGCCGACCACCGTCGCGACCCCCCACATCGCCGACACCAGCGCGGAGCCGCGAGTCCACAACCAGCGGGGTAGGGCGGAGTTGATGACCGCATAACCCAGGCCGGCCAGCAATCCCCCGGCCACCCCCTGCATGGCCCGGCCAGCAATCAACACATGCATGGTCGGAGCGGCAGCGCAAACGAGGCTGGCGACGCCGAATACGACGAGCCCCAGCAGATATGACGCGCGCGCACCGACGCGCAGCAGCATCGGATTGACCATCGTGGCCGCGACCACCGAGCCGACGAGATACAGGGTGGTCACCCACGCGTAGAGCCGGCTGCCGCCGATTTCTGCGATGGTGTTGGGCAACAAGCTGGTGGTCAGGAACTCGTTGGTGGCGTACAGCGCTACCCCGCCGGCCAGCAGTACGGAGGTCCTCAGATACCTCGCGCCCAGCAGCTCACGCCAGCCTCCGGTAATGGTCGCCGCGTCGGTCACTCTTCTACCGTATGGGCTTTCGCGGCGGCAAGAGCGGGAGATATGTTGCCAGCAAACTCATTTCAAGCCGGCGGCGTCCATCCCCCGCAGTTCCTTCTTCAGGTCCGCGATCTCGTCACGGAACCGCGCCGCCAGCTCGAACTGCAGGTCACGGGCCGCGGCCATCATCTGGGCGGTGAGGTCCTTGATCAGGTCGGCCAGTTCGGCGCGCGGCATGCTGGCCGTATCGCGGCCCTCGAACACCCCGGCGCTGACCGCGCGACCCGGCTCGCCCTGCGCGCGGCGGCCGCGGGATGCATTGCGCCCCGACCCGCCGATCTCCACCGTCTCGCTGTCGTCGGCCTCGCGGTAGACCTGGTCGAGGATGTCGGCGATCTTCTTGCGCAGCGGTTGCGGGTCGATGCCGTGTTCCTCGTTGTACGCGACCTGCTTCGCCCGCCGCCGTTCGGTCTCGTCGATGGCCTCCTTCATCGAATCGGTGATGGTGTCGGCGTACATGTGCACCTCGCCGGAGACGTTGCGGGCGGCGCGGCCGATGGTCTGGATCAGGCTGCGCGACGAGCGCAGGAAGCCCTCCTTGTCCGCGTCCAGGATCGCCACCAGCGACACTTCGGGCAGGTCCAGGCCCTCGCGCAGCAGGTTGATGCCGACCAGCACGTCGTACTCGCCCAGCCGCAGCTGGCGCAGCAGCTCCACCCGGCGCAGCGTGTCGACCTCGGAGTGCAGATAGCGCACCCGAATGCCCATCTCGAGCAGGTAGTCGGTGAGGTCCTCGGCCATCTTCTTGGTCAGCGTCGTGACCAGGACCCTTTCGTCGGCCTCGGTGCGCTTCCGGATCTCGCCGATCAGGTCGTCGATCTGCCCCTTCGTCGGCTTGACCACCACCTTCGGGTCCACCAGGCCGGTGGGCCGGATCACCTGTTCGACGAACTCGCCGGCGGACTGACTGAGCTCGTAGGGGCCCGGGGTGGCCGACAGGTACACGGTCTGCCCGATCCGGTCGGCGAACTCCTCCCAGGTCAGCGGGCGGTTATCGCACGCCGACGGCAACCGGAATCCGTATTCGACCAGGTTGCGTTTGCGCGACATGTCGCCCTCGTACATGCCGCCGATCTGCGGCACGGTGACGTGGGATTCGTCGATGACCAGCAGGAAGTCTTCCGGGAAGTAATCCAGCAGGGTCGCCGGCGGCGAGCCTGGACCCCGGCCGTCGATGTGCCGGGAGTAGTTCTCGATGCCCGAGCAGAACCCGACCTGGCGCATCATCTCGATGTCGTAGTTGGTGCGCATCCGCAACCGCTGCGCCTCGAGCAGCTTGCCCTGCCCCTCCAACTCGGCGAGCCGTTCGGCCAGCTCCGCTTCGATCGTCGAGATCGCCGTCGCCATCCGCTCCGGGCCGGCGACGTAGTGGGTGGCCGGGAAGATCCGCAGCGAATCGACCTGGCGGATCACGTCGCCCGTCAGAGGGTGCAGGTAGTACAGCGCCTCGATCTCGTCGCCGAAGAACTCGATGCGCACCGCCAGCTCTTCATAGGACGGGATGATCTCGACAGTGTCGCCGCGCACCCGGAAGGAGCCGCGGGTGAACGACAGGTCGTTGCGGGTGTACTGGACGTCGACCAGCAGCCGCAGCAGCGCATCCCGCGGCACCTCGGCGCCCACCCGCACCTCGACTGAGCGGTCCAGGTACGACTGCGGTGTGCCCAGGCCGTAGATGCACGACACGGACGCCACCACGACCACGTCCCGGCGCGACAGCAGCGACGACGTCGCTGAATGCCGTAGCCGCTCGACGTCGTCGTTGATCGAGCTGTCCTTCTCGATGTAGGTGTCGGTCTGCGCGATGTACGCCTCGGGCTGGTAGTAGTCGTAGTACGAGACGAAGTATTCAACCGCGTTGTGCGGCAACATTTCTCGCAGCTCGTTGGCCAGCTGGGCGGCCAGCGTCTTGTTGGGCGCCATCACCAGGGTGGGCCGCTGCAGTCGCTCGATGAGCCACGCGGTGGTGGCCGACTTCCCGGTACCGGTAGCGCCGAGCAGCACGACATCGCGCTCCCCCGCCTTGATCCGGCGTTCCAGCTCCTCGATGGCGGCCGGCTGGTCCCCGGCGGGATCGTGCGGGCTGACGACCTCGAAGTCGCCGCCGACGCGCACGACGTCGTCGACAGCGCGATACTCCGAATGCGCTACTACGGGGTGCTCCGTGGCGAATGCCATGGCACCAGGGTAGAACCGATCACCGACAAGTGTCGGCGAGCTGGTCGCGGTAGCGGATTCGGGGCTCGCCTGGTGGTACCCGGGAAACTACCCCGCCGGCCGCGTCCAGGTCCGGGTGATCGGATCGCATTGCAGCAGGTAGCCGTCGCTGGACGTGCTCATGGCGAACACCGGCGTGCCCGGCCGGTCACACGAGCTGCCGGCGGCGTGCGCCCCCATCGTGATCGGCGCCTTGGCCCAGCTGCTGCCCTCGCAGACGATCTCCTCGCTGTTGGTCGGGTCGTAGGCGACCTTGCCGACGTCGCCGCACGGCCCGCCGAGCACCGGCGGCGCCGGGGCGGATGCGGTGGTCGAGGCATTGATCGCCTGGTTGGGGTCGCTCAACGTGACCTTGGCGGGCGTCTGGCCGGTCCGGGTGGCCACCACGGGCACCCGCACCACCGCCCCCTGGGCGCCGCACTCATTGCTCAGCACGGTCTCGGTCAAGGTGCCGCGCAGCGTGCCGTCGGCCTGCGGCGCCAGCGACCACCCGATGGTTTCCTGCTGAGTGGCCGCGACCGGGCCATTGGGCGGGGTGCAGCCCACCCGCCGCTGGGTCGGAGTGCCCTGCCAGTAGCCGCCGACGAAGCGCAGGGTGTCGCTCTGCCCGCCGTCGGTGGTGTCGACGAGTTGGTGGGTGGCGTCGTCCAGCTGGGTGCCGGTGGCCGCACATCCGTCGGTTGTGCATACCGACCGGAAGGCCCACCAGCTGGTGGCGGCCCCGGCGTGCCGGACCGAGACGCCGTTGGTGGTGCGCTTGGTCTGGTCGTAGTCCAGCCGGTAAGTCCCGTTGAGCACCGGTCCGCGCACCGGCCCGCCGGGACCGGGTGCGGCGCTCGGGGCCGGGACGGAGGGTTTCGACGCGAGCGCGGGGTTGGCCGGGCGCGTGTCGGGCTGCACGGAGTAGAGGATCGACCAGGTCGCCGCGACGGCGATGAGCACCGCGCACACCAGCGCGGCCGCCCACCGGGTCTTCGACGAAAACCGTTGGGCCAGGCCGACGACGGCGCCGCCGGGCCCGCGCCGGCGATGCGGTGACGAGACGGCGGCGCGGGCCCCGGCCCCGCCGCCGAGTTCGGCGCCGTCATCTAGTGATTCGCGGACGGCGGTGGCGAACGCGCGGCAGCGCTCGAACCGCTCTTCGGGCCGTTTGGCGAGGGCCCGAAGAAACACCTCGTCGAGCGCCGCCAGCTCGGGCCGGAAATCGCTGAGCCGCGGCGGATCCCCGTGCAGGTGCTGACTGATCACCGCGATCGGGTTCGAATGCTGAAACGGAGGTGCTCCGGTGAGAAGATGGAAAGCCGTTGCGGCCAAAGCATATTGGTCTGCCCGGCCGTCGATGGGAGAACCCGTCAGCTGCTCGGGCGCGGCATACGCCACCGTGCCCACCGCGACGTTGGTTTCGGTGATCCCGCTGATGTCCCCGAGGTGACGTGCCACACCGAAGTCCGCCAACAGGATTCGACGCTCTCCCTCTTCGGGATGGGTGAGCAGGATGTTGGCGGGCTTGACGTCGCGATGCAGCAGGCCGCGATCGTGCGCGTAGTCCAGCGCGCCCGCGACCGCTTGCACGATGGCGCACACCTCGCGGATCGGCATCCCCTCCGCGTAGTTCTCCTTGACCAGCCGCGAGGCATCGGTGCCCTCGACGTAGTCCATCGAAATCCACAGATGCCCGTTGAATTCGCCCCGGTCGTGCACACCGACGATGTGGGGGTGCCACAGCGTCGCCGCGAGATCGGCCTCCCGATTGAATCTGTCGCGGAACTCGGGGTCGGCGGTCACCGCCTCGGCGAGCACCTTGATCACGTCACGGCGGGGCAGCCTGGGATGCAGCGCGAGATAGACCTCGGCCATTCCGCCGGCGCCAAGCTGCCGCAGAATGGTGTAGCCGGCGAACGACGCGCCGTTAGATACCGCCAGGCGCGCCGCAGAGGACTCGTTTTTCTGTTGTGCCACCACGGGTTCCGCGTTCGGTGCCGAATCGACGCGCGGTATGCGGCGGAACAGCTGACCGATGGGCATGGCCGGCAACGAGTGAAAACCGGCGCGCAACGCCCCACCGGCTTGTCGCGGATTGCTCAGCAGCTGCCGCCCGGCGCCGATGCGCCGGGTGGTCCCCTTGTGCTCGTTCGTCAATGCCTTGCCCCCTCGTGTCCCGGCACCGCCCGGGTGTCGCCGCGTGTGATGCGGATCGCACACCACGGGCTGCGCATCGCGATTGGGCCCTCTATTCCGTCTTGCAGTCTGCCGATACGACACTGTGCTCGGCACGCACGGACACAATCGAAGATTGCAGCCTCCCGATCGAATAATGCCGCACAGCAGTGGGCGATTCGTCGCAGCAGGCTATGAATGCGCTATGAGTCGCGGCGCAGAAACAAAGCGAAGTCACAGCCGGGTCCAATACAGAGCACTGTCAACTCGGGCCGATACTTGAATAGTGACAAGACCCGCCCCGCCCATCCTGACAATTCGGCATGACGGGTCCCAACGATCCTTCGCGGCCGGCCACGAGGTGGTCGTCGGTCGCGACGTGCAGGCCGATGTGCGCATCGTCGATCCGCGCATCTCGCGCGCGCATCTGATCCTGCGGTTCGATCAAGGCCGTTGGCTGGCAATCGACAACGGCTCGCTGAACGGGACCTACCTCAACGGCTACCGGATGCCGGTGGTCGATATCCATGACGGCCAAAGCCTCCACGTCGGAAACCCCCACGGTCCGCGCCTGACCTTCGCGATCGGACCGCAGACCGGCCATGCCGGCCTGCCGCCCCGCACGCGGCCAAGCCACGACTCCGGCCCGCCGACCCTGGCCTGGTCGGCGCTGGCTGAGCAAACCAATCCGACGCGGCCGCCGCAGCGCCCGCAGGCGCGGCAGGGCGGCCCGGACAGGAGCCCGGCGCGCACCGGTGGGCAGGGTGCGCCGTCGCGCCCCGTGCCACCCCGGCAGCCGGCGGGACCCCCGAATGCCCCGCCGCGACAGGCGCCACCGCCCCGCGTGCCGCCCGGAGGCCCGCCACCCGAGGAACTGACCGTCATCGACCCAAGCTCGCCGGCAAGGTTGCACGTCACACCGCCCGGCGCGGGCGAGGTCAAGGCACCGCCGCGGCCGTCCGCCACACCTGCGGCGGAATTCACCGTGATCGACACCAAGACGGCCGACGTGTCAAACCTGGCGACACGTTTTGTGAAATTGCTCTCGCCGCGCGCGTCGTCGGCCGCCGGCACGGCAGGCGCGATGACGATCGGCCGCGCCCCCGAGAACGACATCGTGGTCTCCGATGTCCTGGCGTCACGCCAGCACGCCAGCTTGGTGCCCACCCAATTGGGCACCGAGATCCGGGACAACAGCGTCAACGGAACGTTCGTCAACGGCACCCGGGTCGGGTCCGCCATCCTGTCCGAGGACGACATCGTCACCATCGGCAACGTCGACCTGGTGTTCCGCGACGGCACCCTGACCGAACACACCAGCGCCGCCGCCCGCACCGGCGGACTCGAGGTGCGCAACGTCAAGTACGTCGTCGACGACGGCAAACAACTGCTGGACGACATCTCGCTGACCGCGCGCCCCGGCACGCTGACCGCCGTGATCGGCGGCTCGGGCGCCGGAAAGAGCACCCTGGCCCGGCTCATCGCCGGTTACACCACACCGACCTCGGGCTCAGTCGCCTTCGAGGGCCACGACATTCACGCCGAGTACGCATCCCTGCGCAGCAGGATCGGCATGGTCCCGCAGGACGACGTGGTGCATCGCCAGCTGACCATCAACCAGGCGCTGGGCTATGCCGCAGAGCTGCGGCTGCCACCGGACACCAGCAAAGCCGACCGCGCCAAGGTCGTCGCCCAGGTGCTCGACGAACTCGACCTGACCAAGCATGCCGATACCCGCGTGGAGAAGCTGTCCGGGGGACAGCGCAAACGCGCCTCGGTGGCGCTCGAGCTGCTGACCGGGCCGTCATTGCTGATCCTCGACGAGCCGACGTCGGGTCTGGATCCCGCCCTGGATTTGCAGGTCATGACGATGCTGCGCCAGTTGGCCGATGCCGGTCGGGTCGTGCTGGTGGTGACGCACTCGCTGTCCTACCTCGACGTGTGTGACCAGGTATTGCTCATGGCTCCCGGCGGCAAGACCGCCTACTGCGGCGCGCCCGACCAGATCGGTGGGGCGATGGGCACCACCAACTGGGCGAAGATCTTCACCCAGGTCGGCGCCGACCCCGACGAAGCCAACCGCCGCTTCCTGGAACAGAACGAGGCGCAAAAGCGGCCCCAGAGGCACCTGCCGGACAAGACCGACGAGCCGAGCGGCCTCGGTGAACCGGTTCACACCAGCGTGCGGCGCCAGATCTCCACCATCGCCCGCCGGCAGGTCCGCCTGGTGATCGCCGACCGCGCCTATTTCGTCTTCCTCGCGTTGCTGCCCTTCATCCTCGGCTCGCTGTCGCTGACGGTGCCGGGCAACAACGGCTTTCATATCCCCGCACCGAATGCGGGCACACCCGACGAAGCCGCCCAGATACTGGCATTGCTGATGCCGGCGGCGGCATTCATGGGCACCGCCTTGACAATTCGCGATCTGGTCGGCGAACGCCCCATCTTCCAGCGCGAGCAGGCGGTCGGGTTGTCGACCACCGCCTACCTGCTCGCCAAGACCGCGGTGTTCTGCGGTTTCGCGATACTGCAGTCGGCGATCGTCACGGCAATCGTGGTGATCGGCAAGAGCGCCCCGACGCGCGGCGGGGTGTTGTTCGGCCACTCGACCGTCGGGGCCACCTTCGAGCTGTTCGCCACCGTCGCGGCCACGTGTGTCGCCTCGGCCATTCTCGGACTGGCGATTTCGTCGTTGGTGCGCTCCAGCGAGCAGATCATGCCCCTGTTCGTGGTGACGGTGATGGCCCAGCTGGTGCTGTGCGGCGGGATGGTGCCGGTGACCGGCCGGCTCGGCTTGAACCAGTTGTCCTGGGCGATGCCGGCGCGCTGGGGCTATGCCGCGGCATCCTCGACGGTGGATCTGCGCCACCTGGTGCCCGATTCGCTGCTGTCCCAGGATCGGTTCTGGCAACACGCGCCGAAGATCTGGCTGCTCGACATGGGCATGCTGGCCGCCTTGTCGCTGTTCTACGCCGGCTTCGTGCGATGGAAGATTCGGTTGCGCCGGTGAGGGATCGCGCAGCGGCGGTAGGGTGACATCATTCACCCGCCGAAGCACGAGACGTTCGATCTTTCGGCCCGCACGAACACCGATCCCAAGGGCATCGTGCGGACCGTCGACGAGTATGCGGTGCACCCGTGGGGCCTCTACGTCGCCCGCCCCACTCCCGGTCGCGCCCAGTTCCATTACCTCGAGTCGTGGCTGCTGCCGTCGTTAGGCTTGCGCGCCACCGTGTTTCACTTCAATCCCGGGCATGAACGCGACCATGACTACTACCTGGACGTGGGCGAATACCTGCCCGGCCCCACGTCCTGGCACTCCGAGGATCACTATCTGGACATCGAGGTGCGCACCGGCGCCAGAGCCGACCTCACCGATGTCGACGAGCTGCTGGACGCCGTCCGCCACGGCCTGCTGACCCCCGAGGCCGCCGAGCAGGCGGTGCGACGCGCCGTGGCCGCCGTGGATGGGTTGGCGGCCAACGGCTATGACCTGTCGCGGTGGCTGGCACACCACGGCATGCAGCTAACCTGGCGGGTGCGGTAGCCGCCGACGGCCCGATGGCCAGCCTGGTGAACCGTGCTACGTCGGGCGTAATCTCAGCTCCTATGAGCTGCACAGCCCGCGGTCTGCTGCCGATCGCCGCCGTATCCGTTATCGCCGTGTTGAATCCGGTAACGGCACGGGCGGATCTGCACAACATCACCTATCGAGCCAGGATCGACGGCGTCACGACGGGGAGTCAGGCCACCTTCGTCATCAACGGCGGTCAGACGAACACGGCCGGGCTGAGCTCGATGCCCGGCAACGCATTCGAAGCCGACACGGTGTTGCCCGATCCACAGCTGGCCGGCATGCGCGTGGTGGTGCGCTTCCCGTACTCGGCGAACGTGCACTGCGAGATCGACGTGGACGACAACGTTTTCGTCCAATCCGACCAATTGGTCAGGCCGGTGGCCGGCAGTGCGGACCCGATGAACGGGACGCTGCAGTGCGGGGCACCGTTGCCCTAGCCTAGGGTTTCCAGCCCGTCGAGTCGGCCCACTCCCAGGCCCGGCGGTAGGCGTCGAGGAACCACGGCTCCTTCGCCTCGACGTAACCCGCGATGTCTCCGCCACCGGACCTTTCGGCGGTGCGCTTGACGTTCAGATAGTCTGCGCGGGCCTCCGGGTTGGCCGTCAACCAGTCCACGAACAGCAGGGCGAACTGTTGATTGGGCCAGCCGCCCACCCGGATGTGCACATTGGTGGGTCGACCGGGATCCGCTGCGGCGTGAATCCGCTTGAGCCACAGCGCCGGATCGCTCGTGTGGTCATAACGCTCGACGGTGCTGCGGGCGTCGTCCTTTGCCACGTCCTCGGTGATGTGCTCCAGGCGCGGGTACCCGGCGGACAGCAACGGCTCGACGAGTTCGTCTGCGACGGCGAGGGATTCCACGGTGATCTGGACGTCGATGACGTCCTTGGCGGCGAGCTCCGGCACGGCGGTCGAGCCGATGTGGTCGACCCGCAGCGCACGATGACCGCAGCTGGTCCGCAAGCGATTCACGATTCGTTGCGCCTGGTCCGGCCAACTCGAATCGGGCGGCACCAATCTGGCCGGAGCCCGGGCGATCTGGTGGGCGCTCAGGTTGTGTGCGAACGGAAGGATGCGGTTGTTCCACACGTCGTGGGCCCGCTGCACCAACTGCTCGGTGCTGCCGGAGTTGTCCAGCCAGATATCGGCGACCGCGCGGCGCTGCTCGTCGCTGGCCTGCGCGGCGATCCGGGCGCGGGCGTCGTCCTCGGGCATGCCGCGCTGGTCGACCAGGCGCCGCAGCCGCACCTCGACGTCGGCGTACACGATGACGACGAGCGGAAACAGCGGCGCCATGCCGGACTCGACCAGCAGCGGAATGTCCTCGACGACAACCGAATCCTCGGGCACCGAGGCGATGATCTCCGAACGGCGATTGCCCACCAGCGGGTGGACAATCCCGTTCAGCGTCTTGCGGGCCTCGTCGTCGCGAAACGCCTTGGCGGCCAACGCCGGTCGATCCAGCGATCCGTCCGGCAGCAGGATGTCATCACCGAACGCCTCGACGAGCGCCGCCAGCCCTTCGGTGCCCGGCCGCACCACCTCTCGGGCGATGACGTCCCCGTCGACAATGACTGCGCCGCACTGCGCAAAGGTGGACGACAGCGCCGACTTGCCGGCGCCGATGCCACCGGTCAACCCGATGCGCAGCATGGCGTGGTCAGGAAAGCGTCACGCGTTGCCGGCGAGTTTCTCCCGCAGAGCGGCCAATTGCGCATCGCTGGCCAGCGATCCGCCCGCCTTCTCCGGAGGAGCACCGTTGCCCGGGGACTGCTCGGCGGGCCCGGCGGCCTCGGCGGCGGCGAACTTCTCCATCTGCGTGGTGTGCATCTTGTGCCGGCGCTCGGCCTCGGCGTAGCGGGCTTCCCACTCGTTGCGCTGCTTCTCGAATCCCTCGAGCCATTCGTTGGTCTCGGAGTCGAAGCCTTCGGGGAAGATGTAGTTGCCCTGCTCGTCGTAGCTGTCGGCCATGCCGTACTTCGCCGGGTCGAACTCCTCGGTGTAATCCTCGTTGGCCTGCTTGAGCGACAACGAGATTCGGCGGCGCTCCAGGTCGATGTCGATCACCTTGACCATCGCGTCGTCGCCGACGGCGACCACCTGGTCGGGAACCTCGACGTGGCGCTCGGCCAGCTCGGAGATGTGCACCAGACCTTCGATGCCCTCCTCGACCCGCACGAACGCACCGAACGGAACCAGCTTGGTGACCTTGCCGGGCACGATCTGGCCGATGGCGTGGGTGCGGGCGAAGTGGCGCCACGGGTCTTCCTGAGTCGCCTTGAGCGACAACGAAACCCGCTCGCGATCCATGTCGACGTCGAGCACCTCCACGGTGACCTCGTCGCCGACCTGGACCACCTCGGACGGGTGGTCGATGTGCTTCCAACTCAGCTCGGAGACGTGCACCAGACCGTCCACCCCGCCGAGGTCGACGAAAGCGCCGAAGTTGACGATGGAGGACACGACACCCTTGCGGATGGCGCCCTTCTGCAGCTGGTTGAGGAACTCGCTGCGCACCTCGGACTGGGTCTGCTCCAGCCAGGCGCGCCGCGACAGCACCACGTTGTTGCGGTTCTTGTCCAGCTCGATGATCTTGGCCTCGATCTCCTTGCCGATGTACGGCTGCAGGTCGCGCACCCGGCGCATCTCCACCAGCGAGGCGGGCAGGAAGCCGCGCAACCCGATGTCGAGGATCAGGCCACCCTTGACCACCTCGATGACGGTGCCCTTGACGGCCTCGTCCTTCTCCTTGAGCGCCTCGATGGTGCCCCAGGCGCGCTCGTACTGTGCGCGCTTCTTGGACAGAATCAGGCGGCCCTCTTTGTCCTCCTTGGTGAGGACCAGGGCTTCGACCTCATCACCGACGGAAACGACCTCATTGGGGTCGACATCGTGCTTGATGGAGAGTTCGCGGGCGGGGATGACCCCTTCGGTCTTGTAGCCGATATCGAGGAGCACCTCGTCCCGGTCCACTTTGACGATCGTGCCCTCGACGATGTCGCCATCGTTGAAGTATTTGATCGTTTTGTCTATTGCGGCGAGAAAGTCCTCGCTCGAGCCAATGTCGTTGACGGCTACTTGCGGCGAGGTGACGGCGGGACTCGGCATGTTGTTGGGTTGCTCCGGACAGGTTTGGTCGTAGGGACAATTGGGATTTACCTGTCGAGGCTACTCGACTGGGCACATGCTGGCCAAACTCGGCCGCTCATACCTCGGCAAGTCTGACGCGGACACGACGTGCGGCAAGTTCGGACGAGCCACCAGTCAGAACTTGGCGATCAGCACTACGCCGCACACCATGAGCACGCCGCCGAGGGCCCTGGGCAGCGTGATCGGATGAGGATCGAGCCTCAACCAGCCAAAATGGTCGATCACCAGCGACATGACGAGGGCTGACGTGACGGTGATGCCCATGAAAGTGCCGGCCCCGACCCGGTTGACCAGGGTCAGGCCGGCATAGACCTGGACGGCGCCGACCAGGCCACCGACCACGGCCCACCAGGGCATCGACGCGACATCCCTGGCGGTGGGCAGCGGTTTCGGCATCAACGCGAACGCGGCGATGAAGAAAACGGTGATCACCGCGAATGAGACCGCAGACGCCAGCCACGGGTTGATCAGGTGCTTGTAGAGCTGGCCGTTCATGGCGGCTCCGCACGTCTGCAGCGCGCCGCCCAGGACGATGAAAGGAACGATCCAGCCTGCGTTCATGACACTCCCTGGTTCGGCGCGCTAGTCGTCTAATGCGCCGCAGCGTCCCAGCTGCGGCCGTAACCCACCGAGACCTCCAGCGGGACATCCAGCGGATAGGCGCTGCCCATCTTGTCGCGTACCAACGCCTCCAGCTGTTCCCGCTCGCCCGACGCGACCTCGAACAGCAACTCGTCGTGCACCTGCAACAGGATCCGGGACGCCAGCCCGGCATCCTTGATCGCCCTGTCCACTTCGAGCATCGCCACCTTGATGATGTCGGCCGCGCTGCCCTGAATCGGCGCGTTGAGCGCCGCGCGCTCGGCCGCTTCGCGCACCTGACGGTTACTGCTGTCGAGTTCGGGCAGGTAGCGCCGGCGGCCGAAGACCGTTGACGTGTAACCGTCCTTGCGGGCCTGCTCCACGACCTGCATCAGGTAGTCGCGCACTCCCCCGAATCGGGCGAAGTATTGCTCCATCTGGTCTTTGGCTTCCTCGGTGGAGATCTTCAGCTGGGCGGAAAGGCCGTACGCGCTCAATCCGTAGGCCAGGCCGTAGGACATCGCCTTGACCCGGCGGCGCAGCTCGGCGGTGACCTCTTCGATCGGGACGCCGAATGCCCGCGAAGCCACGAAGGAGTGCAGGTCCTCGCCGGTGTTGAACGCCTCGATGAGGCCTTCGTCCTTGGAGAGGTGGGCCATGATGCGCATCTCGATCTGGCTGTAGTCGGCCGTCATCAGCTCGCCGTAGCCGTCGCCGACGACGAACGCGTCGCGAATCCGCCGCCCCGCCTCGGTGCGGATAGGAATGTTCTGCAGATTCGGCTCGGTCGACGACAATCTGCCCGTCGCGGCGATGGTTTGGTTGAACGTGGTGTGGATGCGCCCGTCCGAGGCGACCGAATTCAGCAACCCGTCGACGGTGACTTTGAGCCGGGTGGCATCGCGGTGGGTGAGCAGATGCTGCAGGAAAGGATGGCCGGTCTTGTCGAAAAGCGATTGCAGCGCATCCGCGTCGGTGGTGTAGCCGGTCTTGGTGCGCTTGGTCTTCGGCATCTCCAGCTCGTCGAAGAGCACCGCCTGCAGCTGTTTTGGCGAGCCCAGGTTGATCTGTTTGCCGATCACCGCATACGCCGCCTCGGCCGCGTCGCGGATCTGGTGGGCGAAATCGCTCTGCAGCTCGCTCAGCAGATCCAAATCGACTGCGATACCGGCGTTTTCCATGCCGGCCAGCACCGACTGCACCGGCAGCTCCATGCCGCTCAACAACGAGGTGGAGTTGATGCGCGCCAGCTCCTCGTCGAGCGCGTCGGCCAGGTCCAGCACCGCCACCGCGCGCAGGATCAGCGTCTGCACGGCCTGGTCGTCGGTGCCCTCGTTATCGTCGAGCAGCGAAAGTTGTTGCTGTTCAGGGTTTTCGGCGCGAAGTTCGCGGCGCAGGTAGCGCAGCGAAAGGTCATCGAGGGAGAAGCTGCGCTGCCCGGGGCGCACCAGGTAGGCCGCGAGCGCGGTGTCGGACGTGACGCCTGCCAGCGTCCAGCCCCGCCCGGCCAGGTCGTGCATCGCCAGCTTGGCTTCGTGCAGCGCCTTGGGCGGTCCGGGGTCGGCCAGCCAAGACGCCAGCGCCGCTTCGTCTTCGGGATCCAGCTCGGAAGTGTCGATGTAGCGGCCCTCGCCGTCGGCGGAGACGATGGCCAGGGCGGTCGCGTCGGCGTCGTAGGCCAGGTGGGTGCCGACGACGGCCAGGCCGAACCGCTTACCCGAGCTGTGCTCGGCCAGCCACACGGCCAGCTCGCCGGCTTCCAGCGCGCCGCCGCGCACGTCGAAGCCCTCGTCGACCTCGGGCTCCACCGCGGCGAGGGTCTCGAACAACCGGTCGCGCAATACCCGGAACTCCAGGTCGTCGAAGAGCCGGTGAATCTGGTCGCGATCCCACGGTTGCAGCCGCAACGTGTCCGGGGTTTGGGCCAGCGGCACGTCTTTGACGAGATCGGTCAGCTCGCGGTTGCGGATGACGCTGGCCAGATGTGCGCGCAGCGCGTCGCCCACCTTTCCGCGCACCGAGTCGACGTTGTCCACCAGCCCCTGCAGCGACCCGTATTCGCCGATCCATTTGGAGGCGGTCTTCTCCCCCACGCCCGGAATGCCCGGCAGGTTGTCGCTGGGATCGCCACGCAGGGCGGCGAAATCGGGATACTGCCGAGGCGTCAGCCCGTACTTCTCGACGACGGCGTCCGGGGTGAACCGGGTCAACTCGCTGACCCCCTTACGGGGATACAGCACCGTCACGTTGTCGCTGACCAGCTGCAACGAGTCGCGGTCGCCGGTGACGACCAGCACCCGGTAGCCCTCGTTCTCGGCCTGCGTGGCCAGGGTGGCGATCAGGTCGTCGGCCTCGAACCCCTCCTCGGCGAGCACGGTGATGCCCAACGCCGCGAGGACTTCCTTGGTGATGTCGATCTGGCCGCGAAACTCGTCGGGCGTCGCCGAGCGGTTGGCCTTGTACTCCGGGTAGCGCTCGGAGCGGAAAGTCTGGCGGGACACGTCGAAGGCCGCGGCGATATGCGTCGGGGCTTCGTCGCGGAGCAGGTTGATCAGCATCGCGGTGAAGCCGTAGACCGCATTGGTGGTGAGCCCGCCACGGGTTTTGAAGTTCTCGGCGGGCAGCGCATAGAACGCCCGAAACGCCAGCGAGTTGCCGTCCAGCAGCATCAGCGTCGGCGCGGTTTGTTCCTCGCTGGCCTTCGTGGTGGTTTTGGTGGCGGGCACGCGTCTCACTCTAAGCACCCGGTGTGACGGGCTGGGCGCCCCAACCGCGCCACCGGGAGAACTGCAACACGTTTCAGTTTTGGGTGTGCGCTGGGTAGTCTGGCCCAGTGCCCGAGGTCACCACTCATGAACCCGCGATCGACGGGTGGTTCGCCACCGATGACGCCGGAAATCCCCATTTGATCGGCAGCAAGTGCCCCGAGTGCGGCACCTACGTTTTCCCGCCGCGGGAGAACAACTGCCCCAACCCGGCGTGCGCCAGCGATGCCCTAGAGCCCGTCGCGTTGTCGACCCGGGGCACGTTGTGGAGCTACACCGAGAATCGTTATCCCCCACCGGCGCCCTACCCGGCGGCGGACCCGTTCGAGCCGTTCGCCATCGCCGCGGTGGAACTGGCCGGCGAGGGAATCATCGTGCTGGGCAAGGTGGTCGAGGGCACGCTGGCGGCGGATCTGAAGGTCGGCATGGAGATGGAGCTGACCACGATGCCGCTGTTCACCGACGACGACGGCGTCGAACGCCTCGTGCACGCGTGGAAGGTGGCCTCATGAGCGCTCCGGAACCGCTCTACATCCTCGGCGCCGGAATGCATCCCTGGGGCAAATGGGGCCGCGACTTCACCGAATACGGGGTGGTCGCCGCGCGGGCCGCGCTGGCCGAGGCCGGGCTGGACTGGCAGCAGATCCAGTTGGTCGCGGGCGCCGACACCATCCGGAACGGCTACCCGGGCTTCATCGCCGGGTCGACGTTCGCCCAGAAGCTCGGCTGGAACGGTGTGCCGGTCAGCTCGAGCTACGCCGCCTGCGCCAGCGGTTCCCAGGCGCTGCAGAGCGCCCGCGCCCACATCCTGGCCGGCTTCTGCGACGTCGCTCTGGTCATCGGCGCCGACACCACACCCAAGGGCGCCTTCGCGCCGGTCGGCGGCGAACGCAAAAACGACCCCGACTGGCAGCGCTTCCACCTCATCGGGGCGATGAATCCGGTGTACTTCGCGTTGCTCGCGCGCCGGCGGATGGACCTCTACGGCGCGACGTCCGAGGACTTCGCCGCGGTGAAGGTGAAGAACTCCCAGCACGGCCTGCAGAACCCGAATGCCCGCTACCGCAAGGAATCTTCGGTCGAGGACGTGCTGGCAAGTCCGGTGGTCTCCGACCCGCTGCGGCAGCTCGACATCTGCGCCACGTCCGATGGCGCCGCGGCGCTGATCGTCGCCAGCGCCGAGTTCGCCCGCAAGCACCTCGGCTCGCTCGAGGGCGTGCCGTCGGTGCGTGCGGTCAGCACCGTCACCCCCCGCTACCCGCAGCATCTGCCCGAATTGCCGGACATCGCAACGGATTCCACCGCCGCCGTGGCCGCACCGGAGCGGGTGTTCAAGGACCAGATCCTCGATGCGGCCTACGCCGAGGCGGGCATCGGGCCCGAAGACGTGAGCCTGGCCGAGGTCTACGACCTGTCCACCGCGCTGGAACTCGACTGGTACGAGCACCTGGGGCTGTGCCCCAAGGGCGAAGCGGAGGAGCTGCTGCGCAGCGGCGCCACCACCATCGGCGGCCGGGTGCCGGTCAACCCGTCGGGCGGGCTGGCGTGCTTCGGCGAGGCGATTCCCGCCCAGGCGATCGCTCAGGTCTGCGAGCTGACCTGGCAGCTGCGTGGCCAGGCGACCGGCCGGCAGGTGGAGAACGCCACCGTCGGGGTGACCGCCAACCAGGGGCTGTTCGGGCACGGCTCGTCGGTGATCGTCGCGCGCTAGGGTTTACCGCCGCTGGCGGCCTTCACTGTGCAACCACGGCGGCTGGCGTCGGCGTGTCGTCGCCACCAGCGCACATCGGACGCCGTGGGTGCACAGTCAGGCGTCTTTGGACGGATCCAATGTCTCGAGGACGACTTCGGCCACCCGCTTCATCGTGGTCCTGCGGTCCATCGCGGCCCGTTGAATCCACTTGAAGGCCTCGGGCTCCGTCATGCCCTGTTCGCTCTGCAGCAGCCCTTTCGCGCGCTCCACGAGCTTGCGGGTCTCCAGTCGGTCGGACAGCGAGGCCACCTCGCGTTCGAGTTCGGCGATCTCGCTGAAGCGGCTGACGGCCAATTCGATGGCCGGGATGAGGTCGCTGATGGTGAACGGCTTCACCAGATAGGCCATCGCGCCGGCGTCCCGCGCCCGCTCCACCAAGTCGCGTTGGCTGAAGGCGGTCAACACCACAATCGGGGCGATGCGCTTGCTGGCTATCTCCGAGGCCGCGTCGATGCCGTCGCGGCGCGGCATCTTCACATCCATGATCACCAGATCCGGCTGATGGCGCTCGGCCAGTTCGACGGCTTCCTGCCCGTCGCCGGCCTCGCCCACGATCTCGTAACCCTCCTCCCGGAGCATCTCGGCGAGATCCATTCGGATGAGCGCTTCGTCTTCAGCGATCAGGACCCGGCGCGGCACAGCGGCGTCGGTGTCGGTCGTGGGGCCTGTCATGACAAATATTGTGTCGTGACCGCCTCAGACCAGCGACCTCGGGGGCGGTGAGACTGGCGGGCACTCCTGATCCTCTATGGTGGGAGGCTGCCTCTAAGGTAAGAGGCCGCGCCCTCGTATCCCAACTGGCAGAGGAAACGGATTCAAAACCCGTACAGTGTGAGTTCGAATCTCACCGAGGGCACTCGGCGACTCGTAAGACCGATATACGACTTGATACGGCTTTGTTTGCGCGCCACCGGGGCCGCGCTCAACTCCCCCGCGCTCCGGCTCTAAGACGGCGGCGGTGGCACGACGGGGCGGCACACATTGGCCCCTGGGTCCCACCAGTTGCCCGGACCGCAATCCTGCGGCGGCGGCGCCCCCAACGGCTGACAAGCATTAGCTCCCGGGTTCCACCAGTTCCCCGGGCCGCAATCTTGCGGCGGCGGCGCCCCCAACGGCTGACACGCATTGGCTCCCGGGTTCCACCAGTTACCCGGGCCGCAATCTTGCGGCGGCGGCGCCCCCAACGGCTGACAAGCATTGGCTCCCGGGTTCCACCAGTTCCCCGGACCGCAGTCTGGGGGTTGAGCCGAGCTCATCCCCGGAGACACCGCAACCACGTACGTCATCGGCGCTATTGCCATCATGGCGGCGCCCGCCATGTGGCGAATAAGCTTGCTCATCAAAGGACCTCCCATCAGGAACCTGTAGCTCTAAAGATTGACCTTGGCCCTGACTTTTAAACGGTCGATTCGCTTTGCGCCGCGCTCACCGAATGCGAGGTATGCAGATTCCATGCGGGAGCGATTTCACCCACGAGAAATTCAGTCTCACTCATGGAAGTGAAAACTTGTCGGCGAAAAGCGTCCAGGGCCCGATGCGGCCTAGCGCCCTCCCTCTTGAGATGTGACCAGCCACATCGCTTTTGAGAGCACAGCGATGACACACGCTATGTCAGCAGACGCGTCGCCGCCGGCAGTCGGCGTTCGTCAAGCTAATGACGAACGAATTCATCCGCCGTCAGAG
>NZ_JCALEJ010000025.1:0-72862 GCF_059813315.1 Mycobacterium sp. NGS11
GCCGGTGGCGGCGATGATCTCGGGATCGAGCAGGTCGCGCAGCTCCACCCGGCCCAGCAGCTCGGCCAGCAGCGTGCTGTCCAGCGAGAGCGCGGCGGCCCGGCGCTCGGCCAGCGGGCTGTCGCCCTCGTACATGAACGCGCCGACGTACCCGAACAGCAGCGACGCCGCGAACGGCGACGGCCGCTGCGTCTCGACCTCGAGCACCCGCACCCGCCGCTGCGCGATACCGGACATCAGCCGCGTCAGGGCCGGAACGTCGTAGACGTCCTGCAGGCATTCGCGGATGGTCTCCAGTACCACCGGGAAGTCGGGGTATTTGCGGGCCACTTCCAGTAACTGGGCGGCGCGCTGGCGCTGCTGCCACAGCGGCGAGCGCCGCCCGGGATGCCGGCGTGGCAAGAGCAGGGCCCGGGCCGCGCACTCACGAAACCGCGAGGCGAACAGCGCCGAGCCGCCCACCTCGGCGGTGACGATCGGGTCGATCTCCTCGGCGTCGAACACGAAAAGGTCAGCGCCGGGCGGGGTTTCCCCGGCATCGGACAACATGTCCGGCAGGCGCACGACGACGCCGTCGTCGGAGGCGGTGGGTTTCTCGTCGATGCCGTAGCGTTCGCGCAGCCGGCGGGCCACCGCCAGCGCCAGTGGTCCGTTCACCGGAAGGCCGTACGGCGAGTGCAGGATCACCCGCCAGTCGCCCAGCTCGTCGCGGAACCGCTCGACCAGCAAGGTGGTGTCGGTCGGCACCACCCCGGCGGCGCTGCGCTGCTCGTCGAGCAGGCCCCACAGGTTGTCGATGGCGTATGCGTCGAAACCCAGTGATTTACAACGCGTTTCGAATGCCTCTCGCTTCAGGCCGGCCAGCTCGCCGGTGAACGCGCCGAGCGCGGCGCCCAGCTCGGCCGGGCGGCCCAGGCCGTCGCCGCGCCAGAACGGCAACCGGGCCGGCTGGCCGGGTGCGGGGATCACCAGCACCCGGTCGTGGGTGATCTCGGTGATACGCCAGCTCGTGGCGCCCAACGAGATGACATCGCCGGGACGCGACTCGTAGACCATTTCCTCTTCGAGTTCGCCTACCCGCGAAGGCTTTTCGGCCTCGGAGGCAAGGTAGACGGTGAACAGTCCCCGATCGGGGATGGCGCCGCCGGACGTCACGGCCAGGCGCTGCGCACCGGGGCGGGCGCTCAGGGTGCCGGTGTCGCGGTCGTACACCAATCGCGGTCGCAGCTCGGCGAATTCGGTGGACGGGTACTTTCCGCTCAGCAGGTCCAGGGTCGCCTCGTACACGCTGCGCGGCAGCGTCGCGAACGGCGCGGCCCGCCGGACCGTGTCGAACCAGCGGTCGGCGTCCAACGGTTCCAGTGCGGCCGCCGCCACCGTCTGCTGCGCCAGGATGTCGAGCGGATTGGCGGGCACCCGCATGGTTTCGATCTGGCCGGTGAGCATGCGCTGCACCGTGACCGCGCAGCCGATCAGGTCGGTGCGGTGCTTGGGGAACAGCACTCCCTGCGAGACCTCGCCGACCTGGTGGCCGGCGCGGCCGATGCGTTGCAGGCCGCTGGCCACCGAGGGTGGCGCCTCCACCTGGATCACCAGGTCGACGGCGCCCATGTCGATGCCCAACTCCAGGCTCGAGGTGGCCACCACCGCCTTGAGCAGCCCGCGCTTGAGGTCCTCTTCGACCAGGGCACGCTGCTCCTTGCTCACCGAGCCGTGATGGGCGCGGGCCAGTATCGGGTCGGCGCCGTAGGTCTGTCCGCTGCCCATGATGTGCGCGGGAGCGCCGCCGGCCACCTTCGGATTGGCGTCCGTAGACAGTCCAACGCCGCTGCGTTCCGCGTGAATCTCGTTGAGGCGGGCGGTGAGTCGCTCGGCCAGCCGCCGCGAGTTGGCGAAGACGATCGTCGAATTGTGCGATTCGATCAGGTCGACCAGGCGGTTCTCCACGTCGGGCCAGATCGTGTTGTTGGCCAGGTTGGCCATGTCGGGCACCGGAACCTGCACGGTGAGCTCGACCGTCTTGGCCGACGGCGGGGCCACGATGGTCGTCGGCGCCTGCCCGGACAGGAACCGGGCGAGTTCCTCGGGCGGACGAACCGTCGCCGACAATCCGATGCGCTGCGCGGGTTTGTCCTGCCGCAGCGCGTCGAGGCGCTCCAGCGACACGGCCAGGTGCGCGCCGCGCTTTCCGGCGGCGATGGCGTGGATCTCGTCGACGATCACCGTCTGCACGCCGGCCAGCGTTTCCCGGGCGGCCGAGGTGAGCATGAGAAACAGCGACTCGGGGGTGGTGATCAGCACGTCGGGGGGCCGGTTGATCAGTTGGCGACGGGCGGCGGGCGGGGTGTCCCCGGAACGGACGCCGACGCTGATTTCGGGTGGCGGCAGACCCTGACGTTCGGCGATGCGGGTGAGCCCGGCCAGCGGAGTGCGCAGGTTGCGCTCGACATCGACCGCCAGCGCCTTGAGCGGTGACACATAGAGCACGCGGGTGCCGGGCGGGCGTTCGGCCGCGCCGGCGAGGCTGTCCAGCGCCCAGAGGAAGGCCGCCAGCGTCTTGCCCGAGCCGGTGGGCGCGATCACCAGGGTGTTGTTGCCGTCGGCGATGGCGTTCCAAGCCTCGGACTGCGCGGTGGTCGGTGCGTCGAAGGTGCTGGTGAACCACTCGCGGGTGATCGCGCTGAAGCGGCCCAACGGGTCGGGGCGCCCGGACGGCCCGGAATCAGCGCGCGTGCTCATCTATCCATCGTGCCAACGGCCACCGACACGATGGCCGCCCCGCTCACAGCCGCGAGTTGGACATCGCCTCGCCGAGTGCCTCCGGGATCTCGGGAACCCGCGCGATCGCGTCCAGGAGCGCGTGCGCGCACGCGTCGGCGAGCTTCTCGGCGTCGGTGGAGGGGTCGATGATCCGCTGCCGGCAGATCTCGAAGGTCAGGGCCAGCCAGCCGTTCAGGATCACCCGCAGGTGCCGCTCGACGTCGGGCGCCATGCTGGCGGCGTTGACCTCACCGAGCAACCGGTTGATCCGCGACATGATGTGTTCCATCTGGCGGTTCTTGGCGTCGTCCTCGACGCCCAACAGGACCGGGTCGGACCGGCCCAGGCCGACGTACGCGGCCCACGCGGCCTCCGGGTTCTGCTCGTGGTAAGCCATGTAGGCCAGCACGCCGACCCGGATCTCCTCGTACATGGTCAGACCGGTCGCGTCGTCCATGTTGGTGTTCTCGTACAGGCGGTCGGCCTCGTCCTTGACGACCGCAGCGAAGAACGCGCGCTTGTCGGGGAAATAGTGGTACATCAGGGCCCGAGACACTCCGGCACGTTCCGCGATCTCATCGATCCGGACCTCGTCGTAGGGTCGCTTCCCGAAGACCTCTGCTCCTAAGGCGAGCAGCTCAGCGCGTCGATCCTCGGGGGATAAGCGCCTGCGGGCGGTTGGCATGTGTCAGATAGTACCCATGGGACATAAGCCCCTAGCCACATTGGAATCATCCGAACTCCACAGCGCGGACCGGCGATAAATCGCCGGAATAATTGACGGTAACGGCACTTTGGCGCTAGTAGGCCTTCGGCGAGTCCACTCCGGATTCGCGCCCGCCGCGGGTGGGGGTGAGAAGACGGCGGACGAAAGCGGATGCCCGCGCCGCGCACCTTCGTGCCCCGCCGATGACCTGGCGCTGGGCCTCACATCGATGCCGTTTACCGGGGTTTGCCACGGGGTATGTGAATTCGTGCGCATTCCGCAGCTACCAGCGCAGGCACTGCCGCCCTGTAACTAATGCGACGTAGCGAGCGATGAACTCAGCGCGGGGTTTCCAAGGGGAGGTGAACAACGATGCAGAAAGCGGACGCGCGATCGGGCGGTGACCGCTTGGGCCAGGAGGACGGCGAGGTGCACGCCGCGATCCGTTTCGCCGTCCTGTCCACGTTGGCCGCCGTCGGTTTCCTGTTGATCGCCGCGGTATGGGTCAGTACCTGCCCGGGGGTGGGCGTGGACACGGTGGCGTGTGGCCCACCGCAGCGCACCCTGCTGGCGTTCGGGGGCCCGCTGATCGCGCTCGGCGCCGGGATCTGGGCTTTCGTGCGCACCTATCTGGTGTGGAAGGCCCGGGGGACCTGGTGGGGGTGGCACGGCGCGGGCTGGTTCCTGCTCACGGCGATGGCGCTGATGGTCGCGATGGGCGTCGCGCCGATCGCCGGTCCAGTACTGGCCCTTTAGGTTTGTCCTCCCGCGTTCTACCGTTGAAGGTGCGGTGAGGAGCAGCTATGGGAGACACCTACCACGACCCCGTCGACCATCTGAGGACAACGCGGCCGCTCGCCGGCGAGTCGCTGATCGACGTCCTGCACTGGCCCGGATACCTCTTGGTCGTCGCGGGCGTGATCGGGACCTGCGGCAGCCTTGCGGCCTTCGCCAGCGGACATCACCACGAGGGCATGACGGCGGGAATCGTCGGGTTGATAGCCGCGGTGCTGGGGCTGGCCTGGCTGGCGGTGGAGCACCGCAGGATTCGCCGGATCTGCGATCGCTGGTACACCGAACATCCGGACGTGTACCGCCAACGGCCGGCCAGCTAGGGCGGGCCGCCGGCTAATTGACACGCGTCCCGGCCGTCGCGCGTTTTCTTCGCGTGACCTGCCTCGACACCACCGGTGTGATATTCCGCATCAAAGATGATTGCGGGGTTACGGGCGTGAACTTGTGGGTATCAGGTTTGCACCATGATGAGTGCCGGAACGGTTGCGTGGTCACCCCATCATGGGGTTCGGAATCACGAACACACCGAAGATATGTATGCCTACTGCGACGACCACCGATATGACCTGCGTGGCCCCGGCGATCACCGAACAGCGCCGGTGCCGGCGCTACCGGATGTCGGTCGTGTCAGGCCCGCCGACGGCGGGCCGAATACCCGGCGGCGATCATGACTAACCGGCTCGAACCCGAGGTCCATGGCGGACTGCGGAGCAGTAGTAGTGTCAGTCGAACATTGCCGGGAGACCATATGAACGATGCTGGATTGCACGCTAACAAGCGTCCGCGCGGCCATCGCGCCGTCGAACTTCACGTTGCTGCGCGACTGGAGAACCTGGCGATGCTGCGCACCCTGGTCGGTGCCATCGGCACCTTCGAGGACCTGGATTTCGATGCGGTGGCGGACCTTCGGCTCGCGGTCGACGAAGTGTGCACCCGGTTGATTCGTTCGGCCACTCCTGACGCGACCCTGATCGTCGTGGTCGACCCCCAGGACGACCAATTGGTAGTGGAAGCTTCGGCGGCATGCGACACTCACGACGTGGTGGCGCCCGGAAGCTTCAGTTGGCACGTGCTGACGTCGCTCGCCGACGACGTCCAGACTTTCCACGACGGCCGCGAACCCGATGAAACCGGCAGTGTTTTCGGCATCACACTGACGGCGCGACGGGCGGCCTCCAGCAGGTGACAGCGCGAGCTGCCGGCGGTTCGGTTTCTCGTCCGAACGAATACGCCGATGTTCCGGACATGTTCCGTGAGTTGGCCGCTGTCGCGCCCGACTCGATGGAAATTCAGCGTCAACGGGACAAGATCGTCGAGCGCTGCCTGCCGCTCGCCGACCACATCGCGCGCCGCTTCGAAGGCCGCGGCGAACCGCGGGACGACCTGGTTCAGGTGGCGCGTGTCGGACTGGTCAACGCGGTGGTCCGATTCGACGTCGACGCCGGCTCGGACTTCGTCTCCTTCGCGGTGCCCACGATCATGGGGGAGGTCCGCCGTCACTTCCGGGACAACAGCTGGTCGGTGAAAGTCCCGCGGCGGCTGAAGGAACTGCACCTGCGGCTCGGCACCGCCACCGCCGACCTGTCGCAGCGGCTGGGCCGGGCGCCCACCGCGACCGAACTCGCCGCGGAGCTGGACATGGACCGTGAAGAGGTGGTCGAGGGGCTGGTGGCGGGCAGCTCCTACAACACCCTGTCCATCGACAGCGGTGGCGGCGGCGAGGAAGAGGAAGCCCGCGCGATCGCGGACACCCTCGGTGACGTCGACACCGGCCTGGACCGGATCGAGGATCAGGAATCGTTGCGTCCGCTGCTCGAGGCGCTGCCCGAGCGGGAACGGACGGTGTTGGTGCTGCGATTCTTCGAGTCGATGACGCAGACACAGATCGCCGAGCGGGTCGGCATCTCACAGATGCACGTGTCGCGGCTGCTGGCGAAGTCGCTAACGCGGCTCCGTGACCAGTTGCAGTAGCGGCGGGGACTGGTCTTCGACCCACAGCGGTTCCAGCAGCGGCTCGGCCTGCTGTGTCGTCACCGGCAGCGTCGCGTCGGGGTCGCACACCCGCAGCAGCCTGGCTACCGCCGGGCTGGGCGCCATGGCCCAGGACACCTGAGCGCCCGAACATGCCACATTGATCCGGTGCAGGGCCGAAAAGCCCGCGGTACCAATGAATTTGAGGCCGCGCAGATCCAGGATAACTCGCCGGGAGCGGCTGGTGCCCTGCTGCACGTACGCGACGAGCTGATCGGCGTTGGCCGCGTCGAGCTCGCCGTCCACGGTGATCAGGGCTCCCGCCGGGCCCCACCGGGCGGTGAATTGTGCTGTGCGGCTTTGTTGCCAAGATTGCGCCACAGACATCGCTGACTCCATCCCATTCCGGGAGATCCTGCTATCGATACGTCAGCCACATGCAAAGAGTTCGGAGAAGATGGGAATTCGGCCTACCCCCACGTCACCGACGTATCCCGGGCGGCTGTGAACTCAACCTTGTCCGAACCCTACTCGCGACAGCGAGGGGCGACAACGTTGTCTGGGAAAACTCTCAGCCAGCGCTACTTGATTTCGGCGAGCACCGTGCCCTGCGTGATGGCGGCGCCGGCCTCGACCGCGAGTCCGGTGATCACACCGTCCTTGTGCGCGGTGACCGGGTTCTCCATCTTCATCGCCTCGAGCACCACCACCAGGTCGCCCGCGGCAACCTCCTGGCCTTCCTCGACCGCGACCTTGACCACGGTGCCCTGCATGGGGGCGGTCACCGCGTCGCCGGAGGCAGCAGCACCCGCGTGCCCCCCGCGCTTGCGCGCCTTGGGCTTCTTGCGAATGACGCCGGCCGGGTCCGCCGCGCCGCCGCTGGACAGCGCCAGATCGCCGGGCAGCGACACCTCGAGCCGGCGGCCGCCGACCTCCACGACCACCTTCTGGCGCGGCCGGGCGTCCTCGTCGTCCAGCGGCTCGCCGCCGGTGAACGGTTCGATCGTGTTGTTCCACTCGGTCTCGATCCAGCGGGTGTGCACCGAGAAGCCGTCACCGTCACCGATGAATGCCGGGTCGGACACCACGGCGCGGTGGAACGGGATGACCGTGGCCAAGCCTTCGACGTGGAACTCGTCCAGCGCCCGGCGGGAGCGCGCGAGCGCCTCCTCGCGGGTGGCGCCGTACACGATCAGCTTGGACAGCATCGAGTCGAATTGACCGCCGATGACCGAGCCCGCCTCGACGCCCGAGTCCAGGCGGACGCCGGGGCCGGTCGGGATGTCGTAGCGGGTGACCGGGCCGGGCGCGGGCAGGAACCCGCGTCCGGCGTCCTCGCCGTTGATCCGGAACTCGATCGCGTGCCCGCGCGGCGTGGGGTCCTCGGTGAGGTCCAGCTTCTCGCCGTTGGCGATCTTGAACTGCTGCAGCACCAGGTCGATGCCGGCGGTCTCCTCGGTGACCGGGTGCTCGACCTGCAGACGGGTGTTGACTTCCAGGAAGGAGATCAGGCCGTCCTGGCCAACCAGGTATTCGACGGTCCCGGCGCCGTAGTAGTGCGCCTCCTTGCAGATCCGCTTCGCCGACTCGTGGATCTCCTTGCGCTGCGCGTCGGTCAGGAACGGAGCGGGGGCCTCCTCCACCAGCTTCTGGAAGCGGCGCTGCAGCGAGCAGTCGCGGGTGCCGGCGACGATCACGTTGCCGTGCTGGTCGGCGATCACCTGCGCCTCGACGTGGCGCGGCTTGTCCAGGTAGCGCTCGACGAAGCACTCGCCGCGGCCGAACGCCGCGACGGCCTCACGGGTGGCCGACTCGAACAGCTCGGGGATCTCCTCGATGGTGCGGGCCACTTTCATGCCCTTGCCGCCGCCGCCGAACGCCGCCTTGATCGCGACCGGCACGCCGTACTCCTGGGCGAAAGCCACCACCTCGTCGGCGTCCTTCACCGGGTCGGGGGTTCCGGGCACCAGCGGGGCCTGCGCGCGCGCGGCGATGTGGCGGGCGGTGACCTTGTCACCGAGATCGCGGATGGACTGCGGGCTGGGCCCGATCCAGATCAGGTTCGCGTCCAGGACCGCCTGGGCGAAGTCGGCGTTCTCCGACAGGAAGCCGTAGCCGGGGTGGATGGCGTTGGCGCCCGACTTGGCCGCCGCGTCAAGGAGTTTGCCGAAGTCCAGGTAGGACTCCGCGGACGTTTGGCCGCCCAATGCGAACGCCTCGTCGGCCAGCCGCACGTGCGGCGCGTCGGCGTCGGGCTCGGCGTACACCGCCACGCTGGACAGGCCCGCGTCGCGGGCCGCCCGGATCACCCGGACTGCGATTTCGCCGCGGTTGGCGACGAGCACCTTGGAGATCCTCGAGCTGGCGTGAGTGGCCACAGCGCCTCCTGTTCGGCATCACCGCAGACGCATTTCTGCGGATTTCTCTAAGAGAATTTCTTACAACGAGTTCACGGGAAGTCTAAGCGCCGCGCCGTTCGGCCCGACGAGGCGGTCCGGATTTCCGGGGTTTTCTAGGCACTCTCGCGCAGCCTGCGCTTGATGCGGGCGAGCATCGCCGACAAGCCGCGCAGCCGAAGCGGGCTGATCAGCGCGGCCAGCCCGAGGTCGGCGTAAAAATCCTCGGGCACCGCCAGAATGTCGGCGGCCGGCTGCTCGTCGAGACCGGCGGCCAGGATCGACGCGAACCCCCGCGTGGTCGGCGATTCGGCCGGCGCGCTGAAGTGCAACCGCACCCGCTCGGGGTCGCTGGCGTCCACGTGCAAAAACAGCGGGGTCTGGCATTCGGGCACCGGCTCCATGGCCGCCTCTTCGAGATCGGACGGCAGCGCCGGGAGCTCGTTGGCGAACTCCAGCAGCAGCGCCAGCTTGTCCTGGCCCTCGACTTCGGCGAAGTCGGACACCACCTCTGCCAGCGGCGCGGGCATGCTCATCGGGGCGCCATCAGACTTCGACGGTGCCCGGCTCTTCACCCGCCACGATCGGCGTGCGCACGGTGTTGCCCCACTCCGTCCACGACCCGTCGTAGTTGCGCACCCCGGGCTTGCCGAGCAGATGCGTCAGTACGAACCAGGTGTGGCTGGAGCGCTCGCCGATGCGGCAGTAGACGACCGTCTTGTCGTCGGGCTCGATGAAGCCGTACAGCTCCTCGAGCTCCTCGCGGCTGCGGAACCGCCCGCTCTCGTCGGCCGCCTTGGCCCAGGGAATCGACCGGGCGGTGGGGATGTGGCCGCCGCGCAGCACGCCTTCCTCGGGGTACTCGGGCATGTGCGTCCGCTTGCCGGTGTACTCGTCGGGCGAGCGGACATCGATCAGCGGCTCGCTGCCGAGGATGCCCAGCACGTCGTCCTTGAAGGCGCGGATCGGTGCGTCGTTGCGGGTGACGACGGGATAGCCGCTGGAGGTCTTGGTGGGCACGTCCAGCGTCGTCTCGCGGCGTTCTGCCAGCCAAAGGTCGCGGCCGCCGTTGAGCAGCCGCACGTCGGGGTGGCCGAACAGCGTGAACACCCACAGGGCATAGGCCGCCCACCAGTTGCTCTTGTCGCCGTAGATCACCACGGTGTCGTCGCGGGCGATGCCCTTGCGGTCCATCAGCTCCGCGAATTGCTCGCCGTTGATGTAGTCGCGGACCCGGGAGTCGTTTAGGTCGGTGTGCCAGTCGACCTTCACGGCCCCGGGGATATGACCGACGTCGTAGAGCAGGACGTCCTCGTCGGATTCGACGATCGCCAGACCGGGGGTGCCTTGGTTGGCGGACAGCCAGTCGGCGGTGACGAGTCGCTCGGGATGGGCGTAGCCCTGCAATGTCGGGCTCGGATCGGGTGGTAATGCCACGCTGCCGAGCCTACCGCCAGCTTCCGAAACGGCCAGCAGGTCAGTGCTTGCGGACCACCCGCTCGGGCACGCCGGGACTCCAGATGGTGACATCCATGTGGCCGTCGCGGACCTCGACCGCCGATGCCCCGGTGACATCGGCGCCGAGCAGGTCGAATCGCTGATCGCGCAGGTCCAATCCGGTCTCGGAGAACAGCGCCTCGGCGAAGCGCCGGTGCACCGCGCCGTAGGGAACGACGCGCGCCAGGCCCCACAACTTTGCGTCCCCGTCGGTCACCTCGGTGTCGACGGTCGCGGTGTGCAGACAAAACCTCGGGTCGCGCGCCAGATCGAGGAACTTGGTGGTGGCCGGCATCCCCGGCAGCCACAACTCGTCCTCGAAGATCCGCGGCTCCATCGGGCTGATCCGCGGGAAGCCGTCGGAGCGCAGGGTGGCCAGCATGCACAGGTTGCCGCTGGCTCGATGGCGACGGGTGAAGATGCCGGCGATGCGCGGCGCTTGGGCGGTGAACTCGGTCCACGTGGTCATGGCTTGACCCTAGGGTTCGGGCCCGACGTGTACTTCGGCGGCGAAAGCGCGAGCGGCCCTGCGGATTCAGCGGCTCGGCGGTGCCGTCCACAGCGCGGCCACCGACAGCCCAGCCCGCCCCAGCAGCGACCGCAGCAGCGGCAGGCTGACGCCGATCACGTTGGACGGGTCGCCGTCGATGCCGTCGACGAACCAGCCGCCCAGGCCGTCCAGGGTGAAGCCGCCGGCCACGTGCCACGGCTCGCCGTGGGCGACGTACGCGCGCAGGTCCGCGTCCGTTGGGGCGGCGAAATGCACTGTGGTGCATCGTGATTCGACTTCGCGGTGGGTGATGGCGCCGTCGCGCAGCCGCAGCAGGCAGTGCCCGGTGTGCAGTTCGCCGGAGCGGCCGCTCATCACGCGCCACTGGGTCGCGGCGGCCTCGGCCGAACCGGGCTTCCCGCACAGCCGGCCGTCGATGGACAGCATCGAATCACAGCCGATGACAACGCAATCGGCCGCGACTCGGGCGTCGAGCTCGCCCGCCACCCGTTCGGCCTTGGCCCGGGCCAGGGCGCACACCACGTCGCGCGGCGGCGCGTCCGGGCCCAGCGCGGCGGCGACGGCATCCTCGTCGACGCCCGAGACCACGACCACCGGATCGACGCCGGCCTGGCGCAGCACCTTGAGCCGGCCGGCCGACGCCGACGCCAGCACCAGGCGGGTCAATGCCTCATGTGGGTCATTTGCTGGAACGTGAGCCGCTGAAAGTTGGTCATCGCGAAGCGCAACCGGTCGACCGGCAGACCCCAGCGGGTCCGCTCGGGCTGCTCGGGATCCGGCGCACCGCCGGCGCAGCCCAGCACCGCGACGAGCGCGGCCACCTCCTCGGCGGTGGGCTCACCCTTGAGGATCTGGATGTGCGGCTCGTGCGCCTCGGGCGCGGCTGCGGTCTGAGTCTCGGTCTGAGTCTCGGTCATAGGGGGATGTTCCCATGCTTCTTGGGGGGCAGGTGCGAGATCTTGCGTTCCAGCAGGCGCAGCGCCGTGCCGATGTAACCGCGGGTGTGCGACGGCGGGATCACCGCGTCGACATAGCCCCGCTCGGCGGCGACATACGGGTTGACCAAGGTGTCCTCGTACTCCTGCTGCAGTTGCAGCCGCAGCGCGTCGACGTCCTTGCCCTCCTTGGCGGCCTCGCTCAGTTGCTTGCGGTAGACGAACCCGACCGCGCCGGAGGCGCCCATCACCGCGATCTGCGCCGACGGCCACGCCAGGTTGACGTCGCAGCCCATGTCCTTGGACCCCATCACGCAGTAGGCGCCGCCGTAGGCCTTGCGGGTGATGACGGTGATCTTCGGGACCGTGGCCTCGCCGTAGGCGAACAGCAGCTTGGCGCCACGCCGGATGATGCCGTTGTACTCCTGGCCGGTGCCCGGGAGGAAGCCCGGCACGTCCACCAGCATGATGATCGGGATGTTGAAGCAGTCGCAGGTCCGCACGAACCGCGCGGCCTTCTCCGAGGCGTTGATGTCCAGGCAGCCGGCGAACTGCGTCGGCTGGTTGGCCACGATCCCGACCGGGCGGCCCTCGATGCGGCCGAAGCCGACGACGATGTTCTGCGCGTAGCCGCCCTGGATCTCGAGGAACTCGTCGTCGTCGAGGATGCGGGTGATCACCTCGTGCATGTCGTAGGGCTGGTTGGGCGAGTCCGGGATCAGCGTGTCGAGCTCGAGGTCTTCCTCGGTGAGGTTGTCCTCGATGGCGCCCGGGGGATGCGGCTCGGCGTAGCGCGGCGCGTCGGTGGCGTTGTTGGGCGGCAGGTAGCTCAGCAGGTCGCGGACCCAGTCGAAGGCGTCCTGCTCGCCGGAGGCGACGTAGTGCAGGGTGCCCGACTTGGCCATGTGCGTGTGGGCGCCGCCCAGCTCCTCCATGGTGACGTCCTCACCGGTGACGGTCTTGATGACGTCGGGCCCGGTGATGAACATCTGGCTGGTCTGGTCGACCATGACCACGAAGTCGGTCAGGGCGGGCGAGTAGACGTGCCCACCGGCGGCCGCCCCCATGATCAGGGAGATCTGCGGGATGACGCCGGACGCCAGGATGTTGTTGCGGAAGATGCGGCTGTACAGGCCGAGCGAGACGACGCCCTCCTGGATCCGCGCGCCGGCGCCGTCGTTGATGCCGATCAGCGGGCGACCGGTCTTGATCGCCAGGTCCTGGATCTTGACGATCTTCTCGCCGTACACCTCGCCGAGGCTGCCGCCGAACACCGTGGCGTCCTGGCTGAAGATGCACACATCGCGGCCGTCGACGGTGCCGTAGCCGGTGATCACCCCGTCGCCGAGCGGGCGGTTGTGCTCCAGGCCGAAGTTCTTGCTGCGGTGCCGGGCCAGCGCATCGAGCTCCACGAACGAGTCCTCGTCGAGCAGCGCGAGGATGCGTTCGCGGGCGGTCAGCTTGCCCTTGGCGTGCACCTTCTCGACGGCCTCTTCGCCAACCGGGTGCAGTGACTCTTCACGCCGCTTGTGCAGCTCGGCCAGCTTGCCCGCGGTGGTGTGGATGTCGATGCTGTGCTCGGCGGCCGGTTCCGCAGTGTGGTCGGTAACGCTCGTCATGGGAGTCGAGCTTAGCGGCGCGGTACTCTCCGCTGATGCACGCCCGCCCGTTGGGAACCGCGGATTGGGCGGCCGAATGCGACGTGCTGGTCGCGGGCTCGGGCGGCGGCGGCGTGACCGGTGCGTACACCGCGGCGCGCGAAGGCCTCGACGTGCTGCTGGTCGAGGCGACGTCGAAATTCGGTGGCACCACCGCCTACTCCGGCGGGGGCGGCGTCTGGTTCCCGTGCAATCCCGTGCTGGTCCGCGCCGGCATGGACGACGACACCCTCGAGGACGCGCTCACCTACTACCGCGCCGTGGTCGGCGACCGGACCCCGCGCGAGCTGCAGGAAACCTATGTCCGCGGCGGCGCGCCGCTGATCGAGTACCTGGAGGCCGACCCGAACCTGAAGTTCGTGCCACTGCCGTGGCCCGACTATTTCGGCAAGGCGCCCAAGGCGCGGCTGGACGGCCAACGCCACATCGCGGCCAAGCCGCTGAAGGTGGACGCCGCGCCGGAACTGCGCGAGGCGATCCGCGGTCCGCTGGACACCGACCGGCTCGGCGCCCAGCCCCCGTCGGACTACTACCTGGGCGGCCGCGCCCTGATCGCGCGATTCCTCAAGGCCATCGGACAGTACCCGACGGCGTCGCTGCGCCGTGACACCGCCCTGGTGGAGCTGGTGCTGTCCGACGGTCGGGTCAGCGGCGCGATCGTCGAGACCGCCGGGCAGCGTAGCGCCATCCGCGCCCGCCGCGGAGTGCTGCTGGCCGCCGGCGGCTTCGAAGCCAACGAGGAGCTGCGCCGGCGCTACAACGTGCCGGGAACGTCGCGAGACACCATGGGCGGGCCGGGAAGTCGCGGGCAGGCGCTGCAGGCCGGCATCGCCGCGGGCGCCGACACCGACCTGCTCGACCAGGCCTGGTGGTCGCCCGGCATGACCCACCCCGACGGCCGGTCGGCGTTCGCGCTGTGGTTCACCGGCGGCATCTTCGTCAACCAGGACGGCGACCGGTTCGTCAACGAATCCCGGGCGTATGACCGCGCGGGCCGCGAGATCATCGCGCAGCTGCGCGACGGCTCGATCACGTTGCCGTACTGGATGATCTACGACGACAAGGAGGGCGAGGTGCCGCCGGTGAAGGCGGCCAACGTGTCCATCGTCGAGACCGAGAAGTACGTCGCCGCCGGCCTGTGGCACACCGCGGACACGCTGGAGGAACTGGCCGCCAAGATCGGCGTTCCGGGTGAGCGGCTGGCGGCAACCGTGGCCCGGTTCAACGCCTTTGCCGCCGCAGGCGTCGACGAGGACTTCGGCCGCGGCGACGAGGCCTTCGACCGCGCGTTCTCCGCGGGAGCGTCGCCGCTGGTGCCCATCGACTCGCCGCCGTATCACGCCGCCGCGTTCGGCATCTCCGATCTGGGTACCAAGGGCGGCCTGCGCACCGACAGCGCGGCGCGGGTGCTCGACACGTCCGGCAATCCGATCCCCGGCCTGTACGCCGCGGGCAACACCATGGCCGCGCCCAGCGGCACCGCGTATCCCGGCGGCGGCAACCCGATCGGAACCAGCATGCTGTTCAGTCATTTGGCCGTGCTGGACATACGCGACCGTCGGCCCTGAGTTCTAGGCTGGGTGCGGTGACAGAACGAGATCAGCTTCGAGCACCGTTGGACGAGAGCGCATTGCGCGCCGAGTTGATCGGCACGGGGCTGGGCTGGCGCAGGCTCGAGGTCGTCGAGCAGACCGGCTCCACCAATGCCGACCTGCTGGCGCGCGCGGCCTCGGGCGACGACGTCGCCGGTGCGGTGCTGATCGCCGAGCACCAGACCGCGGGGCGGGGCCGGCACGGCCGCGGCTGGTCGGCCACGCCGCGGGCCCAGATCACCATGTCGGTCGGGGTCAGCGTCGTCGACGTCCCGACCACCGGATGGGGCTGGCTGCCGCTGGCGACCGGGGTGGCGGTGGTGGACACGGTGACCCCGTTGCTGTCGGGCACCGGGGTGCAGGCGGGTCTCAAATGGCCCAACGACGTGCTGGCCGGCCCGCCGGATGCGCCCGGCAAGCTGGCCGGAATCCTCGCCGAGGTCGCGAAGCCCGTCGTCGTTATCGGCTTGGGGCTCAACGTGACTCAGTCCGCCGACGAGATCGACGGCCCCGGCGCGACGTCGCTGCTCGACCTGGGCGTCGCCGCGCCGGACCGCACCGAGCTGGTGTCGGCCCTGCTGCGGGAGCTGGGCCGGCGGATCGTGGCCTGGCGCGCGGCGCGCGGGGCCGACTGGGCGCTGGCCGCCGACTACCGGGCGCGCAGCCTGACCATCGGCAACCGGGTCCGCGCGCACCTGCCCGGCGGCAAGCAGGTCGACGGCACCGCGAGCGCAATCGACGACCAGGGCAGGCTCTGCCTGGAAAGCGGCGGGCAGACCGTCGTCGTCGCGGCCGGCGACGTGGTGCATTTGCGCTAGTCGGGCGCAAAATGTCGCGTTGCACAGCTAATGTCGGCGGGCATGGGCTACCCGGATAACGTTCTGGCCGCCGGCGAACATGTCATCGTGCACCGCCACCCGCACTGGAAGCGGCTGATCTGGCCGGTGCTGGTTCTCATCGGAGTGACCGGGCTGGCCGCATTCGGCTCCGGATACCTCAACTCGACGCATTGGGAACAGCTCGCCAAGAACATCATCTACGGCGTCATCTGGGGGATCTGGCTGGTGATCGTGGGCTGGCTGACGCTGTGGCCGTTCCTGAGTTGGCTGACGACCCATTTCGTGGTGACCAACCGGCGGGTGATGTTTCGCCACGGGGTGCTGACCCGCACCGGCATCGACATCCCGCTGGCCCGGATCAACAGCGTGGAGTTTCGCGACCGGATCACCGAGCGGATGTTCCGCACCGGGACGCTGATCATCGAATCGGCATCACAGGATCCGTTGGAGTTCTACGACATTCCGCGGCTGCGCGAGGTACACGCGCTGCTGTATCACGAAGTCTTCGACACCCTGGGTTCCGAGGAATCGCCCAGCTGACCCAGGCGGCCGGCGCGGTTGCGCCAAGAGCGCAGCAGCGTGACGTTGCCGCCCTCGATCTCGTCCTCGAAGACCTCGGCGATACCGCCGGCGGTAAGCGCGGACTCCAGCGCCTTCTCGGGGTCGCGCGCGAACTGGTCGGGAAACACCCAGCGCCGGAACGCCCAGAACCGGAACGCCATCTGCAGCAGGTTCCCGATGATGTACGCCGAGATGAAGTCGGCGACGTTTTCCACCGCCAGCGACACCGTCGGCTCGCGCAGCTGTAACACGTAGCTGGAGAACCACAGCGGCGCCATGGAGAGCAGCACCCCGACGCCGCTGAACGCGAAGAACAGCAGCGCCTCGTGGTGGCGCTCGCGGCCGCCGCGATTGCGGAAGCTCCACTCCCGGTTCAGCACATAAGACGCGATGACCGCGACAATGCCCGCAATCACCTTTGCGGTCACCGGTTTGGGTTCGAGAATTGTCAGCTTCAGCGTGTAGAAAATCGCCGAGTCGATGACGAATGTGGTTCCGCCGACGATGGCGAATTTGATCAGTTCGTGATGGCGTTGCAAATAGGGCTGCATAACCCTAGGTAGACGCGCGATCGTGGCTTCGGCGAAGGACACAACACGTCAGTCTACGGACGGACCCAAATTCGACGCAAAATCCTACATAACAATTCGGCGTCGGCCCCGGTCAACACGCCTTTGGCGCTGGGGAGTTTCGCCGTGACACCATGATGGCCGTGTCGACTCCACGCGTACCGGGCGCAGCCCCCGTCGCAGCCGCCCGCGCCGTCCCGCGCGCCGTCCCCGTGGTCGCAATGGTCGGTGGCGGCCAGCTCGCCCGGATGACCCACCAAGCGGCGATCGCGCTGGGGCAGACGCTGCGGGTACTGGCCACCGCCGCCGACGAGCCGGCCGCGCTGGTCGCGCCCGACGTCGTGCTCGGTTCGCACACCGATCTCGACGACCTGCGCGGGGTGGCCGCGGGCGCCGACGTGCTGACGTTCGACCACGAACACGTGCCGAACGACCTGCTGGAGAAACTGGTCGCCGAGGGTGTCAACGTGGCGCCGCCGCCGCAGGCCCTGCTGCACGCGCAGGACAAGCTCGTCATGCGCCGCCGGCTCGAGGCCCTCGGCGTTCCGGTGCCCCGCTACGCCGAGATCCGGGGCGTCGACGAACTCGACGCCTTCGCGCGACGCATAGCTGGCCCGGTGGTGGTGAAGGCGATCCGCGGCGGCTACGACGGGCGCGGGGTGCGGATGGCGCGCGACCCGTCGCACGCCCGGGAGATCGCGGCCGCCTTCCTGGCCGACGATGTGCCGCTGATGGCCGAGGAGCATGTGAACCTGCGCCGCGAACTGTCGGCCCTGGTGGCCCGATCACCGTTCGGCCAGGGCGCGGCGTGGCCGGTCGTCGAGACCGTGCAGCGAGATGGCATCTGCGTGCAGGTGATCGCGCCCGCGCCCGAGCTGCCCGCCGAACGGGCCGCCGCCGCGCAGCAGCTGGCGTTGCGGCTGGCGGCCGAGCTCGGCGTGGTGGGGGTGCTCGCCGTCGAGCTCTTCGAGACGGTCGACGGCGAACTGCTGGTCAACGAACTGGCGATGCGGCCACACAACTCCGGGCACTGGACCATGGACGGCTCGCGCACCAGTCAATTCGAGCAGCACCTGCGCGCGGTGCTGGACTACCCGCTCGGCGATACCGACGCCATCGCACCGGTGACCGTGATGGCCAACGTGCTGGGCGCGGCCGAAACCCCGGAGATGAGCGTCGACGAGCGGCTGCATCACCTGTTCGCGCGGATGCCCGACGCGCGCGTCCACCTCTACGGCAAACAAGAACGTCCCGGCCGCAAGGTCGGCCACATCAACTTCGTCGGCTCCGGGCCGGCGGACCAGGAAAGCGTGGGGAAGCTGCGGGAACGCGCCGGCCTGGCGGCACACTGGTTGTCACATGGGCGGTGGCCGGACGGATGGGATCCACATGCCGGCGACGATGCAGAGCGAAGCGATGAGGAGAAGCGGCATAGATGACCGTGACTAGAGCGCCTCGCGTCGGGGTGATCATGGGCAGCGACAGCGACTGGTCGGTGATGGCCGACGCCGCCGCGGCGCTGGCCGAGTTCGACGTGCCGGCCGAGGTCCGGGTCGTCTCCGCGCACCGCACCCCGCAGGTGATGTTCGATTACGCGCGTGAGGCGGCCGGGCGGGGCATCGAGGTGATCATCGCGGGGGCCGGGGGAGCCGCGCACCTGCCCGGAATGGTCGCGTCCGCGACGCCGCTGCCGGTCATCGGCGTGCCGGTGCCGCTGGCGCGCCTCGATGGGCTGGACTCGTTGCTGTCGATCGTGCAGATGCCCGCGGGGGTACCGGTGGCCACGGTGTCCATCGGGGGCGCCCGCAACGCGGGCCTGCTCGCCGTGCGCATCCTCGGCTCCTCCGACCCGGCGCTGCGGGCGCGGATCGTCGCCTTTCAGGAGCAGCTGGCGGACAGCGTGCGGGCCAAGGATGAGGCGCTGCAGCAGCGTCAGGGTAGGGTTACTGGCCAGTAGCCTGGCGACGAAGTGGGCCGGCTAGCGGCCCGCGGACAGGTCGGGCGGATTTGGCAGAGTGCAAGGAGGCCGACATGGCTCAGTGGGCCGGAGACCCCAACTTTGATTTGTTCCAATTGCCCGAGGAACACGTTGAGCTGCGGGCGGCGATTCGCGCGCTGGCGGAGAAGGAGATCGCTCCGCACGCCGCCGACGTAGACGAGAATTCGCGCTTCCCGCAGGAGGCCCTGGACGCGCTGAACGCGTCGGGCTTCAACGCGGTCCACATCCCCGAGGAATACGGCGGTCAGGGCGCGGATTCGGTCGCCGCTTGCATCGTGATCGAAGAGGTGGCCCGCGTCGACGGCTCCGCCTCGCTGATTCCGGCCGTCAACAAGCTGGGCACCATGGGCCTGATCCTGCAGGGTTCGGAGGAGCTGAAAAAGCAGGTGCTGCCAGCCCTGGCCAAGGACGGGGCGATGGCCTCCTACGCCTTGAGCGAGCGCGAAGCCGGTAGTGACGCGGCGTCGATGCGGACCAAGGCCAAGGCCGACGGGGATGACTGGATTCTCAACGGCACCAAATGCTGGATCACCAACGGCGGCAAGTCGACCTGGTACACCGTCATGGCGGTGACCGATCCCGACAAGGGCGCCAACGGCATCTCGGCGTTCATGGTGCACAAAGACGACGAGGGCTTCTCCTTCGGCCCGAAGGAAAAGAAGATGGGCATCAAGGGCTCACCGACCACGGAGTTGTATTTCGAGAACTGCCGCATCCCGGGCGACCGGATCATCGGCGAACCCGGCACCGGGTTCAAAACCGCACTGCAGACCCTCGACCACACCCGCCCCACCGTCGGCGCGCAGGCGGTCGGCCTCGCGCAGGGCGCGGTGGACGCCGCCGTCGCCTACACCAAGGAGCGCAAGCAGTTCGGCAGGTCGATCTCGGACTTTCAGGGTGTGCAGTTCGAGCTGGCCGACATGGCGATGAAGGTCGAAGCGGCTCGGCTGATGGTCTACACCGCCGCCGCCCGCGCCGAACGCGGCGAGCCGAACCTCGGATTCATCTCCGCGGCCGCAAAGTGCTTCGCCTCCGACACCGCCATGGACGTGACCGAGGCAGCCGTGCAACTGTTCGGCGGCGCCGGCTACACCACCGACTTCCCGGTCGAGCGGATGATGCGTGACGCCAAGATCACGCAGATTTACGAGGGCACCAATCAGATTCAGCGCGTGGTGATGTCGCGAGCGCTGCTGCGCTGATGGCTTTTCGGCGATGCTGTTGCGAAGAGTCGAGCGGCACCGCTTAGGATCTGCACTCGGTGCGTGAAGTCCACACCGACGATCGGTAAACAGTCACCGACTTACGTCCGACCACTGTCATCACAGAGCAAAGGGCTATCGCGGCAAAGGGGTCTGCAGTGCAGAACGTGCCTTTCGATGCCCGTCCACAGATGGCTGGGATTTGATGCCCGTGCGCGCTCCGGTGACCCCGACGGCTAGTTGGCAGTCACTGTCGTTGCTGCTGGTCGAGGACGACCGCGCCGACGCGGTCCTGGTGGAAGACCTGATCACCGACGCGGTCACCGACACCCGGGTGGTGTGGGCGAAGTCGATGGCGCACGCGGAACGCGAGCTGGAATCCGCCCGGCCCGACTGCGTGCTGCTGGATCTGCACCTACCCGACGCCAGCGGGATCGACGCGCTCAACCGCATCGCCAACCTCGACGCCACGGTGCCGATCGTGGTGCTGACCGGGCTGAACGACGAGTACTTCGGGGCTTCGGCGGTGGCAGCCGGCGCCCAGGACTACTTGGTCAAGGGCCGGGTCGAGCCGGAGATGTTGCGCCGGGCGCTGCTGTACGCCATCGAGCGCAAGCGCGCCGAACTCATCGCCGCCGATCTGCACGCGACGCAGCTGCGGGCCCGGGAGAACGCGCTGCTGGAACGGGGCCTGCTGCCCTCACCGCTGCTGCTGGACAACCCGGGCGTCGACATCGTCGCCCGCTACCGGCCGAGCCGCGAAGACGCATTGCTGTGCGGAGACTTCTACGACGTCGTCCAGACGGCCGAACGGGTCGTGCACGTCCTGATCGGCGACGTCGCCGGGCACGGTCCGCACGAGGCGGCGCTGGGCGCGGCGTTGCGGATCGCGTTTCGGGCGCTCACCTTCGCCGGTGTGCACGGCGTCGAACGGATGCGCCAGCTCGAACGGGTCTTGTATTCGGAACGAACCCAAACGGGGATCTTCGCGACGGTGCTCAGCCTCGAGATCTCGCCCGACACCCCGCGGGTCAGCGTCATCCGTGCCGGCCATCCGCCGATCCTGGTACAGGCCGGGGGAACCGTCCGATGGCACGAGCCGGCGGGTGGCCCGGCGCTCGGCCTGCATGCCGGCGATTGGCCGTCCGAGGAGCTGGACTTACCGACCGGGCACGCCCTGCTCTTGCTGACCGACGGGCTCTTCGAGGGATATTCGGGACAGGGCACGGAACGCCTCGGCGAGGACGGCCTGCTCGCCCTGGCCCGCGCGCACGCGGATCAGCCCGGCCCCGCGTTCGTCGACGCGCTCATCAACGGTGCCCAGACGCTCGCCCAGCCACGCGGCGGCCTGACCGATGACATCGCCGTACTGCGCATCGAAAGGACTACCACGTGATCGCGTCGCGTCCGCTTCGGTTCACGGAGCTCACCGTGCGGGGATGGCTGGCGTTGGTGCTGTGGGTCATGGGCGTGACGGTGCTCGTCGGGGCGTTGGTCGGCGCCGTGTTGCTGCATCGCACCGACGAGGTGTCGCGCCAGATGGCGCAGAACATTCAGCCGGCGCGCGTCGCGGCGGCACGCCTGCAGGCGGCTCTGCGTGACCAGGAGACCGGCATGCGCGGCTACCTGATGGCCGCCGACCGGCAGTTCCTCGCGCCGTATTACGACGGGCAGCGCGCCGAACAGGCTGCGGCCGACGAGATTCGGCGTCTGGTCGGCGGGCGACCGGAGCTGATAGCCGATCTGGACGCGGTGGAAGCCGCCGCCGCCGACTGGCGGACAAACTATGCCGAGCCACTGATCGCCAACGTGGCTCCCAAGACGCCCACCTACCTCAGCCCCCGCACGGCCGACATGGGCAAGGTCAAATTCGACCGTCTACGTGAGCTTTTCGACACGCAGAACACCCATCTGGCGGCGGCCTCCGCGGCGGCCACCAACGAGCTCAACGAGATCAACGGCTGGCGCGATTGGGTGCTCGGCACCACGGTGCTAATCGTGATCGGGGCGGCCCTGGTGCTGGGACTGCTCAGCCGCGCCGCGATCACCCGGCCGATCGCGGCGCTGGCCGCGGCCTGCCGGCGGATCACCGAGGGCAATTTCGACGAGACGATTTCACCCCCGCGCCGGCCCAGGGACATTCGCAAGATGGCGATCGACGTGGAGGACATGCGCAAGCGCATCGTCTCCGAACTCGCGGTGTCGCAGAGTGCGCAGGCGCAGCTGGACGAACAGGCCGCCGAACTACGGCGATCCAACACCGAGCTCGAGCAGTTCGCCTACGTCGCCTCCCATGACCTGCAGGAGCCGCTGCGCAAGGTGGCGTCCTTTTGCCAGCTGCTGGAAAAGCGCTACGGCGACAAGCTCGACGAGCGCGGCATCGAGTACATCGGGTTCGCGGTCGACGGCGCCAAACGCATGCAGGCGCTGATCAACGACCTGCTCACCTTCTCGCGGGTCGGCCGGCTGGGCACCACCGAAACCGAGGTGCAGCTCGACGCGACGCTCGACGCCGGACTGGCCAATCTGGCTGTCGCAGTTGAGGAAACGGACGCCCAAATCGTGCGCCCGGCGCAGCCGCTGCCACAGATCCTCGGCGATCCTATGCTGCTGACGATGCTGTGGCAGAACTTGATCGGCAACGCAATCAAGTTCCGGCACAAGGACCGTGCGCCCCGCGTCGTCATCGAATGCGCGCCCGGGACCGGCATCCACGACCGCGAATGGCTGCTGAGTGTGGCCGACAACGGCATCGGCATCCCGGAGGAATTCTCCGACAAGGTCTTCGTGATCTTCCAGCGGCTGCACGGCCGGGATGTGTACGCCGGCACCGGAGTAGGCCTGGCCCTGGTCAAGAAGATCATCGAGCACCACGGCGGCACCGTCCGAATCGACACGTCCTACACCGAGGGGACCCGATTCGAATTCACCCTTCCCATGCCCGAACCCGTCGACGAAGCAGACTCGGTTGCTTTGGAAGGAGCGCATCAATGACCACGCCGGAAGGCAGAGCAATCGACATCCTGCTCGTCGAGGACGACCCGGGCGACGAGCTCATCACCCGAGAAGCGTTCGAGCACAACAAGCTCAAGAACCGCCTGCACGTCGCCCACGACGGGGAGGAAGGCCTCAACTACCTTTACCGGCGCGGTGAATTCGCCGACGCGCCGCGGCCCGACCTCATCCTGCTCGACCTGAATCTGCCCAAATACGACGGCCGCCAGCTACTGGAGAAGATCAAGTCCGACCCCGACCTGGCGCGCATCCCGGTCGTGGTGCTCACCACCTCCTCGGCCGAGGAGGACATCCTCAAGAGCTACAAGTTGCACGCCAACGCCTACGTCACCAAACCCGTTGACCTGGACCAGTTCATGAAGGCCGTCCGGCAGATCGACGAGTTCTTCGTTCAGGTCGTGCGGCTGCCGGGCAACGGGGCCTAGCCGGGGTCACTGCGATTCCGAGTGCCGCCGCGCGAACCAGGTGATCAGCCTGCCGAGGACGATCAGCAGCAGCACGAACACGATCAGCAGGAACGCCGCGTCATACGACAGGTCGCGCGCCGTCTTCGACGGCAGGTTGTAGAACGTCCATATCGGATAGGTCAGGTAGCCGACCGGTGAGCCGGTGAGCTTTCCGCTCGGGGCCGAATTCGACCAGCCCGCCGTGTACAGCATCGGCGCCGTCTCGCCGACCGCCAGCGCGAGCGCCACCAGCAGGCCGGTGACGATCCCGGGGATCGCGGACTTGAGCACGATCTTGCGCAGCGTCCAACCGAGCGGCAAGCCGAGCGCCTCGGCCCCCTCCCGGTAGGACGTGGGCACCTGGGCAAGCGCGGATTCGGTGGCCTTGGCGATGTACGGAATGCTCATCGCCGAAAGCGTCAGCACCCCGGCCGCCAGGGAAAACCCCCAGCCGAACTTCACCACCAGCGCCAGATAGCCCACGTACCCGAGCACGATCGAAGGGATGCCGGACAGTATTTCGTAGGCGCCGCGCAGAATGGAACGCGTTCTGCCACCGGCGAATTCGGAGAGATAGATGCCGGTCAACACGCTGACGGTGCCGCCGACCAGCATGACGCCGACGCCGACGACGACGGTCCCGACGATGGCGTTGCGCAGCCCCCCGCCGTTGCCGCGGGTGTTTTCGGTCAGCACACTCCATTTGAAGACCGGCAACGCACGCCCGACGACCTCGATCAGCATCCACAGCGTCGGCACGACCACCACCGCCAGGCAGCACGCACACGCGACCCAGAACAGCGCGTTGACGACCTTGCGCCGGGTACCGGCCACGTCAGACCCCCCGCCCCACCGGCAGCGCCGTGCCCGACACCCGCCGCACCATCGCGCGGGCAGCGACGTTGGTCAGCAACGTGATGACCATCAGCACAAGGGAGACCTCGGCCAGCGTCTTCACCGCGAAGTCGGTGAAGTCGGTCATCGCCGAATCCAGCTGCGACACAACGGTGGCGGCGATGGTGGTCATCGTCGCGTAGATGTTGGCGGGCATCGCGCCCAGCACCGCGCCCGACACCATGGCGACGGCCATGGTCTCGCCCAACGCGCGCCCGAGTCCGAGCACGACGGCGCCGACGATGCCGCTCGACACCCACGGCAGGGTGACCCGCCGCGCGCACTCCCAATCGGTCATCCCCAGTGCGACGGCACCCTCGCGGGGCAGCACCGGCACCTGCCGGATCAGGTCGCGGGTGGTACTGGCGATGATGGGAATGACCATCACCGCGAGCACCAGGCCGGACACCAACAAGCCCTCGCCGTTACCGGTGTTGCCGCGGAAGTAGCTCAGCACCGGCACGTCGGGGGCGTTGCGGGCGATCACCGGAGCCACGTAGTGGGCGATGAACGGCCCGAATGTCATTGCGCCCCACAGGCCGACGACGACGCTGGGGATGCCGGCGAGCAGTTCGAGCACCATCCCGATGGCCGACGCGAGACGCTTCGGCAACCGCTCGACGATCACCAGCGCCGCCCCGATCGACACCGGCACCCCGATGATCAGGGCGATCGCCGAGGTCGCCAGGGTCCCGACGATCAGCGGCAGCGCACCGTAGTAGGCGCCGGCCGGATGCTGGACGCCGCGGGTGACGACGGCGTCGCCGTAGGTGTTGCCGGGGTTCCAGTCGGTGGCCGTGAAGAAGTGCAGCCCGTTGACCCTGATCGCGGGCAGCGCCTCGAGCAGCAGGGTCGCGAGCACGAACACCAGTGCGAGCAGCGGAACCACCGCACCCAGGGCACCCAGGGAACGGATCGCCAGGCCGGGGCGGCGCACGCCACGGATCCGCCGCAGCGCGCCCCCCATCACGTCGGTCACCGAACCCTTACTGGCCGCTGATCTTGGCGATCTGGGCGTCCGACGACTTCGCCACCTCGGCCGGCAGCGGCTGGAAGTGAACCTTGTCCAGGAACGAGGCGTTGTTGCCGTCGGTGATCGCCCAGTGCAAGAACGCCTGCAGCGTCTGGGCGGTGGCGGCGTCCTTCTGCCCGCTGTTGACGATGGCGTACTCGTAGTTGACGATCGGGTAGCCGTCCGCAGCCGGGCCGTTGATCAGCGAGATCGCCTGATTCGCAGGGGTTTTCGAGGCGAAGCCGGACGCCGCGGCCTGGATGCTCTTGGCGTCGGGCAGCAGGTACTTGTCGGAGGCGTTGGCCAGCTGCGCCTCGCCGAGCCCCTTCTGCTGGGCCTGGTCGAGGAAGCTGATGCCGATGTAGGCCACGCAGCCCGGGGTGTCGGCGCAGCCGGTCACCATGCCGCCGTTGCCGTTCTCGCCCAGCGCGCCGGGAACCGTCGGAAAGGCGACGGTGGTGCCGAAACCGGGCGACTTACCCCAGCCGTCCGGGTCCTGCTTGGACAGGTACTGGGTGAACAGGAAGGTGTCGCCGGAGCCGTCGGAGCGGTGCAGCGGAACGACCGGCGTGGCGGGCAGATTCACGCCGGGGTTCAGCCCGGCGATCTGCGGGTCGTTCCAGGTCTTGACGGTGCCGTTGTACATAGCGGCCAGCACCTTGCCGTTCAGCTTGATGTGTTCGGTGACACCGGGCAGGTTGTAGTTGATCTGCTGCGCCGAGATCGCCAGCGCGATGTTCATCAGCCCTTTGTGCGCGGCCATGTCGCCCTCGGACAGGTAGGCGTCGGAGGCGCCGATGGCGACCGCCCCGGCCGCCGCCTGCGAGATCCCGGTCCCCGAGCCGGTGCCCTGGGTGGTGATCGTGACGTTGTTGTACTTGTCGTGATAGGCGGGGCCCCACAGGTTGAACAACGGGTAGAGCAGCGTGCTGCCGGTCTCCGACAGCGTCACCGGCGAAGACGCCGGCGTCGTCGCCACCGGGCCGCCGCCGCCACCCTGACTCGGCGCGCCGTTCTGCGAGTTCGAACCACACCCCGCCGCGATGAGGACCAACGGTGCGGCGGCCGCCGCGAGCAACCTACTCATCCGAACTTTCACGATCTTCTCCCTTTCCTTGGTGTCCCCTGCGTTTCTGTGCTCACCCGCTGATCTTGGCGATCTGGGCGTCCGACGACTTCGCCACCTCGGCCGGCAGCGGCTGGAAGTGAACCTTGTCCAAAAACGAGGGGTTGTTGCCATCGGTGATCGCCCAGTGCAGGAACGCCTGCAGCGTCTGTGCGGTGGCGCCGTCGCGCTGTTTTTCGTTGACGATGGCGTACTCGTAGTTGACGATCGGATAGCCGTCCGGGGCTGGGCCGTTGATTAGCGAAATCGCCTGGCTCGCCGGGGTTTTCGAGGCGGAGCCGGCGGCCGCGGCCGCAATGCTCTTGGCCTTGGGCAGCAGGTACTTGCCGGAGGCGTTGCCCAGCTTGGCCTCGCCCAGCCCGTGCTGGTCGGCCTCGTCGAGCGAGCCGATGCTGGTGTAGGCCACACAGCCGGGGTTCGCGGCGCAGCCGGTCACCATGGCACCGTCGCCGTTCTCGCCCAGCGCGCCGGGCACCGCCGGGAAGGCGATGGTCGTGCCGAAACCGGGCGAGCGGCCCCAGCCGTCGGGGTCCTGCTTGGAGAGGTACTGGGTGAACTGGAACGTGTTGCCGGAGCCGTCGGAGCGGTGCAGCGGGACCACCGGGGTGTCGGGGAGCTGCAGGCCGGGGTTGATGCCGGCGATCTGCGGATCGTTCCAGGTTTTGATGGCGCCCCGGTACATGGCGGCCAGTACCTTGCCGTTGAGCTTGAGGTGCTGATGGACACCGGGCAGGTTGTAGTTGACCTGCTGCGCCGAAATCGTCAGCGCGATGTTCATCAATCCCTTGTGCGCGGCCAGGTCGCCCTCGGACAGATAGGCGTCGGAGGCGCCGATGACGACCGCCCCGGCCGCGGCCTGGGAGATCCCGGCGCCGGAGCCGCCACCCTGGGTGGTGATGGTGACGTTCGGGTACTTGGCCCGATAGGCGGCGCCCCACTCACTGAACAGCGGGTAGAGCAGCGTGCTGCCGGTCTCGGAGAGCTCCATCGTGGACGTCGCCGGCGCGGTGGCGACGGTGGCGGCGCTTTCGGCTGGGCTCTGCGCGCCGCCGGTCGCGTGCGACCCGCAGGCCGCGACCAGGGCCAGGGGCGCGGCGCCCACCAGGCCCAACAGCGCAACCCACCGAGCCGTCACGTCCTCGCTTCCTCGTGCCCGTTGTCCGGCGAGGCGCTCCCGGCCGGGGGCCGGAACGGCGCGAAGTAGCGGACGGTCTCCTCGTGCTTCGGCGACAGGAACAACTGCTTGGTCGGCCCCTCCTCGACGAGCCTTCCCTCGAAGAAGAAAGCCGTCCGGTCGCCGGTGCGGGCGGCCTGCGCGAGGTCGTGGGTGACCATGATCACGGTCAGCCGGTCGGCGAGTGATCGGATGAGTCCCTCGATCTTCTCGGTCGTGGTGGGGTCCAGCGAGGAGGTGGGCTCGTCGAGCAGGAGCACCTCCGGGTCGACGGCGAGCGCGCGGGCCAGGCACAACAGCTGCTGCTGGCCACCGGAGAGCCGGAACGGTGAATCACCGAGCCGATCCTTGACCGCGCCCCAGAGGCCGACCTCGGTGAGCCGGGCCTCGGCGACGTTTTTGAATTCCTTGCGCGGCACCATCTTGTGGGCCCGCACGCCGGCCACCACGTTGTCCATGATCGTCATCGGGAACGGATTGGGGCGCTGGAACAGCATGCCGACGCTGCGGCGGAACTCCATCAGGTCGCGGTCGGCGAAGATGGTGCGCCCGCCCAACAGGACATCACCGCTGTGCCGGAATCCGGAGACCTTGTCGTTCATCCGGTTCAGCGTTCGCAGAAAGGTGGTCTTGCCCGAGCCGGTCGGGCCCAGCAGGGTGGTGACGGAGCGGGCGGGGAAGTCGAGGCTGACCTGCTCGAGGACCGTCTTGGGGCCGAATCCCAGGGTCAGTTCGACCGCGCGCATGGGCTGGCCACCTTTGTCGGCGACAGGAGCCGCAACTGCGGCGGGTATCTGTTGTTCGCGACGCATTGACAACCGATGCTACGTGTTTGCGGCGCGGCACGCGGTCACCGCTCAGTAACCTCTCATTCTTTGTCAAGGGTTTGTATATTCGCGATTGGTTAACTTTTGTTGACGATCGAAGGAGTTTTGTGAGGTTCGCCCGATCTTGTGTCGCATTGGGCCTGGCGGCCGTCACCGCCCTGGCGCTGACGGGATGCGGCGGCGATTCGAACTCCGGCGCCAAGGCGCCGCCGGTGGACTGCGGCGGCAAGAAGGTGCTGAAGGACAGCGGCTCGACGGCGCAGCAGAACGCGATCGAACAATTCGTCTACGCCTACGTCCGTGCGTGCCCGGGCTACACGCTGGATTACGACGCGAACGGGTCCGGCGCCGGCGTGACGGAATTCGTCAACAACCAGACCGACCTCGCCGGTTCCGATGTCCCCCTGGACCCCTCGACGGGCCAGAACGACCGGGCGGCGCAGCGGTGCGGTTCACCGGCCTGGGATCTGCCCACCGTGTTCGGGCCGATCGCGGTCACCTACCACCTCAGCGGGGTGAACGGGCTGAAATTGGACGGGCCGACCGCCGCGAAGATCTTCAACGGCACCATCACCAAGTGGGACGATCCGGCGCTCAAGGCGATCAACTCGGGCCTCAACCTGCCCTCGACACCCATCACGGTCATCTTCCGCAGTGACAAATCCGGTACGACGGCGAATTTTCAGAAGTATCTCGATGGCGCGTCCGACGGCGCCTGGGGCAAGGGCGGCAGCGAGACGTTCAACGGCGGCGTCGGCCAGGGCGCCAGTGGGAACAACGGCACGTCCGCGCTGCTGCAGAACACCGAGGGGTCGATCACCTACAACGAGTGGTCCTTCGCGGTGGGCAAGCAGCTGAGCATGGCGTCGATCATCACGTCGGCGGGCCCGGACGCGGTGGCCATCACCAAGGACTCCGTCGAGAAGACGATCGCCGGGGCGACCTTCAGCGGACAAGGCAACGACCTGGTGCTGGACACCTCGTCGTTCTACAAGCCGACGCAGTCCGGCGCGTACCCGATCGTGCTCGCCACCTACGAGATCGTCTGCTCGAAGTACCCGGACGCGGCCACGGGCAAGGCGGTGAAGGCGTTCATGCAGGCGGCGATCGGTCCGGGCCAGGACGGATTGGAGCAGTACGGTTCCATCCCGCTGCCCAGCTCGTTCACGACGAAGCTGTCGAGCGCGGTCAATGCGATTTCGTGACGATGTGAAGGAGGCTCGAGGGTGAGCGATAGCGCGCCGGCCTCACTGGTCGGGTCCTGGTTCGGCCCCTACCGGCTGGTGCGACTTCTGCGCAAGGGCGGCATGGGTGAGGTTTACGAGGCCGAGGACACCCGCAAGCGCCGCAGGGTGGCCCTGAAGCTGATCTCCCAGCAGTTCACCGGCAACTCGGAGTTCCGCGCGCGCCTGCAGCGCGAGGCCGACATCGCGGGGCGGCTGACCGAACCGCATGTGGTGCCGATCCACGACTACGGCGAGTTCGACGGGCGCTTCTACGTGGACATGCGCCTTGTCGACGGCGTCGATCTCGGCACGCTGTTGCACCGGGACGGGCCGTTGGCCGCGCCGCGGGCGATCGCCATCATCCGCCAGGTCGCCGCCGCACTCGACGCGGCGCACGCCGCCGGGGTGATGCACCGCGACGTCACCCCCGGGAACATCCTCGTCACCCCCAGCGACTTCGCCTACCTGGCGGATTTCGGCATCGCGCAGGCCGCGACGGATCCGGGCCTGACCCAGGTCGGGACCGCGATCGGAACGTATTACTACATGGCCCCGGAACGCTTCACCGACGACGAGGTCACCCACAGTGTCGACATCTATTCGCTCGCATGCGTTTTGAGCGAGTGCCTGACAGGCTCGCCGCCGTACCGGGCCGATACCGTCGAACGGCTGGTCGCCGCGCATTTGACGAAGACCGCCCCCCCGCCCAGCCAATTGCGCCCCGGCGCGTTTCCGCCCGCCCTGGATCACGTGATCGCCAAGGGCATGGCCAAACGCCCCGAGGAGCGCTATCGCACCGCCGGCGAATTCGCCGCCGCCGCCCATGACGCGCTGACCACATCCGAGCAGCGCAAGGCCACCACCATCCTGCGCGAGGGCGAGAGCGCGGCATTGGGCGAGGCCGTCAACGCTCAGGGCGGGGCGCGCGGGCCGCAATCGTTCGCCCCGTCGCCGGGCGCCGACACCGTGGCCGGTCCGTGGCCCTCCGGGGGCAGCGGCGCGATCAGGAGCGACCGGTCCGGTCAAGGGCCCTCGCTGATCCGTGCCGCCCCAACGACTTCCGGCCGCATGTATGGACCCCCGACCGACTTCAGGCGTCCCGTCGTGCCGCCCGACAACAAACGTCGACAGTGGATCATCGTCGGCGCCATCGCTCTGGTCGCGCTGATCGCTTTCGTCGTGGCGGTCGTCGGCTACCTGTCCACCGAATCCTCTGGGCCGTCGAAGCAGGCGAGCGGTCAAAGTGTGTTGCCGTTCAAGGGCATTGACTTTCGTTTGTCCCCGGGTGGGGTGGCGCTGGACAGCGCAGGCAACGTCTACGTGACCAGCGAGGGCATGTACGGGCGGGCGGTGAAGCTGACGACCGGTTCGGACGCCACGACGGTGCTGCCGTTCAACGGGCTCTACCAGCCGCAGGGCTTGGCCGTCGACGGTGCGGGCACGGTGTACGTCGCCGATTTCAATAACCGGGTGCTCAGCATGGCCGCGGGCTCCAACAGCCAGAAGCAGCTGCCGTTTACCGGCCTGAGCTATCCGGAGGGCGTCGCGGTCGACAGCCAGGGTGCCGTGTATGTCGCCGACCGCGGCAACAGCAGGGTGGTGAAGCTGGCGGCGGGATCCAGCACTCAGACCGTGCTTCCGTTCAACGGGCTCAAGAACCCGGACGGCGTGGCCGTCGATCCCGCGGGCAACGTGTACGTCGCCGACACCGACAACAACAGGGTGGTCAAGCTCGACGCCGCGTCGAATACCGCGTCGGAGTTGCCATTTCACGACCTGTCGGTGCCGTGGGGGATCGCCGTGGACAACAGCGGCACGGTGTACGTCACCGAGCACGACAAGAACGACGTCATGAAATACCCTCAGGGCGCGACCACGGGGACCGTCGTGCCGTTCACCGGACTCAACACCCCCTTGGCGGTGACGGTCGACAAGGACCAGAACCTCTACGTCGCCGACCGCGGCAACGACCGGGTGGTCAAGCTGACGCCGTAAGGCCTAGGGTGCGCCCAGATACTCCTCGGTGTGCTGGCCGAGGGCGGGCGGGGGTTCGGCGGCCCACCCGGCCGACAAGGCGTCAAAGCTGGAATAGCGTGCCGGAGTGCGGATTACCGTGACCTCATCCGCGCCCTCGCCGATCGACAGGGCGAGCTCGTTCTCGGCGAACAGCGGGGTGGCAACCACCTGCTTCCAGGTGTAGGCATGGCAGGCCATCAGGCCACCCGCCTGTAGCAGCCGGACCCATTCGTCGGCGGTCTTGGCGGCCAAAGCTTTCTCGAGTTCCTCGGTCAGTTCGGGATAGTTGAGCGCCCGCGCGCGCTGGTCGACGAATCGCTCGTCGTCGCGCATGTCGGGCCGGCCGATGATCTCGCACAGCTTGTCCCAGTGCTTGGGCACGTACGCGCTGATCACCAGGTAGCCGTCGGCGGCCTTGAAGGCGTCCGACGGTTGGGTGGCGAATCCGACACCCTTGCGCCGCTTGGGTTTTGGCGTGGCTTCCGATTGGGGGGCGTCGCTCGGCTTGTTCAGGTGAATGGTCAGCTGACTAGCCTGCAGGCTGACCGCGACGTCATACATGGCGACCCGCACCACGTCGGCGACCCCGTGGCGTTCACGGTTGAGCAGCGCGGCCAGCACCGCCTGGGCGAGCACGTGACCGCTGGCGGCGTCGACGAGTTGGAACGGGATGATCTGGGGTTTGCCGGTGGGCGTGGGCATCCCGGTGGTCATGCCGGACTCGGCGGCGACCATCAGGTCCACCCCCGGCCGGCTGCCCTCGGGGCCGTTGCCGCCGTACGCGGAAAGACGCGCATAGATGAGTTTGGGATTGCGCGACTGCAGCTCGTCGGGACCCAGGCCCATGCGTTCCATCACCCCGGGCCGAAACCCTTCCAGCACAACGTCTGCCGTGTCGACCAGCTTGAGGATCTGCTGCTTGGCGTCGTCGCTGCGCAGGTCGGCCATCACCGACTTCTTGCCCCGGTTGTGGGGGAGGAACAGGGTGGCCAGCGGCGGGCGGCCGGGCAGTACGGCGGTGATGTGCCGGGCCGCCTCGCCGATGGGCGCCTCGATCTTGATGACCTCGGCACCCAGATCGGCCAGCACCTGTCCGGCCATCGGCCCGGCGATGTTCTGGGTGAAGTCGAGCACCCGGAATCCGTCAAGGGGCTTGGCGGGCTTGCTGTTCGGCATCGTCTACCCCGTCTTGTTCAGCACCGCGGTGCAGTAGTAGTTCTGGGCGAAGGGCGCGTCGGGGTCGGTCGACTGCAGCGGCAGGCCGGTGTTGGCCAGCAGCTGGTTGAGCGGGGTGCGCACCGGCTGCCAGCCCCGCTGCTGCAAGTAGGTGGCCACGTCGTTGCGCTCGCCGGGGAAGCCCAGTTCGCCCAGGGCGATGTCGAGGCCGCTGCGCCGCCACTTCTCGCTCGCGGCGTTCAGCGCGTCCCCGCTGACCCCTGTGTTCGCGAACACCTCGGCCACCAACTGGCTGCCGTCGGCGGACAGGTCGGTGACGTTGTCCAGCAACCGATCCTGAGCCTCCGGCGGCAGGAAGCCGATCAGCCCCTCGGCCGCCCAGGCGGCGGGCCGCCCGGTGTCGAAGCCGGCCTGTCGCAGCGCCGACGGCCAGTCGTGGCGCAGGTCGACCGGGACGTTGCGCACCTCGGCGGTGGGCTCGGCACCGAGTTCGGCGATGGTGGTGGCCTTGAACTCCAGGACCTGGGGCTGGTCGATCTCGAACACCGTGGTGCCCGGCGCCCACGGCAGGCGGTAGGCGCGCGCGTCCAGGCCGGAGGCCAGGATGACCACCTGGTCGATGGCGGGGTCCTTCTGGGCGCCCGCCTCGGCGAAGAACGCGTCGATGTACCGGGTGCGGACGGCCATCATGTCGGTCATGCGTTGCATGCCCCACGGGGCGCCCGGCTCGTCGACGTCGGCGGCGGCGAGCTCGCCGGCGGCCCACCGGGTCATGAAGTCGACGCCGACCGCGCGCACCAGCGGCTCGGCGAACCGATCGTCGATCAGCCCGTCGCGGGTGGCCCGGGCCCGCCCGGCGGCCACCATGGTGGCGGTCGCTCCCACGCTGGTCGCCAGGTCCCAGGTGTCGTCGTCGGTGCGCGCCATCGAGGGATTCCTTCCGATCTACTGGTTAGCCACCATAACTACCGGCGCCGGAGGCCCGGGCGCGAGGTGCGCGCTCGCGCTGTCTTCAGCCGGCGCGCTCGCCGTTCACCGAGCCGCGTGGCGAGTCCAGCCGGTAGCGGATCAGCCGAGAACTGTTGGCCACCACGGCAACCGACGACGCGTTGTGCAAAATCGCGGCCAGCACCGGGGACAGCGCGCCGCCCGCGCCGATGATCAGCCCGGCCGCGTTGACGGCGATGGACATGCCGTAGTTCTCGCGGATCACGTCGACCGCGCGAGCGCCCAGGTCGCCCACATCGAGCAGGCGATGCAGGTCGTCGTTGGCCAGCGCCACGTCGGCCGTCTCGACGGCGACGTCGGTTCCGGCCAGGCCCATCGCGATCCCGATGTCGGCGGCGGCCAGTGCGGGGGCGTCGTTGATGCCGTCGCCGACCATGCCGACGGTGTAGCCCTCGTCCTGCAGGTCGCGCACCGCAGCGAGCTTGTCCTCGGGCATCACCTCGGCACGCCACTCGTCGATCCCGAGCTCGCCGGCCACCACCTCGGCGATGTCGGGGTGATCACCGGTGAGCATGACGATCCGGCGAATCCCGTTGGCGCGCAACTTCTCCAGGACGGCGGGGGCCTCGGGGCGCACCTCGTCGCGCAGGCTGATCAGTCCCACCAGTTTGCCGTCGACGGCGAGCAGCAGCGGGGTCTCGGCCTGCCGGCGCAGGCGTTCCACCCACTCCGACGCCTTCTTGGACACCCGCACCTTCTCGGCGCGCAGCAGCCCGGGGCTGCCCAGCAGCAGGGTCCGGCCGTCGGCCCAGGTCCGCATGCCCAGGCCCACCAGGACCTCGCACTCCTCGTGTGGCGGAATGGTGATGTGGCGTTCCTCGGTGGACCGGATCACCGCCTCGGCCAGCGGGTGCCGGGAGTGGATCTCCGAGCTGGCCGCATACGCCAGCACCTGCTCGGGCTGCCAATCGGAATGCAGCGCAATGATATTGGTGACGACGGGCCGACCGACGGTCAGCGTGCCGGTCTTGTCGAACACGATCGCGTCCACGCGGCCGGCCTGCTCGAGGTGCGAACCGCCCTTGATCAGAATGCCGCGGCGGGCACCGTTGCCGATCGCCGCGCTGATCGCGGTGGGGGTGGCCAGGCCCACCGCGCACGGACAGGCGATGAGCAGCATGGTCATCGCCCGCCGGACGTCGCCGGTGATCGCCAGCGTGATGGCCGAGACGATGAACGAGGTGGGAACGAAACGGCGGGAGAAGTTTTCGCCGACGGTCTGGATCGGCGCCCGGTCGTGCTGCGCCTCCTCGACCCGGGTGATGATGCGGCCGATGGTGGTCTGGTTGCCGACGGCGCGGGCGCGCACCACCAGGCGTCCGCGCACCACCACCGAACCGGCGTGCACGTGCGCACCGACCACCACGCTGACGGGCAGATTCTCGCCGGTGATCGCGGATTGATTGACGATCGCCTCGCCGTCGACCACCTCGCCGTCGACCGGGATGGCGACGTGGTCGTGCACCACCACCTCGTCGCCGATCTGCACGGTGTCGATCGGCACCTGAACCTCGGTTCCCGCCTCGGGCCCGTCGGACAGCCGGATCCAGGCCGTATCCTGGCTGCCGCGCAGCAGCTCGGAGATGGCGCGGCGGGTCCGGCGCAACGTCAGATCCTGAAGGTACTCACCGATATTGAGCAACCACAGCACGGTGAGCGCGACGACGTTCTCGCGCAGCACCAGGCTTGCCACGGTCGCCGCCGAGACCAGCGCGTCGGTGCCGGCCCTGCCCGAGCGCAGCGAGCGCAGCGCGCCGCGCAGGAAGGGATAGCCGGTGAAGACGGTGACGCCGGTGGCGAACAGCCGGCCACTGGGTCCCAGCAGCGGCGGCCGCGCGAAGACGTAGCGACGCACCCCGAGCAGGGCCAGCGCGGCGCCCCCGACGACCATGCGCAGCACGTCGGCGTTGCGGATCTCGTCCGAATGCGGCGCGCGGACCGGAATCAGCTCGGCCGCGACATGCGCCGCCTCGCCGATTGCGGCGAGCACCGCGGAGCGGTCGCAGCGCCGGGGCGAGTACCAGACGACGACCGATCCGGTGCGCGGGTAGGCGTGCACCACGCGCACGCCGTCACACTTGGCCACGGCCTCTTCGACCGCCACGGCGCGCCGGGAGTTGGCGCGCACCCAGTCGACGGCCACCCGCATGCGTCCGCCGGCATCCGAAATGACTTGCAGCGCAGGGTCTTGCGGCTGAATCAAAGGATCAGTGCTCGTGGTCGTGGGTGTCGGCGATCGACGGCGTGGGCGCCTCCTCGCCGATTCGCTCGCGGGCCTCGGCCATGACGTCGGCGAGCTTGAGGCGCGCCGACTCGGCGGCCTCCTCGGCCCTGCGGGTGCCACGCAGTCCGAGCTCGGCCCCCTTGACCGCGGTCTCGTGCAGCGGCGCCTTGGCCACGGCTTTGCGAACCACCTCGTAGGCCGTCACGCCGACCAGCCCGGTGACCACCGTGCCTGCCGCCTTCGCCAGGAGCCCGTACACCGCCATTGCCGCACCCTTCCTATCGCCTCAGCGTTCAGCCATGCTTGCACGACGTTAACATCGAAATATAGCGATATCAATATGTATTGGGGCGGGGCCGCCGGGCGTCACAGCACCCTGGTGACCTTTTCGCTCTCGATTCGGCGCTGTTGCCCGGCCGGGTCCGCGTTGGCCACCTGCACCAGCGAGGCGCCGACGGCCATGATCGCCAGCAGGCCGTCCACCAGTTCGGCGGGCCCAGACCATGACGCGCCGGACAGTACTCGATCGCTCGACGTCAAACCCCTTGTCGCGGCGGAGCTTTGACAATCGGCGAGCACCTGCTCGACGGATCGTCCACCCAGCGCCGGCCCCGGGCGCGGCTCGGGAACGATCTGATCGCCGTGCACCCGCACGGCGGTGGCGTAGTCCGTCACGCCGATCGGCAGGTCGGGTGCCGGGCGGCCGAACGCATCCAGCGACAGCACCGCCACCTCGCCCCCCGATACCGTGGCGTCGGCTTCCTCGAGCCGCTCCGCCGTGCACAGCGCGAGGTCCGCCGGGCCCGCCAGCACCGCCTCGGCGCCGACCCACCAGACCCCGAACAGCACCGCCGCCGTCTGCCAATGCGCGGGCAACAGGATCGCCACCCGGCTGGACGGCCCGGCGCCCAGCTCGTCGCGCAACAGGTTGCCCGTCTTGGCCGCCCAGTTGGCCAGCGTCACGGCGGACAGTTCGATGCGCTCGCCGGTGACGTCGTCGTAGTAGGTGATGCGCGGACCGACCGGATCGGCCCGCAGCATCGGATCCAGGATGGCCCCGCTGAGCGTGATCAGTTGATGCACCGGTGGTTAGTTTATGCACTCCGGCTTGTCGGAGCCGGCGGTCAGGATCGGCGACGGCGCGGGGACCCTGGGGTCGGTCGCCACCGCGCCGGCGGTGGACACCTTGGCGGGCATGACCGTCTCGCCGCCGGACAGGCCCGAGCCCGGACCGCTGTAGTCGTTGGCCAGCACCACCCGGACCGCACCCGGCGCCAGCGAGGCGTCGGCGATCACCGGCAACCCGCCCAACTCCTTGGAGACCTCCTTGGCCCCCAGGTCGTCGCTCTTGGCGGCGCGCACCTGGCTGGCCTTCACGTGCCCACCGTCGTTGTTGCCCACCGTGCCGGCGGCAAACCCCTTGGCGCTCAACACATCTGATACGGCCGCGGCCAGCCCGTTGATGTCGGTGTCATTGACGACGCTGGCCGTGGTCTTCGCCGGCGTGTACGCGATCTCCTCGGTCTTGCCCTGTTCCTGATCGTGCAGCAGGCCACCCACCCACTCGGCGACCTGATGCGGGTCCAGCCGCACCACGCTCTGCATGCCGTCGTCGCTCCAGCCGGCACCGTCGAGCACCGGAATGGTGGCGAAGGCGACGTTGCCGCCGGCCAGCTTCTGCATCTGCTGCACGAAATCCATGACGTCCCAACCGGCCGAGATCACCACCGAGCGCTGGACGGCGGACTCCAGCCGCTTGACCGTGGTGGGGCTGGACAGCGTCTGGCCGGAGATGACCCGGTGGGCCAGCGAGGCCATCACCACCTGCTGGCGCACCACCCGGTCCAGGTCTCCGCGCGGCAGTTCGTGGCGCTGACGCACGAAGCTGAGCGCCTCGGGGCCGCTGAGTCGTTGCTGGCCGGCCGGGAAGTCGGCACCCGAAAGCGGTTCGAACACCGGCTCTTTGAGGCACACGTCGACGCCGCCGAGGGCGTCGGTGATCAGTGAGAAGCCGAGCAGGCCGATCTCGGCGTAGTGGTCGACGGTGACGCCGGTGAGGTCGGCGACCGTCTTGATCAGCGCCTCGCGACCGGCCTCGGTGCCCTGCGCGGCGGCCTCGGTGGGGGAGGCGCCGGCCTTGACCAGGGCGGTGCGCTTGGCCTCCCGGGTCTGGCCGTAAACGCCGTTGATCTTGGTCTTGCCCAGCCCCGGGGCGGCGACGTAGGAGTCGCGCGGGATCGAGATCGCGGTGGCCGACTTCCCGTTGTTGGGGATGCGGATCAGGATGATCGTGTCGGTGTTGGTGGCTTCCTCGTCGCCGGCTTTCAGCGTGTCCAGTTCCTCCTGCGACAAGGGATTGCCGTGCGCGTCGGTGCGGCTGTCCATGCCGACCAGCAGGATGTCGATCGCGCCGTCGTCGCCACCCTTGCCTAACGAGGGCGCGGACATGTGAAAGATCCCGTCTTCGAAGGACCGGACGTTGCTCCACGCGATCCCGGTGCCGACGACGACCGCGAGCGTCAGCGCGGTGGCAATCACACGAACCACACGTTGCACAGGCATCCCACTACATTACTTGCGACACAGTGGCTTCACTGGTAGCCAGCGCCCGCGCGCCCCGGGCTTGGTTCCAGCCTTCTCGGGCCATGCCAGACTGAAAACCATGTCAGGCAGGATTGTGATCGCCGGTGCCGGTGGCCAGCTGGGCGGCTATTTGACCTCGCTGACCGCGAGTCAGGGCCGTGACGCGCTGGCGCTGACGTCGTCGCAGTGGGACATCACCGACCCCGCGGCGGCCGAGCGGATCGTGCGGCGTCGGGACGTGGTGATCAACTGCGCGGCCTACACCGACGTCGATGGCGCGGAAACCGACGAGGCGGGCGCGTTCGCGGTCAACGAAGCCGGACCCGCGCACATCGCCCGCGCCTGCGCGCGGGCCGGCGCGCAGCTGGTCCACGTCTCCACCGACTACGTGTTCAACGGCGACTTCGGCGGCGCACCGCCGCGGCCCTACGAGCCCACCGATCAGACCGCGCCGCAGAGTGTGTACGCACGCAGCAAGGCCGCGGGGGAGCGGGCCGTGCTCGCGGCGCTGCCGGAGGCGGTCGTGGTCCGCACCGCCTGGGTCTATACCGGCGGCACGGGCAAGGACTTCGTCGCCGTCATGCGCCGGCTGGCCGCCGGCGACGGCCCGGTGGACGTGGTCGACGACCAGACCGGCTCGCCGACCTACGTCGGCGACCTGGCCGCCGCGCTGCTGCAGATCGTCGACGATCGCACGCCCGGCCCGATCCTGCACGCCGCCAACGAGGGCGCCTGCTCGCGGTTCGAGCAGGCCCGCGCGGTCTTCGAGGAATGCGGCGCCGACCCGGAGCGGGTGCGGCCCGTCACCACCGATCACTTCCCCCGCCCCGCACCCCGGCCCGTCTACTCCGCGTTGTCGAGCGGCCAGTCCGTCGCGGCGGGGATGCGGCCGCTGCGGCCTTGGCGCCCCGCGCTTGCCGCGGCGCTGGCCGCCGCCGATAACGGGGCCGCCGCCGATCGACCGTTACCCTCTACGCGTGACTGACGTCCTGCCGGTCGTGACCGTGACCTACTCGCCGGGTCCGCACCTGGAACGCTTCCTGGCTTCCCTGTCGCTGGCCACGGAGCGAGAGGTGTGCGTGCTGCTGGCCGACAACGGCTCCACCGACGGCACCCCGGAGGCGGCCGTCGACCGCTATCCCAACGTGCGGCTGTTCCACACCGGCGCCAACCTCGGCTACGGGACCGCGGTGAATCGCGCCGTGGCGCAACTGGATCCCGAGGACGACTGGGTGATCGTCGCCAACCCGGACGTGCAGTGGGGCCCGGGCAGCATCGACGAACTGCTGGAGGCCGCGTCGCGCTGGCCGCGCGCCGGCGCGCTGGGCCCGTTGGTCCGCGAGCCGGACGGATCGGTGTATCCGTCGGCGCGGCACCTGCCCAGCCTGATCCGCGGCGGCATGCACGCGGTGGTCGGGCCGTTGTGGAAGAGCAACCCGTGGTCGGCGGCGTACCGCCAGGAGCGGCTGGAGCCCAGCGAGCGCCCGGTGGGCTGGCTGTCGGGGTCGTGCCTGCTGGTGCGGCGGTCGGCGTTCGGCCAGATCGGCGGGTTCGACGAGCGCTACTTCATGTATATGGAGGACGTCGACCTGGGCGACCGCCTCGGCAAGGCCGGCTGGCTGTCGGTGTATGTGCCGTCGGCGGAGGTGCTGCATCACAAGGGCCACTCCACCGGCTCGGACCCAGCCAGCCACCTGGCCGCGCACCACAGGAGCACGTACATGTTTCTGGCCGACCGGCATTCCGGTTGGTTGCGCGCTCCGCTGCGCTGGACGCTGCGCGCCTCGCTGATGGTGCGGTCGCGCCTGATGGTGCGCAGTGCGTTGCGCGCGTCCGGGCGGCGGAAACTCCTAGAAGGGCGACACTGAGGTGGGAACTCCAGACGTCGATGTGGTGATCCTGGTCGGCGGCAAGGGCACCCGGCTGCGGCCGCTGACCCTGTCGGCGCCCAAGCCGATGCTGCCCACCGCGGGACTGCCGTTCCTCACGCACCTGCTCTCGCGGGTCGCGGCGGCCGGCATCGACCACGTCATCCTGAGCACCTCGTATCAGGCGGCGGTGTTCGAGGCCGAGTTCGGTGACGGCTCCAAGCTGGGTCTGCAGATCGAGTACGTCACCGAGGAGCGGCCCTTGGGCACCGGCGGCGGCATCGCCAACGTCGCCGGCCACCTGCGGCACGACACCGCGATGGTGTTCAACGGCGACGTGCTCTCCGGAGCCGACCTGGGCCAGATGCTCGACTTTCACTCGGCTCAGGACGCCGACGTCACGCTGCACCTGGTCCGGGTGGGCGACCCGCGCGCGTTCGGCTGCGTGACCACCGAGGAGGGCCGGGTGACCGCGTTCCTGGAGAAGACCCAGGACCCGCCGACCGACCAGATCAACGCCGGGTGCTACGTCTTCTCGCGCGCGGTGATCGACCGGATTCCGCGGGGCCGTGAGGTCTCGGTGGAACGCGAGGTATTCCCCGCGCTGCTGTCGGATCCCGACGTGAAGGTCTGCGGCTACGTCGACGCCAGCTATTGGCGAGACATGGGTACGCCGGAGGACTTCGTCCGCGGCTCGGCGGATCTGGTGCGCGGCATCGCGCCGTCGCCGGCGCTGCACGGCCACCGCGGCGAGCAGTTGGTGCACGACGGCGCGGCGGTGTCGCCGGGCGCGGTGCTGATCGGCGGCACGGTCGTCGGGCGGGGAGCCGAGATCGGCCCCGGCGTCCGGCTGGACGGCGCCGTGATCTTCGACGGCGTCAAGGTCGAGGCGGGCAGCGTGATCGAGCGTTCGATCATCGGCTTCGGCGCGCGCATCGGCCCGCGGGCGCTGGTCCGCGACGGCGTGATCGGCGACGGCGCCGACATCGGGGCGCGCTGCGAGTTGTTGCGCGGCGCCCGGGTGTGGCCCGGCGTGTCGATTCCCGACGGCGGGATCCGCTACTCGTCCGACGTCTAGGCGGCGCCTCACCCCGCCGAGCGTCACGCCAGCGTGGCGTTCGACCCCGGCGGCCACGCTAGCGTGACGTTCGCGTGGCCCGGGCGACCAAGTAGGCGAGCGCGTAGTCCGTCCCGTCGGGCAGCGCGTCGGCGGGCCACCACCGCAAGTCGTCGGACTCGTCGCTGATCGCGATCTGCGCGCCGGCCAGGGCGTGCGCGACGAACTGCAGATCCAGATGGCGGGTCGGCACGCCCAGCGAGCAGGTCACCGGGTGCACGTGCAGCGCGGCCAGGCGGGGTTCGATGCGCAGCGTGTCGATCCCGGACTCCTCGGCGGCCTCGCGCAGGGCGGCGGCGAGGACGTCGGCGTCGTCATCGTCGCAGTGGCCGCCCAGCTGCACCCATCGGCCGAGGCGGGGATGCAACGTCAGCAGCACCTTGCTGCCGGAGTGGTCGAGAACCAGCGTCGAGGCGGTCACGTGCCCCGGCACGCATTCGCGCCGACACGCATCGCTGCGGGCGTGCACGAACGCCAACACCGCGTGGCGCAACGAATCCTGGGCCGGGTCGGGTGGCTCCCAATCCGACAGCATCGCGATCGCCGACTCCCGAACGCTCATCGCACCCCGCCGATCCCGCAACGACACCCTGGGCCCAGTATCACTTGCGGATCAGCAGATCACCGGGGTCCGGGACATCGCGCGGCCCGGCCGGTTCGGCGGCATAGCCGATGGCGATGGCGCCCAACGGCTCCCAGTCGGCGGGCAGCCCGAGCTCGGCGCGCACCAGGTCGGCGGCGAAGATCGTCGAGCCGATCCAGCAGCTGCCCAGCCCGCGCACGGCGAGTGCGACCAGCAGGGCCTGCACGGCCGCGCCGACCGCAACCGTGAACATGGTGTGCTCGGCGGCGGTGCGGGCGGCGTCGGGATAAGAGTGGGCGCCGTCGGGCACCAGGATCGGGATGACGACTTCCGGCGCGTCGTAGAGGATCTGGCCGCGCGCCACCCGCCGGTCGATCGAGTCGGCGGGCCGGCCGTCACCGGCGAGGTCCGCGCGCCACTTGTCCTTCATGCGATCCAGTAGCCGGGTCCGGGTGGCCGGGGTCTGTAGCCAGACGAACCGCACCGGGCGGGTGTGGTGGGGCGCCGGCGCGGTCAGCGCCTCGGCGACGGCGGCTTCCAACAAATCCGCCGGCACCGGCTCGGCGCTGAACCGGCGCACCGATCGCCGTAGCAGCTGCGCCTCGCGGCGGCCCGCCTCGAGGGCTTCGGCGGTGCCGAGCCAGAACAGGTCTTCGGTGCCCGGCCGCAACAACTGCCGCGCGGTCGAGCCGTCGTCGGTCACGGACATGCCCCGCACCACCGCCACCGGCATCGCGGTCAGTTTGCCCTTGACCAGATCGGCGGCGGCGGCGACCTCGTCCGCCACCGCCACCTCGGTGACCAGCAGCTCGTTGCCGTGCTGGTCGACGGCCCCCGAATAGCCGTGCAGCACAGCCAGACCCGCCGCGCCCACGGCCGCGTCGGTCTGGCCGTTGCGCCAGGCGCGGCCCATCGTGTCGGTGATGACCACGGCGACGTCGACCCCGAGGCGCCGGCGCAGCGCGGCCCGCAGCGCCGCGGCGCTGCCGTCCGGGTCGACCGGCAGCAGCGCCAGTTCGTCGCGCCCGACGTTGGATCCGTCCACGCCCGCGGCGGCCTGCACCAGGCCGATCCGGTTCTCGGTGATCAGGGTTCGGCCCTTGCGGGCCAGCACTCGGACGGCTTCGTCGTCGACCAGTTTGCGCCTCAACCGATCGCGCTGTTCGGGATCCTGCGGCGCCGGCACCAGCCGGCCCTCGCACTTGGACACCGCCTTGCTGGTGACGACGACGATGTCGCCGTCGCGCAGCCACGGGGCCGCCGCGGCGACGGCCGCGCCAAGATCGTCGCCGGGCCGGAATTCGGGCAGCCCGGCGACGGGCAGGATTTCGATGGCGGCGGCGGCGCCGTGCTCGCCGGCGGTCGTCATGGCGTCACCCCCGCCAGGTCGAGCCCGGCCCTGACCATCTCGGCCGTCGCCTTCGGGTCGGTCATCACCAGCGGCACCGAGCGCACCTCGACGGCGTCGATGTCGGCGCGATCGTCTTCGCTCACCAGCCAGCCGTCCAGGATGCCGGTGTCGCGGCGCGCGCCGTAGTGCCGGGCGACCGCCTCGGCGGTGGAGTCGACCCCGATCACCGACAGGCAGGCATCGGCCATGCCGCGCAAAGGCTTTCCACCGATGATCGGCGAGTAGCCGACGATCGGGGCGCGTGCGGCGCGCAACGCGCCGCGAATGCCGGGCACGGCCAGGATGGCGCCGACGCTCACCACCGGGTTGGACGGCGCCAGCAGGATGACGTCCGCGTCCGCGATGGCCGCTGTGGCATCGATTGTGGCGGCCGCCTTTTCGGCGCCCACGAAGGCGAAGCTGTGCGTGGGCACCTGGGCCCGGTACCGCACCCACCACTCCTGGAAGTGAATGGCCCGCCGGCTGCCGTCGTCGGGATCGGTTATCACGACGTGGGTCTCGCACCGGTCGTCGCTGGCGGGCAACAGCCGCGCGCCGGGCTGCCAGCGGTCGCACAGCGCGGTGGTGATCTGCGACAGGGGGTAGCCGGCGTTGAGCATCTGGGTGCGCACCAGGTGGGTACCCAGGTCGCGGTCGCCGAGCCCGAACCAATCCGGCTGCACCCCGTAGCGCGCCAATTCCTCTTTGGCGTGCCAGGTTTCGTTTCGGTGCCCCCACCCTCGCTCCGGATCTACACCTCCACCTAAGGTGTACATGCAGGTGTCCAAATCGGGGCAGATTCGCAGTCCGTGTATCCAGGCGTCATCGCCAATGTTGACGATCGCCGTCAGCTCGTGACTGTCGGCCTCCGTGTCCGGGCGCCGTTGCGGTTGAAACTGACCGAGCCCGAACAACTGTTGAACCCCCAGCAGGAAGCGGGCGCCGCCAACCCCACCGACCAGAACGGTGACCTTCACATTGCACGACAGTACTGCCCGGCGGCGGCGCTGTGGTGGGCCCACCGGGGGTGCCTCAAAGTTGCGGTTCCCCACCGGTTGTGGGCAACTCCTGAGGAAGTTGAGGGCACTGTGATCGACACGCCGAAGGCCCAAAACAACAGAAACGCCGAAATTCGATCACGAGATGGTATGGAAATGCGCCGAAGTGCTTGACCCGGCAGGTCAACCCGTGTCTAATCACAACAGTGTCATTTCCCGGTTGGCCGGCCGACTCCGGTGTCGCAGACCGAGATTCGATCACTTGTTCGAATTGTCTGTACATCAGAACAGTGGGAAACCAATCACTCTCTCTCAATCAAGCTGAGGAGGCGGACGACCGTATGTCTTACGAAACTTTTCAAGGCGCCATGGCGAGCACGCCGCACACCGACATCGACCCGGCACTGGACCGCCCCGCTCGGCCGCATCTGACCGTGGTTCCTGATGCGCCAATCGCATTCGAGCCCGAGCCCATGCCGGAGCCGGCCGCCGACCAATGGCAGGACCGCGCGCTGTGCGCCCAGACCGACCCCGAGGCCTTCTTCCCGGAGAAGGGTGGCTCCACCCGCGAGGCCAAGAAGATCTGCCTGGGGTGCGAGGTGCGTCATGAGTGCCTCGAGTACGCCCTCGAGCACGACGAGCGCTTCGGCATCTGGGGCGGTTTGTCCGAACGCGAGCGCCGCCGCCTCAAGCGCGGCATCATCTGACGCACGCTGATCGCAACGCGCGCTGAGCGTTAAGCCGCCAGCACTCACGCGCAAGCAGCAGTTATTCGTCGTCGATCGTCGGATCGATGACCGACGGCTCGACGTCGAGGTAGATCGCGACCTGGGCCACCAGGATTTCGTGCAGCAGGTCGCCGAGTTCGACGGTGTCTTTGGCCCGTCGCTCAATTGGCTTGCGGAACAACACAATTCGCGCCCGCGTGGAGTTGCCGCGGATGTCGACGCCGGCCGGGATCAACCGCGCCAGCGGGATCGGCCCGTCGGCGATCACCTCGGGTGGCCACTGCACACTGTCGGGATCCTTGGCCGAGATGCGCGGAATCTCGTCGACGGCCACGTCGAGTTCGGCCAGCCGATCCTGCCAGCTTCGCTCGATGGGTTCGTAGGCCTCCAGCACGGCCATGTCGAACCGCTCGGCGCGGCTGCGCCACCCCGGCACGGACGGGGGCAACAGCGGGCCGCGCATATCGCGGCCCCTGCGGAAGAGTCGGTGGGTCCCGGTCCGGCGCGGAGCCGGTCCGCCGGAGAACCGATCTCTTCGCGGGGAGCTGCGCGAATCACCCACGCGCCGATGGTAACGGTTGCACATCGAGGGCCGGCCGGTTGCGCGTGTCCGGCGCTTCGGCGACGTTTGCGCACGATAGCCTTTCGATCGTGAACGTTCCCCGTCGCTGTTGCCGGCCCGGGTGCCCGCACTACGCCGTGGCAACCCTGACGTTCGTCTACTCGGACTCGACGGCGGTCGTCGGTCCGTTGGCGACCGCGCGGGAACCGCATTCCTGGGATTTGTGCGTCAACCACGCCGGCCGGATCACCGCGCCCCGCGGGTGGGAGCTGGTGCGCCATGCCGGACCCCTCCTTTCGGAGCCCGCCCACCCCGACGAGGACGACCTGGTCGCCCTGGCCGACGCGGTGCGCGAGGGCGGCGATCGCGGCGCGCCCTACGCGGCGACCCCCGCGAACGGCTTCTCCGACGCGCACATCCATCACGGCGGATCTCAGGCCACCGCGCCCAGTAGCAGCCTGCTGGCACCGCCCGAGCATCGCTCCGGACGGCGCCGCGGACATCTGCGCGTGCTGCCCGATCCCAGCGACTAGCCCTGACGGTGGTGACCTCAGTTCTCCGTAGCCCGATAGGCTGACGCCAAGAGTTCACGTCGTCAGGAGTCCCGCATGTCTCGGCCCGCCGCGACTGTCCACCGTGTCGTCAAGGCATACGACGTGCGTGGGCTAGTCGGCGAAGAGCTCGACCAGTCGCTGGTCACCGATCTCGGCGCAGCGTTCGCCAAACTCATGCGCGGCGAGGGCGCCCGCCAGGTCGTCATCGGCCACGACATGCGGGACAGTTCGCCCGCGCTGGCGGCGGCGTTCGCCGCCGGGGTGCGGAGCCAGGGACTGGACGTGGTGCGCATCGGCCTGGCGTCCACCGATCAGCTCTACTTCGCCTCCGGACTGCTGGACTGCCCGGGCGCCATGTTCACCGCAAGCCACAACCCGGCGGCCTACAACGGCATCAAGCTGTGCCGTGCGGGGGCCAAACCGGTGGGCGCCGAGACCGGGCTGCGGCTGGTCGCCGACGACGTGATCGCCGGCGTCGACGCCTACGACGGGCAACCGGGAGACGCGAGCGATCGCGACGTGCTGGCCGACTACGGACAGTTCCTGCGGTCGCTGGTGGACACCTCCGGGCTGCGCCCGCTACGGGTGGCCGTGGACGCCGGCAACGGCATGGCCGGCCTCACCACGCCCGCCGTGCTCGGCCCGATCGGCTCGATCACGTTGGAGCCGTTGTACTTCGAGCTCGACGGCTCGTTTCCCAATCACGAGGCCAACCCGCTCGACCCCGCCAACCTGGAGGACCTGCGGGCGTTCGTGCGCGAGACCGGCGCCGACATCGGCCTGGCCTTCGACGGCGACGCCGATCGCTGCTTCGTCGTCGACGAACGCGGCAACCCCGTGTCGCCGTCGACCGTGACCAGCCTGGTGGCCGCCCGTGAGTTGAGCCGGGAGATCGGCGCGACGATCATCCACAACGTGATCACCTCGCGCGCGGTGCCCGAACTGGTCGCCGAGCGCGGCGGCACCCCGCTGCGGTCGCGGGTGGGGCACTCCTATATCAAGGCGTTGATGGCCGACACCGGCGCGATCTTCGGCGGCGAACATTCGGCGCACTACTACTTCCGCGACTTCTGGGGTGCCGACTCGGGGATGCTGGCCGCGCTGTACGTGCTGGCCGCCCTCGGCGAGCAGGACCGCCCGCTGTCGGAGCTGACCGCGGACTACCAGCGCTACGAATCGTCGGGCGAAATCAACTTCACCGTCGCCGACGCCGGGCAGTGCACGGAAGCGGTGCTCAAGTCGTTCGGCGCCCGGATTCACTCCCTCGATCATGTGGACGGGGTGACGGCCGACCTGGGCGACGGCAGCTGGTTCAACCTGCGCAGCTCCAACACCGAGCCGTTGCTGCGGCTGAACGTTGAGGCGCGCACGGTTGAGGACGTGGCCGCGGTGGTCGCCCAGATCAGTTCCGAAATCACGGCGGCCTCGGCGGGCGCGAAGGCCGCGCCGTGAACGCCACCCGGGCGATCGATCTGGAGGACACCGAGGGCCTGCTGGCCGCCGACCGCGACGGCCTGCTGCGCGCCGCTTCGTCGGCCGGTGCCCAGGTGCGTGCGGTCGCCGCCGCGGTCGACGAGGGTGCGCTGGCCCCGCTGGGTGCCGACGACCGTCCGCGCAGCGTCATCTGGGTCGCCGGGCGCGGCACCGCCGAGACGGCCGGGACGATGCTGGCCGCGACGATGGGTGGAACCGCTTCCCAGCCCTTCACTCTGGCCGGCGAGGCACCGCCGTGGGTGGGCCCGCTCGATGTGCTGGTCGTCGCGGGCGGCGATCCGGGCGATCCCGCGCTGGTCGCCGCGGCCGCCACGGGCTTGCGCCGCGGCGCGCGGGTGGTCGTGGCGGCGCCCTATGAGGGTCCGCTGCGGGACGCCACCGCCGGGGGAGCGGCCGTGCTGGCGCCCCGGCTCTGGGTTCCCGACGAGTTCGGCCTGTGCCGGTACCTGGCCGCCGGGCTCGCGCTGCTGCACGCCGTGGACCCCCGGCCCAAGGTCGACCTGGCGTTGCTCGCCGACGAGCTGGATGCCGAGGCGCTGCGCAACAGCGCCGCCCGCGAGCTGTTCACCAACCCGGCCAAGCTGCTGGCCGCGCGGATCGCCGAGCGCCAGGTGGTGCTGGCCGGCGACGGGGCCGCGACGCTCGCGCTGGCCCGGCACGGCAGCTCGGTGCTGCTGCGGGTCGCGAACCAGGTGACCCCGGCCGCCTGCCTCGCGGACGCGGTGGTCGCCTTGCGCGCGGGGGCGGCGGGCGGCTTCGAGGATCCCGACGCCGCGCTGTTCCACGACGAACAGATCGACGGACCGCTGCCGCAGCGATTGCGTGTGCTGGCCGTCGTCCTGGAGTCCGAGCAGACGGGTGTGGCCGCGCGGACGGCCGGGCTCGACGACGTGTACCTGCTCGCCGCCGAGGACGTGCCCGACGGGCCCGGCGGCTCGGCCGGCTACGGCGTTTCGCCGGCGCTGGGGGGACCCGGTAGCCCCGAGCAGCAACTGGCAGTATTGGCCGTCCGGCTGGAAATGGCCGCGGTTTATATGCGACTGGTGCGGGGATAGATACAACAGTGGAACTGCTTCGCGGGGCCTTGAGAACGTACGCCTGGGGTTCGCGTACCGCCATCGCCGAATTCACCGAGCGTCCGGTGCCGGCGGCGCATCCGGAGGCGGAGCTGTGGTTTGGGGCGCACCCGGGTGATCCGGCCTGGCTGGAAACCGACAGCGGCGAAATCACCTTGCTCGAGGCCCTGGTCGACGACCCGGAGGGCCAGCTCGGGCCGACGTCGCGGGCGCGCTTCGGCGACGTGCTGCCGTTTTTGGTCAAGGTGCTGGCCGCCGACGAGCCGCTGTCCCTGCAGGCGCACCCCAGCGCCGCGCAGGCGGCCGAGGGTTACCTGCGCGAGGAGCGGGTCGGCATTCCGCTGACCTCGCCGGTGCGCAACTACCGCGACACCTCGCACAAGCCCGAGCTGCTGGTGGCGCTGCACGCGTTCGAGGCGCTGGCCGGCTTCCGGCAGGCGTCGCGCACCGTCGAGCTGTTGCGGGCCCTGGCCGTCTCCGACCTGGACCCCTACATCGACCTGCTCAACGACCAGTCCGACGCCGACGGTCTGCGCGCGTTGTTCACCACCTGGATCACCGCGCCGCAGCCCGACATCGACGTGCTGGTGACCGCCGTGCTGGACGGCGCCATCGCGTACCTCAGCTCGGGCGCAACGGAATTCGCGGCCGAGGCCAAGACGGTGCTGGAGCTCGGCGAGCGCTATCCCGGCGACGCCGGTGTGCTGGCGGCGCTGCTGCTGAATCGCATCAGCCTGGCCCCGGGCGAGGCCATCTTCGTCTCCGCCGGCAACCTGCACACCTATCTGCGGGGTTTCGCGGTGGAGGTGATGGCCAACTCGGACAACGTGTTACGCGGCGGCCTGACCCCCAAGCACGTCGACGTGCCCGAGCTGCTGCGCGTGCTGGACTTCGCGCCCACCACCGAGGAGCAGCTGCGGCCGCGGATCCGCCGAGAGGGCTTCGGACTGATCTATGAGACACCGACCGACGAGTTCGCGGTCGCGCTGTTGGCGCTCGATGACGAGTACGTCGGCCATGAGGTGGACGCGACGTGCAGCCACGACGGCCCGCAGATCCTGTTGTGCAGCCAGGGTTCCACGACCGTCCATGGCAAATCCGGTTCGCTGACGTTGAAGCGGGGGATGGCCGCCTGGGTGGCGGCCGACGACGCCCCGATCCGGCTCGAGGCGCACGAACCGACCAAGCTGTTCAGGGCGACGGTTGGGCTGTGAGCCGGCGCCGCCGGTTGGCGGCTTCGCGCCGCTCGCCTAACCAGAGCCGCAGGTTGTGCGCCATCGCGCGGCCGATGATCCGCGGCGGCGGGACCATATAGAGGCTGTCGAGCAGCGAGAATCGCCGCAAGAACCATTCCGCCAGAACGGGTTCGGTCTCCGCGGCGCCCAGAAACTGATCGAACAGCGCGCCTGAGGGCCGCCACCACCAGGGGATCGGCTTCTTGGAGCCGGCGTGGTGGAAGGTGACGTCGCCGATCGCGTTCATCGTCCACACCGGGAAAGTGCTCTTGGCGGTGGCGCGGTTCAGCTCCGCGGCGACTTGATGGTCCGGGAATCGCAGCGCGCGGCGCAGATGCCCGGCCTGCAGCGAGGTCATCGTCATGCCCTGCCCGAAGGTCGGATTGAAGCTGGCCACCGCGTCGCCGAAGGCGACGATGCCGGCGGGCAGGCGGTCCAGTTTGTCGTAGCGGCGCCACTTGCTGGCCGGGAAGGCGTGAAATGCCGGATCGCCCAGCGGCTCGGCCCGCGTCAGCGCCGCATTGAAATGGTCCGGGAGCAGCCGCCGCGCCAGCGCGAGCATCTCGGGAAAGGTCCGCGGCGGCTTCGCATTGGCCACGCCGAAGGTGGTCAGTACCCAGGTGCCGTCCTCGTAGCAGAGCATGCCCAACCCCAGCGACATGTCATGCGAGGCGCCGGCGACCACCACCTTCTCCGCGATCAGCCCGTCGGGGATGCGGAATCGCTGGGTGGCGTAGTGAATGCCGATGTCCAGCTCCTGTTCGATCGGGCGCTCGAAACCCCATTCCGCCAGCCACGCCGGCAGCCGGGTGCCCCGGCCGGCCGCGTCGACGACCAGATCCGCGGCCACGAATTCGGGGTCCGTGCTTTCGGAGTCGGCCGGATCCAGCAGCACGCCGGTCACCCGCTGTCGCGCGCGGTCGAACCGCGGCTCGGCCACCGAGCGCCGCGCCAGGTCGACGTTGTCGATGCCGCGGACCCGTTGTCGCAACTGCCATTCCAGATGCGGGCGGCTGGGCACGTAGGCGGTGAACTCATCGCGCAGCGTGTGCCCGGTACCCAGCACGTGGCCCGCGGCGCCGAGGTGGATGCAATCGGGCCGGTTCTCCAGTTTGGGCACCCCGGCGCTCACCATGTCGTCGAGCAGGCCCGGGAAAAGGCCCTCGAATTCGATCGCCCCGCGCGCCATCAGCATGTGCAGGTGCCGGTCTTGAGGAACCGTCGCCCGGTTCGCCGGGCCGTCCGGCAACTCGTCGCGCTCGTACACCGTCACCCGCGCGTACGAATCCGAAAGCACCCGAGCGGCGCACAGACCGGCGATGCTCCCCCCGATGACCACAGCATGATCCCTGGCCGCTGCTCCGCTATCCGGCATTTGCCGAGAGTACCCAGTACTGTGACGGACCAACGGCTCCCAGCGCTGGGAAAGGGCGAATGCATGGCCAATCGATGGCGGACCAAATCGATCGAGCAATCCATCGCCGACACAGACGAGCCGGACACCAAGCTGCGCAAGGACCTGACCTGGCGCGACCTGGTGGTGTTCGGCGTCGCGGTGGTGATCGGCGCTGGCATCTTCACGGTCACCGCGTCGACGACCGGCGACATCACCGGGCCGGCCATCTGGGTGTCGTTCGTGATCGCGGCGGGCACCTGCGCGCTGGCCGCGCTGTGCTACGCGGAGTTCGCCTCAATGCTGCCGGTGGCGGGCAGCGCCTACACCTTTTCCTACGCCACCTTCGGGGAGTTCCTGGCCTGGATCATCGGCTGGAATCTGGTGCTGGAACTGGCGATCGGCGCCGCGGTGGTGGCCAAGGGCTGGTCGAGCTATCTGGGCACCGTCTTCGGATTCGCCGGCGGCACCGCGAAATTCGGCTCGACCCAGGTCGACTGGGGGGCACTGGTGATCGTCGCGGGGGTGGCCACCCTGATCGCGTTGGGCACCAAGTTGTCATCGAGGTTCTCGGCGGTGATCACCGCGATCAAGGTGTCGGTGGTGATCTTCGTCGTGGTGGTCGGTGTCTTCTACATCAAGCGCGCCAACTACTCGCCGTTCATCCCGAAGGCCGAGGCGGGCCGTGACGCCAAGGGCATCGACCAGTCCGTCCTGTCGTTGCTGACCGGCGCGCACGGCAGCCACTACGGCTGGTATGGCGTGCTGGCCGGCGCGTCGATCGTCTTCTTCGCGTTCATCGGGTTCGACATCGTCGCCACCATGGCCGAGGAGACCAAGAATCCGCAGCGCGATGTGCCGCGGGGAATCCTGGCGTCGCTGGGCATCGTCACCCTGCTCTACGTCGCCGTCGCCGTCGTGCTGTCCGGCATGGTCTCCTACACCCAGCTCAAGACGGTCAAGGGCCGCGGGCAGGCGAACCTGGCCACCGCCTTCACCGCGAACGGCATCCACTGGGCGAGCAAGATCATCTCCATCGGCGCGCTGGCGGGACTGACCACCGTGGTGATGGTGCTGATGCTCGGCCAGTGCCGGGTCCTGTTCGCGATGGCGCGCGACGGGCTGCTGCCGCGGTCGCTGGCCAAGACCGGCACGCACGGCACTCCGGTACGGATCACCGTGCTGGTCGCCGTGGTGGTGGCCGTGACGGCGTCGGTGTTTCCCATCACCAAGCTCGAGGAGATGGTGAACGTCGGAACGCTGTTCGCCTTCGTCCTGGTCTCGGCCGGCGTGATGGTGCTGCGCCGGACGCGACCGGATCTGGAGCGCGGTTTCAAGGCGCCGTGGGTGCCGTTGCTTCCGATCGCCTCGATCGCCGCGTGTGCGTGGCTGATGCTCAACCTCACGGCGCTCACCTGGGTCCGGTTCGGCGTCTGGTTGGCCGTCGGCACGGCCATTTACGCCGGATACGGCTACCGGCACTCGGTGCTGGGCCGTCGTGAGGAAGGGGAGACGGAACGCAGCGACGCGCTCGAGGCCGACCCCCACACCCCGGTGCCCTAGGCCAGCGGCTTTACAAATTGACGTCTTTTGTCTAGACAGGAGACGCAAACGGCGGTATTGTCCAATCTCAACGTGGTGTGACTCACAAGGAGGTTTGGCATATGACCACATTCGAACCGCAACTGAGCAGGGATTCCGAGCCGCTGGCCTGGCGGGACAAGAAGCGCAGACTGTGGCTGATGGGGCTGATCGCCCCGACGGCGTTGTTCGCGATGCTGCCGCTCATCTGGGGTCTGAACCGGCTGGGCTGGCACGGCGCCGCGCAGGTGCCGCTGTGGATCGGGCCGATCCTGCTCTGGGTTCTGCTGCCGATCCTGGACCTGCGCTTCGGGCCCGACGGGCAGAACCCGCCCGACGAGGTCATGGAGCAGCTGGAGAACGACAAGTACTACCGCTACTGCACCTACATTTACGTCCCCTTCCAATACCTGAGCGTGATCTTCGGCGCCTACCTGTTCACCGCGTCGAACCTGAGCTGGCTGGGCTTCGACGGCGCCCTCGGCTGGGCCGGCAAGCTGGGACTGGCGCTCTCGGTCGGCGTGCTCGGCGGCGTCGGCATCAACACCGCCCACGAGATGGGCCACAAGAAGGACTCGCTGGAGCGCTGGCTGTCCAAGATCACCCTGGCGCAGACCTGGTACGGGCACTTCTACATCGAGCACAACCGGGGCCACCACGTCCGCGTCGCCACCCCGGAGGACCCCGCGTCGGCGCGCTTCGGCGAGACGTTCTGGGAGTTCTTGCCGCGCAGCGTGTTCGGCAGCCTGCGTTCGTCGCTGCGGCTCGAAGCGCAACGGATCCGCCGGCAGGGCTCCAGCCCGTGGCACCCCAAGACGTATCTGTCCAACGACGTCCTCAACGCCTGGCTGATGTCGGTGGTGCTGTGGGGAGTGCTGATCGCGATCTTCGGCCCGGCGCTGATCCCGTTCATGGTCATCCAGGCGGTCTTCGGCTTCAGCCTGCTGGAGTCGGTCAACTACCTGGAGCACTACGGCCTACTGCGGCAGAAGAATTCGAGCGGGCGCTACGAGCGCTGCACCCCCGCGCACAGCTGGAACTCCGACCACGTGGTGACCAATCTGTTCCTCTACCACCTGCAGCGGCACAGCGACCACCACGCCAACCCCACGCGGCGCTACCAGACGCTGCGCAGCATGGAGGGCGCGCCCAACCTGCCGAGCGGGTACGCGTCGATGATCTCGCTCACCTACTTCCCGCCGCTGTGGCGCAAGGTGATGGACCACCGGGTGCTGGCGCACTACGACGGCGACATCACCCGGATCAACGTGCAGCCGCGGTTGCGCGAGAAGCTGCTGGCCCGTCACGGGGTGACGGCATGACCGCCTATCGTTGCCCAGGCTGCGATTACACCTACGACGAAGCGAAAGGCGAACCGCGGGAAGGCTTTCGGCCGGGCACGCCGTTCGGTGAAATCCCCGAAGACTGGTGCTGCCCCGATTGCGCGGTGCGCGAGAAGGTCGATTTCGAAACTATAGGAGTGAACCGATGAGTGAGGACTACAAGCTTTTCGCCTGCGTGCAGTGCGGATTCGAGTACGACGAGGCCAAGGGCTGGCCGGAGGACGGCATCGCGCCCGGGACCCGGTGGGACGACATCCCCGAGGACTGGAGCTGCCCGGATTGCGGTGCCGCGAAGTCCGATTTCGTGATGGTGGAGATCGCCCGACCGTGATCGCAGCCACCGCCGCAGCGAAAGCCGCTATTGTCGCGCCTGTGAAGCGGATGCCGTACGCCGAGGCGTCGCGTGCCCTGCTGCGTGACTCGGTGCTCGATGCGATGCGGGATCTGTTGCTGACGCGGGACTGGTCGGCCATCACCCTGTCCGACGTGGCCCGCGCCGCCGGCATCAGCCGGCAGACGATCTACAACGAGTTCGGCTCCCGGCAGGGCCTGGCGCAGGGGTACGCCCTGCGCCTGGCCGATCGGCTGGTCGACGCCGTCGACGCCGCGCTGCAAGCCAACATCGGCGACATCTACGAGGCGTTTTTGCAGGGTTTCCGCGACCTGTTCACCGAGCTGGCGGCGGACCCCCTGGTGATCTCGCTGCTCACCGGGGTGGCCAAGCCGGACCTGCTGCAGCTCATCACCATCGGCAGCGCCCCCATCGTCAACCGCGCCTCCGAACGGTTGGCCACGGCGCTCACCCACAGCTGGGTGGCCGCCAGCGACGAGGACGCCGGCGTGCTGGCGCGTGCCATCGTGCGGCTGGCGCTGAGCTACGTGTCGATGCCGCCTGAGGCGGACCCGGGGGTGTCTCCCGCTCGCAGCGAAGACGTGGCCGCCGACCTGGCCCGGTTGATGACGCCGTTCGCGGAGCGTCACGGCGTCATCAACGTTCCCTGACCCGCACGGCGCGCGGACCCGCGACTACAGTGGCCCAAGAACATACCTAAGCTAATTACCGCTTGGATCCGAGCGAGCCTAAAAGGAAGACACGTTATGACGACGACCGAAAACGCACTCACCCCCGACGTTCGGAACGGCATCGATTTCAAGATCGCCGATCTGTCGTTGGCGGATTACGGTCGCCGGGACATCGAGCTCTCGGAGCAGGAGATGCCGGGTCTGATGTCGCTGCGCCGCGAGTACCACGACGTGCAGCCGCTCAAGGGCGCGCGCATCTCGGGTTCGCTGCACATGACCGTGCAGACCGCGGTGCTGATCGAGACCCTCGTCGCGCTGGGCGCCGAGGTGCGCTGGGCGTCCTGCAACATCTTCTCCACCCAGGACCACGCCGCCGCCGCGGTGGTCGTCGGGCCCCATGGCACCCCGGAGGAGCCCAAGGGCGTGCCGGTGTACGCGTGGAAGGGCGAGACGCTCGAGGAGTACTGGTGGGCGGCCGAGCAGGTGCTGACCTGGCCCGACGAGCCGGCCAACATGATCCTGGACGACGGCGGTGACGCCACCATGCTGGTGCTGCGCGGCGCGCAGTACGAGAAGGCCGGCGTGGTGCCGCCGGACGAGGAAGACGACTCGACCGAGCACCGGGTGTTCTTGAACCTGCTGCGCAAGCGGTTCGAGACCGACAAGGACAAGTGGACCAAGATCGCCGCGTCGATCAAGGGCGTCTCCGAGGAGACCACCACCGGCGTGCTGCGGCTCTACCAGTTCGCCGCCGCCGGCGACCTGGCATTCCCCGCGATCAACGTCAACGACTCGGTCACCAAGAGCAAGTTCGACAACAAGTACGGCTGCCGGCACTCGCTGATCGACGGAATCAACCGCGGCACCGACGTGCTGATCGGCGGCAAGAAGGTGCTGATCTGCGGCTACGGCGACGTCGGTAAGGGGTCCGCCGAGTCGGTCGCCGGGCAGGGCGCGCGGGTGACCGTCACCGAGATCGACCCGATCAACGCCCTGCAGGCGCTGATGGAGGGCTTCGACGTCAAGCGGGTGGAGGACGTGATCGGCGAGGCCGACATCGTCATCACCACGACCGGCAATAAGGACATCATCACCCTCGAGCACATGAAGGCGATGAAGGACAAGGCGATCCTGGGCAACATCGGCCACTTCGACAACGAGATCCAGGTGGCCCGGCTGGAGAAGTCCGGCGCCACCAAGACCAACATCCGCCCGCAGGTCGACCTGTGGACGTTTCCGGACACCGGCAAGTCGATCATCCTGCTGTCCGAGGGCCGGCTGCTGAACCTGGGTAACGCCACCGGCCACCCGTCGTTCGTGATGAGCAACAGCTTTTCCAACCAGGTCATCGCGCAGATCGAGCTGTGGACCAAGAACGACGAGTACGACAACGAGGTCTACCGGCTGCCCAAGCACTTGGACGAGAAGGTGGCGCGCATCCACGTGGAGGCGCTCGGCGGCGAACTGACCAAGCTCACCAAGGAGCAGGCCGAGTACATCGGCGTCGACGTCGACGGCCCCTACAAGGCCGACCACTACCGCTACTGAGCCGCCCGGCCGCCGTGCTGATCGCGATCGAAGGCATCGACGGCGCCGGCAAGCGCACGCTGACGGACAAGCTCCGCAACTTGTTCGAGGCGAACGGCAAGTCGGTCGCCATGCTGGCCTTCCCCCGTTACGGGCGATCGGTGACCGCCGACATCGCATCCGAGGCCCTGCACGGCGAGCACGGCGACCTCGCGTCGTCGGTTTATGCGATGGCGATGCTCTTCGCGCTGGACCGCGCCGGGGCGGTCGACGAAATCGGCGCGCTGCGCCGCGAGCACGACGTGGTGATCATGGATCGCTACGTCGCCTCCAACGCGGCATACACCGCGGCCCGCCTGCACCAGGATGCCGCCGGGCCGGCCGTGGAATGGATATACGCGCTGGAGTACCAGCGCCTCGGGCTGCCCGCGCCCGACTGGCAGGTGCTGCTCGCGGTGCCGGCCGAACTGGCCGGGCGGCGCGCCCGCGGCCGGGCCGAGGCCGATCCGGGCCGGGCGCGCGACAGCTACGAACGCGACGACGGGCTTCAGCAGCGCACCGGCGCGGTCTACGCCGAACTGGCCGCCGCGGGCTGGGGCGGCCGCTGGCGCAGCGTCGACGCGGACGTCGATCCGGGCCGGCTGGTTGCCGATTTGACCGCCAACTAGCACAGATTTGTCACGATTCGGCCGTTTCGAAGGAGAAACGCCCGTGTGGTGCCCGAGTTTTGTCCCGATCTGGTGACACCATGGACTCCATGAGGCAAAGGATTTTGGTCGTCGACGACGACGCTTCGCTAGCCGAGATGCTCACCATCGTGCTTCGTGGGGAGGGTTTCGACACTGCGGTCATCGGTGACGGTACCCAGGCCCTGACTGCGGTGCGCGAACTGCGCCCCGATCTGGTGTTGTTGGACCTGATGCTGCCCGGCATGAACGGCATCGACGTGTGCCGGGTGTTGCGCGCCGATTCCGGTGTGCCGATCGTGATGCTCACCGCCAAGACGGACACTGTCGACGTGGTCCTGGGCCTCGAGTCGGGTGCCGACGACTACATCATGAAGCCGTTCAAGCCCAAGGAGCTGGTGGCCCGGGTGCGGGCGCGGCTGCGGCGCAACGACGACGAGCCGGCCGAGATGCTGTCGATCGCCGACGTCGAGATCGATGTGCCGGCGCACAAGGTCACGCGCAACGGCGAGCAGATCTCCTTGACACCGCTGGAATTCGACCTGCTGGTGGCGTTGGCGCGCAAACCGCGGCAGGTGTTTACTCGTGATGTGCTGCTCGAACAGGTGTGGGGCTATCGTCACCCGGCGGATACCCGCTTGGTGAACGTGCACGTCCAGCGTCTGCGTGCCAAGGTCGAGAAAGACCCTGAGAACCCGACCGTTGTGTTGACCGTTCGAGGAGTGGGTTACAAGGCCGGACCTCCGTGACCCGCGCACTTCTAGAGCGCCGTAGGGGGCGCCGGCGGTGATCTGGGGCTCCCGGCGACGCACTCGGAGCCGCTGGGGGCGCTCCGGCCCCATGACTCGTGGCATGGGTACAGTGAGCCGGGCCGTGGCCATCGCTTGGCGGCGCTCGCTGCAGCTGCGGGTGGTGGCGCTGACGCTGGGGCTGTCCCTCGCGGTCATTTTGGCGCTCGGATTCGTATTGACCAGTCAGGTCACCAATCGCGTGCTCGACGTCAAGGTCAAGGCCGCCATCGAGCAGATCGAGCGGGCGCGCACCACCGTGGGCGGGATCGTCAACGGCGAAGAGGCGCGTTCGCTGGACAGCAGCCTGCAGCTGGCGCGCAACACGCTGACCTCCAAGACCGATCCGGCCTCGGGTGCGGGGCTGGCCGGCGCCTTCGACGCGGTGCTGATGGTGCCGGGTGACGGCCCGCGCGCGGCGACCACGGCCGGCCCCGTCGACCAGGTGCCCGGTTCGCTGCGCGGCTTCGTCAAGGCCGGGCAGGCGTCGTATCAGTACGCCGCCGTGCACACCGACGGCTTCTCCGGGCCGGCGCTGATCGTCGGCACGCCGGCGTCGTCTCAGGTGGCCAACCTGGAGCTGTACCTGATCTTCCCGCTGAAAAACGAGCAGGCCACCATCCAGCTGGTGCGCGGCACCATGATCACCGGCGGCGCGGTGCTGCTGGTGCTGCTGGCCGGCATCGCGCTGCTGGTGTCGCGGCAGGTGGTGGTGCCGGTGCGATCGGCGTCGCGCATCGCCGAACGTTTCGCCGAAGGCCATCTGTCCGAACGCATGCCGGTGCGCGGCGAGGACGACATGGCGCGGTTGGCCATGTCGTTCAACGACATGGCCGAGAGCCTGTCGCGCCAGATCACCCAGCTGGAGGAGTTCGGTAATCTGCAGCGTCGCTTCACCTCCGACGTGAGCCACGAACTGCGCACCCCGCTGACCACGGTGCGGATGGCCGCCGACCTGATCTATGACCACAGCGCCGACCTGGACCCGACGCTGGCGCGCTCCACTGAGCTGATGGTCAACGAGCTGGACCGGTTCGAGTCGCTGCTCAACGACCTGCTGGAAATCTCCCGGCACGACGCCGGTGTCGCCGAGCTGTCGGTCGAGGCCGTCGACCTGCGCACCACGGTGCAGAGCGCGCTGGGCAACGTCGGGCATCTGGCCGAAGAAGCCGGCATCGAACTGAAGGTGAATCTGCCGGCCGAAGAGGTGATCGCCGAGGTCGACACGCGCCGGGTGGAGCGCATCCTGCGCAACCTGATCGCCAATGCCATCGACCACGCCGAGCACAAGCCGGTCAAGATCCGGATGGCCGCCGACGAGGACACGGTCGCCGTGACCGTCCGCGACTACGGGGTGGGGCTGCGACCGGGCGAGGAGAAGCTGGTGTTCAGCCGGTTCTGGCGGGCCGACCCCTCGCGGGTGCGCCGCTCCGGCGGCACCGGGCTCGGCCTGGCCATCAGCATCGAGGACGCGCGCCTGCACCAGGGCAGGCTGGAGGCGTGGGGTGAACCGGGCGACGGTTCGTGCTTCCGGCTGACGCTGCCGCTGGTGCGCGGCCACAAGGTCACCACCAGCCCGTTGCCCATGAAGCCGATTCCGCAACCCGCCCCCACGGGGCCACAGCACGCCAAAGACCGTACGCGGCAACGAGAGCCGGCCGAGAGGACGTTGTGATGCGGCGGTTGTTGGGCCTGCTGATGCTGGCCATGCTGCTCGCCGGCTGTGCCGGGGTGCCCAGCTCGTCGGCGCCCCAGGCCATCGGCACCGTCGAGCGGCCCGCGCCGTCGAACCTGCCCAAGCCGACCCCGGGCATGGACCCCGACGTGCTGCTGCGCGAATTCTTCAAAGCCACAGCCGATCCCGCGAACCGGCATCTGGCTGCGCGGCAGTTCCTCACCCAGTCGGCGTCCAACGCTTGGGACGATGCCGGTAGCGCGCTGCTGATCGACCATGTGGTGTTCGTGGAAACCCGTGCGGCCGAACGTGTTTCGGCGACCATGCGGGCGGACATCCTCGGTTCGCTGTCCGACGTCGGGGTGTTCGAGACCGCCGAGGGTGTGCTGCCCGACCCCGGGCCGATCGAGTTGGTCAAGACCTCCGGCGGCTGGCGCATCGACCGGTTGCCCAACGGAGTGTTTCTGGACTGGCAGCAGTTTCAGTCCACCTACAAACGCAACACGCTGTACTTCGACGACCCGACCGGCAAGACGGTGGTTCCCGACCCGCGCTACGTCGCGGTGCCCGACCACGACCAGTTGGCCACCGAGCTGATCTCCAAGATGATCGCCGGGCCGCGGCCCGAGATGGCGCATACGGTCCGCAACCTGCTCGCACCGCCCCTGCGGCTGCGCGGCCCGGTGACCCGGGCCGACGGCGGCAAGAACGGCATCGGGCGCGGTTACGGCGGTGCGCGCGTCGAACTGGAAAAGCTGTCCACCACCGATCCGCACAGCCGGCAATTGGTTGCGGCACAGATCATTTGGACCCTGGCCCGGGCCGACATCCGCGGACCGTATGTGATCAACGCCGACGGCGCGCCGCTGGACGACCGGTTCCGCGACGGGTGGACCACCTCCGACGTCGCCGCCACCGACCCCGGCGCGGCCGACGGCGCGGGCGCGGGGCTGCATGCCCTGGTGAACGGCTCACTGGTCGCGCTGGATGGCCAGCACACCACGATGGTGGCCGGCGCGTTCGGCCGCATGGGTGACCAGACCGGCGCGGCGCTGTCGCGCAGCGGCAGGCAGGTCGCGTCGGTGGTGACGCTGCATCGCGGTGCCCCGGATATGGCCGCGTCCCTGTGGATCGGTGATCTCGGCCAGGAGGCGGTGCAGTCCGCCGACGGGCACACCCTGTCGCGGCCGACCTGGTCGCTGGACGACGTCGTCTGGGTGGTGGTCGACGGCAACAACGTGTTGCGGGCGATCCAGGAGCCGGCTTCCGGCCAACCCGCGCGCCTCCCGGTGGATTCCGTCGCGGTGGCCACCCGGTTCCCGGGACCGATCACCGACCTGCAGCTGTCCCGCGACAGCACCCGCGCCGCGATGGTGATCGGCGGCCAGGTGATTCTCGCCAGCGTCGAGCAGACCCAGGCCGGGCAGTACGCGTTGACCTTCCCGCGGCGGCTCGGTTTCGGGCTGGGCAATTCGGTGGTGTCGCTGTCGTGGCGCACCGGCGACGACATCGTGGTGACGCGTACCGACGCCGGCCATCCGGTGTCGTACGTGAACATCGACGGGGTGAACTCCGATGCGCCGCCGCACGGTTTGCAGATGCCGGTGACGACGGTGGCCGCCAATCCGTCGACGGCCTACGTCGCGGGTCCGCAAGGGGTGCTGCAGTATTCGCCGTCGGCCGACGGTCAGCAGGGCTGGTCGGACGTGCCTGGGCTGACGGTGCCCGGCGCGGCCCCGGTGCTGCCGGGCTAGCTGTCACACCCGGTGGGCACACTGACGCCATGCTCGACCTGTTCCTGCCGGCCGAATGCGGCGGCTGCGGGGCGCCGTCGACTCGCTGGTGCGACGCGTGCGCCGTCGAGTTGTCGGTGACCGCCGATCAGCCGCACGTGGTGAACCCGCGCATCGACCCCGAAGTCCCGGTGTTCGCGCTCGGCCGCTACGCCAACGCACGCCGGCGCGCCATCCTGGGGCTCAAGGAGCGGGGCCGCGCCGATCTCGTCGAGCCGCTGGCGCGTGCGCTGGCCGTCGGGGTGCACCGGCTGCTGTCGTGGGGGATCGTGCCGACCCCGCTGACCGTCGTGCCCGCCCCGACCCGGCGTTCGGCCGCGCGCCGGCGCGGCGGTGACCCCGTCACCCGGCTGGCGCGCGCCGCGGTCGCGCGGCACCCCGACATCGCCGTCGCGCCGGCCCTGCGGCTCAGGGCGCTGACCCGCGACTCGGTGGGCCTGGGCACCACCGCGCGCGAGCGCAACATCGCCGGCCGGGTGGTGCTGCGCGGCGCACCGCCGCGCACCGAAGTCATGCTCGTCGACGACATCGTCACCACCGGCGCGACGGCGCGCGAATCGGTGCGGGTCCTGCAGGCCGCCGGGGTTCGGGTCGCCGCGGTCCTTGCGATCGCCATGGTCTGAATCTCCCGCGGCCGCGCACAACCCATGAACCAGCCAAGAGCTTGTGAAGAACATGCAACAGCTCGACCAAATTAGTGGCATCGGCAGGCGAACACGAGCTAACGTCGAAAACAACGAAGAACGACTCATCGGTCTGACTCATTGGTCGCGATTTTCCAGGTGAGACCCATCTGCGGAGGGGGTGAGTAATCGACACCTTGCTCCGGCGGGCAGCCTGCGGCGGTAGCCAGTCTCGAACCGCTCCCACCTCGTCGGCGCGTTAGGCAGCCAGGCACGCAGGGCGCGTGTGACGTGAAGAAGAGAAACGAGTTGTCACGTATGTCAAGGCTATCCGTGGATTCCGGTCAGATTCTGGACCAACCGCCCGTCACCGATGGGCAAGCCCCACCGACAACCACCGCCGACGTTGTGTTCAAGGGCCGCAACGTAGAGATCCCCGATCATTACCGTCTGTACGTCTCGCAAAAACTCGCCCGCCTCGAGCGGTTCGATCGCTCCATCTATCTCTTCGATGTCGAGCTCAAGCACGCGCCCAACCGGCGTCAGCGCAAGTCCTGTCAGCGCGTGGAGATCACCGCCCGTGGCCGCGGCCCGGTGACGCGGGCGGAAGCCTGCGCCAATAGTTTCTACGCCGCGTTCGAGTCCGCGGTCGACAAGCTGGAGAACCGGCTGCGCCGCGTCAAGGACCGCCGCAAGGTGCACTACGGCGATAAGACCCCGGTGTCATTGGCCGCCGCCACCGCGGTGCCGCCACCCGCGCCGCAGCGCAGCGCGGCGCAGCCCCCGCCGGCCGAGCACGACGGCGTCGAGGCCGACCACGAGCCCGGGCGGATCGTGCGGACCAAGGAGCACCCGGCCACGCCGATGACGGTCGACGACGCCCTCTACGAGATGGAGCTCGTCGGGCACGACTTCTTCCTGTTCCACGACAAGCAGACCGAACGGCCCTGCGTGGTCTACCGGCGGCACGGCTACGACTACGGGCTGATCAGGCTCTCCTGAGCGGTGTCCTCGGGCGGCGACCCGCGGCGCCCGGCGTTGCCGCGCTTGCGATCGCCGCTACGGCGGCCCCGACCCGGTCGTCGCCTACCATGGGAGTCGCTCATTGCAAGACTCCTACCAACAGGGGCACATCCCAAAAGGGGACAACACCGTGCTGTCGAAGTTGCTGCGCCTTGGCGAAGGTCGCATGCTCAAGCGTCTCAAGCGGGTGTCTGACTACGTCAACACCCTGTCCGACGAGATCGAGAAGCTCACCGACGCCGAGTTGCGTGCCAAGACCGACGAGTTCAAGAAGCGGCACGCCGACGGCGAAAGCCTCGACGACCTGCTGCCGGAGGCCTTCGCGGTGGCCCGCGAGGCGGCCTGGCGGGTGCTCGACCAGCGGCCCTTCGACGTGCAGGTGATGGGCGCGGCGGCGCTGCACTTCGGCAACGTCGCCGAGATGAAGACCGGTGAGGGCAAGACGCTGACCTCGGTGCTGCCGGCCTACCTCAACGGCATCGGCGGCAAGGGCGTGCACGTCGTCACCGTCAACGACTACCTGGCCAAACGTGACAGCGAGTGGATGGGCCGCGTGCACCGCTTCCTCGGCCTGGACGTCGGCGTGATCCTCGCGCAGATGACTCCCGACGAGCGCCGGGTCGCCTACAACGCCGACATCACCTACGGCACCAACAACGAGTTCGGGTTCGACTACCTGCGCGACAACATGGCGCACTCGCTCGACGATTTGGTGCAGCGCGGGCACAACTTCGCGATCGTCGACGAGGTCGACTCGATCCTGATCGACGAGGCGCGTACTCCGCTGATCATCTCCGGCCCCGCCGACGGCGCCTCGAACTGGTACACCGAGTTCGCCCGGTTGGCGCCGCTGATGGAGAAGGACACCCACTACGAGGTGGACCTGCGCAAGCGCACCGTCGGCGTGCACGAGCTGGGCGTGGAGTTCGTCGAGGACCAGCTCGGCATCGACAACCTCTATGAGGCGGCCAACTCGCCGCTGGTCAGCTACCTCAACAACGCGTTGAAGGCCAAGGAGCTGTTCAACCGCGACAAGGACTACATCGTGCGCGACGGCGAGGTCCTGATCGTCGACGAGTTCACCGGCCGCGTGCTCTACGGCCGCCGCTACAACGAGGGCATGCACCAGGCCATCGAGGCCAAGGAGCACGTCGAGATCAAGGCCGAGAACCAGACGCTGGCCACGATCACGCTGCAGAACTACTTCCGGCTCTACGACAAGCTCGCCGGCATGACCGGCACCGCCCAGACCGAGGCCGCCGAGCTGCACGAAATCTACAAGCTCGGCGTGGTGCCGATCCCGACCAACAAGCCGATGATCCGCGCCGACCAGTCCGACCTGATCTACAAGACCGAGGAAGCCAAGTACATCGCGGTGGTCGACGACGTCGTCGAGCGCTACGAAAAGGGTCAGCCGGTGCTGATCGGTACCACCAGCGTGGAGCGCTCGGAGTACCTGTCGCGCCAGTTCCAGAAGCGCCGCGTGCCGCACAACGTGCTCAACGCGAAGTTCCACGAGCAGGAGGCGACCATCGTCGCCGTCGCCGGCCGTCGCGGCGGCATCACGGTGGCCACCAACATGGCCGGCCGCGGCACCGACATCGTGCTGGGCGGCAACGCCGACTTCCTCACCGACCAGCGGCTGCGTGAGCGCGGCCTCGACCCGGTCGAGACGCCCGACGAATACGACGCGGCCTGGCACGAGGAACTGCCCAAGGTCAAGGACGAGGTCAGCGCCGAGGCCGCCGAGGTGATCGAGGCCGGTGGCCTGTACGTGCTCGGCACCGAGCGTCACGAGTCGCGCCGCATCGACAACCAGCTGCGCGGCCGCTCGGGACGGCAGGGCGACCCGGGCGAGTCGCGGTTCTACCTGTCGCTGGGCGACGAACTCATGCGCCGGTTCAACGGCGCCGCGCTCGAGGCGATGCTCAACCGGCTGAACTTGCCCGACGACGTGCCCATCGAGGCCAAGATGGTCACCCGGGCGATCAAGAGCGCCCAGACCCAGGTGGAGCAGCAGAACTTCGAGGTCCGCAAGAACGTCCTGAAGTACGACGAGGTGATGAACCAGCAGCGCAAGGTGATCTACGCAGAGCGCCGCCGCATCCTGGAGGGCGAGAACCTCAAGGAGCAGGCACTGGACATGGTCCGCGATGTGGTCACCGCCTATGTCAACGGCGCGACCGCCGACGGCTACGCCGAGGACTGGGACCTCGAGGCACTGTGGACGGCGCTGAAGACGCTGTACCCGGTGGGCATCGACCACGCGCCGCTGATCCAACACGACGCCGACTCCGACCGCGACGACCTCACCCGCGAGGAGTTGCTCGACGCGCTGCTGAAAGACGCCGAAAACGCCTATGCCACAAGGGAAGCCGAGCTCGAAGGGATCGCCGGCGAGGGCGCGATGCGCCAACTGGAGCGCAACGTGTTGCTCAACGTCATCGACCGCAAATGGCGCGAGCACCTCTACGAGATGGACTACCTCAAGGAGGGCATCGGGCTGCGCGCGATGGCGCAGCGCGATCCGCTGGTGGAGTACCAGCGCGAGGGCTACGACATGTTCATGGCGATGCTCGACGGCATGAAAGAGGAGTCGGTCGGCTTCCTGTTCAATGTCACCGTCGAGGCGGTGCCCAGCCCGCAGGTCGCGCCGGTCGAAGCGCCCGAAGGGCTGGAGGAGTTCGCCACCGCGGCCGCCGGGCAGCAGGGGGGTGCGGCAACGGCCGTGCGCGAGGAGGCGCCAACCCAGTTGCGCGCCAAGGGGATTGACAACGAAGCGCCGGCCATGACCTACTCCGGTCCGTCCGAGGACGGCTCGGCCGCGGTGCAGCGCAACGGCGGCGACGGCAAGGCCCCGGCCGGGGTGCCCGGCGGCGCCAGCCGGCGCGAGCGCCGCGCCGCGGCGAGGCAACAGGGCCGCGGTACCAAGTCCCCCAAGTCGGCCAAGCGGCGCTAAGCCGGGGCGTCCCCGCCGCCTTCTCGCCGAGTGTCCCCGCCCGCAGCGTCCCCGCCGCCATTGGCCGGCGCGCCCTTTTTTGCCGAGTGTGAAGTTATCTTCACGCTCGAAGCCGAGCGTGCGGCTAACTTCACACTCGGCGCCGATGCACCGCGAAGTTTGAGGCATCCGCCTCATGCGCCGCGGCGGCGCCCACGCGGATTATTCGGGCATGACCAGTTTGCGCACCCCGCTGGACGCCGCCAACGCCGTCCTGCGGCATCCCGTCCTACCCGCCGGAAGTGACGAACGCTTCGTCGGTTTCGGGGTCATGGGGCTCCCGTTCGCCAGCGGGCATTACCTGGCGCTGCGGCAATTTCCGGCGACATCGTTTTCGCCGGGTTATCGCTCGGTGTGGCATCGCGACCCCGAGGGTGTCTGGACGTTCTACGCGACGACGCCCGGACCGCAGAGCTGCGCCCGGTTTTTCAGCGCCGCGACCCCGCACGACGCGGTCCAATGCGACATCGACGTCGGGTGGGTCACCCCGTGGTCACTGTTCGTCGAGATCCCGAATCTGCTTGCCTGGCAGATCGATATCTGCGCAACCGCGGCGACGCGACTGATGAGCGCGGTCGGCGGACGGTTGCCGGCACGCGCCTGGACCAACCCGGCGGCGCTGGCCGTGCTCGGCCGGGTGGCCGGCCCGACCCTGCGCGCCGGGCGGGTCCGACTATCCGGCGCGGCGCCCAACGGCCAGCGATTCATGATCGCGCCCGCACGGGTGTGGGCGGTGGCGCAGTCGCGCGCGGTGCTGCGCGACGTCGACCTTGGACCGGTGGGACCGCTACACCGGCAGGCCAGGCTGGGCGGTTTTCGGCCGCCGCAACGCGGCGTGTTCGCGGTGGGCTCCGGGCATTTCGAGACGTTCGACGCGACCCGGCATCAGGCCGTGCGGCGCACTATCCCAATCGGGTGACCCCACGCCGATTAGCTGGGCACAATGAACCTCATGTCGGAGCCCGAATTACCGACCCGTGCCGAGTTGCTGGCGGCGCTGTCGGTGGCGATCGACCTCGGCCTGGGCCAGCCCGCCGAGCACATGCTCCGGGCCGGGCTGATCGCGACCCGGCTGGCCGACCGGCTCGGTCTGGACGCCGAACAGCGCGACTGCGTCTACTACACGACCCTGGTCATGTGGATCGGCTGCCACGCGGACTCCCACGAGTACGCGCGGTGGTTCGGCGACGACATTGCCGTGCGCCACGACTCGTATCTGGTCGACTGGTCCGGGATTCCCTATCTGCGCTTCCTGGCGAGCAATGTGGGTCGCGGCCAGCCGTTGGCGCACCGGATCACCGTGATGGCAACGTTGTTCGCCAACGCGCGGGGCCACATCTCCCGGTTGATCCACTCGCACTGCGCGTCCGCGGCGCTGCTGGCCGACCGAATTGGCTTGGGCCCCAAAGTGCAGGCCGCGCTCGCATTCGCGTTCGAGCGCTACGACGGCGGCGGGCTGCCCGCGGGCGCCCGGGGCGACGCCATTCCGATCCAGATGCGCATCGCCCAGCTCGCCGACATGGTCGAGGTCCACCACCGGACGTACGGCGTCGCGGGGGCCGTTGCGATGGTCAGCGCCCGACGCGGCGGCCAATTCGATCCTCAGGTGGTCGACGCCTTCGTCGGCGACGCCGACGCGATCCTGGCCGGCCCGCCGGCCGGCGAAGCGTGGGCGGCGGCGCTGCGCGAGGCGCCCGATCGCCAGCAGCGGCTCGACGACCGGTCGCTGGACACGTTGCTTGTGGCGCTGGGTGACTTCGTCGACTTGAAATGTCCTTTCACGCTTGGGCATTCGCGAGCGGTGGCCCGGCTCGCGGGCGAGGCCGCGCTGGCCGCCGGTCTTGGCCCCGACGCGATCGCGCTGACCCGGCGCGCCGGTCATGTCCACGATCTGGGCCGCATCGGGGTGTCGAATCACATCTGGTCCCGGCAAGGTCCGTTGAGCGCGTCGGAGTTCGAGCGGGTGCGGCTGCATCCGTATCTGACCGTGCGCATCCTCAGCCAGGTGCCGGGGTTTGCGCGGCTGGCCGAGGTCGCCGGCAATCATCACGAATGCCTTGACGGGTCGGGATATCCGCGCGGCCTGGCCGGGGCCGCGCTGGGCCTGCCGGACCGCATTCTGGCCGCCGCCGTGTGCTACCAGTCCGCCTGTGAGCCCCGGCCGTATCGCGAACAGCTGTCACCCGCCGCGGCCGCGCGCCGGCTGCGCGGGCGGGCGCAGGCCGGCGAACTGGAATCGGTCGCCGTCGAGGCGGTGCTGCACGCGGCGGGGCAACCCGCGCAGCGGCCGGCCCTGGGGCCGGACGGGCTGACCCCGCGGGAGATCGAGGTGCTGTGCCTGGTCGCCCGCGGCGCGTCGAACAAGGAGATCGCGGCGGCGCTGGTGATCAGCGAGAAAACGGCCCGCAACCACGTCGAGCGGACGTACGCCAAAATCGGCGTCTCGAACCGCATCGGCGCCAGCATGTATGCCCTGCAGCACGGACTGGTGCTCGCCGAACAATGAGGCAATCGCCCCATGTTCTTCGCGGGCGATCAGGCGCACAATCAGCTAATGAAGCGTTACCTGACGGTCGGCTACGGCGCGGCCGCTTATCTGCTCTTTCTCGCCGTATTTCTGTACCTTGTCGCGTTCCTGGGCAACTTCTGGGTACCGCGGACGGTCGATCACGGGGTCGCGTCGCCCATCGGCGAGGCGGTGTTGGTCAACATGGTGCTGCTCGGCGTGTTCGGCCTGCAGCACAGCGTGATGGCACGGCCGGGGTTCAAGGCGCGGTGGACGCGCCTGGTGCCGCCGTCGATCGAGCGCAGCACCTACGTGATGCTGTCCAATGTCGTGCTGGTGCTGCTCTACTGGCAGTGGCGAACGATGCCGGCCGTCATCTGGGAGGTAGAGCCGCCGGCCGGGCGCCTGGCGCTGTGGACGTTGTTCGGGCTCGGCTGGGCGATCGCGCTGGCGTCGACGTTCATGATCAACCATTTCGACTTGTTCGGCCTTCGACAGGTTTATTTGGCTTGGCGCGCAAGGCCTTACACCAACCTCGACTTTCGCGTTCGGTTCTTTTACCGTCTGGTGCGACACCCGCTCATGCTCGGCTTCGTCATCGCGTTCTGGGCGGTGCCCACCATGACGGCCGGACATCTGCTGTTCTCCATCGCGATGACGGGCTACATCCTGATCGCTACGCAATTCGAAGAGCGCGACCTGGTGGCCGCGCTGGGTGACGAGTACCGCGACTACCGCCGTCAGGTGCCGATGCTGCTGCCGCTGGGGCGCCGGCCCCGCGGTGGGCCGACCCAACCGGCGGAGCTGCATTAGCTTTCGGGCGGCCGGCCGCGCCGGGCGACGGTGGCGCCGGGCGACCTGTCAGGATTGACGTATGGATGTCAAGGAGGTGTTGCTCCCCGGGGTCGGTCTGCGTTACGAATTCACCGATCGCAACGGCGACCGCATCGGCATCATCGCGCGGCGCAGCGGCGATTTCGACGTCGTCGTGTATGCGCGCGAAGATCCGGACGAGGCCCGGCCGCTGCTTCACCTCAGCGATCAGGAGGCCGAGGCCGTGGCCCAGATCCTGGGGGCGCCGCGGATCGCCGAGCGGTTCACCGAGCTGGCCCGCGAGATCCCCGGACTCGAGACGGGTCAGGTGCACATCCTGGCCGGCAGCCCGTTCGTCGATCACCCGCTGGGCGACACCCGGGCCCGCACCCGCACCGGCGCGTCCATCGTGGCGATCGTGCGCAACGAGGAAGTGCTCGCCTCGCCCGGGCCCGCCGAGATGCTGCATGCCCAGGACGTTCTGATCGTCATCGGCACCGAAAACGGCATCGCGGGCGTCGAGAAGATCATCGACAAGGGCTGAGCCGGTGCAGATTTCGGGGACGCTGCTATTGCAACTCGGCGCCCTCCTGGCCACTATGGCCGTATTGGGCGCTGCCGCAAGGCGATTCGCGTTGTCGCCCATCCCGGTGTACCTGCTGGCGGGCCTGGCGCTGGGCAAGGGCGGCATCCTGCCGATGGCCGCCGGCGGGCAGTTCATCACCACCAGCGCACCCATCGGCGTCGTGCTGCTGCTGCTCACTTTGGGCTGCGAGTTCTCGGTAGCCGAATTCTCCAGCAGCATGCGCCACCACCTGCCGTCCGCGGGCGTCGACATCGTGCTCAACGCCGCGCCCGGCGCGATCGCCGGCTGGTTGCTGGGGCTGGATGGCGTGGCCATTCTGTGCCTGGCCGGCGTCACCTACATCTCCTCGTCGGGGGTCATCGCGCGGCTGCTGGAAGACCTGCATCGGCTCGGCAACCGGGAGACCCCGGCGGTGTTGTCGGTACTGGTGCTCGAAGATTTCGCGATGGCCGCCTATCTGCCGCTGTTCGCGGTCCTGGCCTCGGGCGGCGGATGGCTGCACGCCGTCGCCGGCATGGTCCTGGCGGTCGGCGCCCTGATGGCGGCGTTCGCCGCGTCCTATCGCTGGGGCCACCACGTGGAGCGGCTGGTGGAACACCCCGACTCCGAACAGCTCATGCTGCGGGTAATGGGCATCACCCTGATCGTGGCCGCCATGGCGGAGTCGCTGCATGCTTCGGCCGCGGTCGGTGCGTTCCTGGTCGGGCTGACCCTGACCGGCGAGACTGCCGTGCGGACGCGCCAGGTGCTGAGCCCCCTGCGGGACCTGTTCGCCGCCATCTTCTTTCTGGCGATCGGCTTTTCGGTGGACCCGCACGAATTGGTTCCGATGCTGCCGGCGGCGCTTATCCTGGCCGCCGTGACCGCGGCGACCAAGGTGGCCACCGGGATGTTCGCCGCCCGGCACGACGGGGTGGCGCGGCGCGGGCAGCTGCGGGCGGGCACCGCGCTGATCGCCCGCGGTGAGTTCTCGTTGATCATCATCGGATTGGCGGGCAAGTCGCTGCCTGCCGTCGCCGCGCTGGCGACGTCCTACGTTTTCGTCATGGCGATCGTGGGGCCCGTCCTCACCCGTTACACCGGCGGCCCGCGGGCGGCCGGCGCCGCACCGGTCAGCTGACCGCTCTCACCCGATGTGCAGGGCCACCACCATCCACCGGCTTCCGCCCGCGGCAGCGGTGACCTGCTCGACCCGGCAGGCGATGGCGTGCATCCGGTTCCCGCGGCGGTAGGAACCGAACACCTCGGCCGCCGAATCCGGCTCCGGGTGGCCGGCCGGCTGCAGCCGCATCCGGCGCAACACCGCCGCGTCACGACTCCGGCTCGCGGCCGAACGGCCAAGCGCGGCTACCGAATCCACCAGGCTGGGCGCCAGCAGGGGATTCAACTGGGCGGCGGGGCGGCGGCGGTCGATGACCTCCAGCACCCGGCGCAGCGCGGCGTCGGCGAAGACGGCCGCTTGACGCATCCGCGGGGACATGACCGCGCCAGGATCCGATGCCGGCGCCCTGCTGGGCTGCCCGGTATAGGGCCGCGGCGGTGCGTGGCTGCTGCGGCGCCGCAACGCGGGACGTGACGGTTGCCGGCACGGCGTGGCGGTGTGCGGCGCGTCCTGCGTCGGCGGCTCGTAGTCGACGACTGGTATGACGGTGAAAGCGTCAGACGGATTCGCAACCGGACTGGTGTTCAACGCGCACTCTCCAACTCTTCGGCCGGACCTTCAAGCCTGCTGGAGAGGGGCAGACAGCGGTTAGTCAGTGGTCATCATGGCACAACTCCGCCGCACGCGTACCCACGCTGACTTGGCGCACGGCCGCACGATTACCGTGGGCGGGACATCGGGCCCCAGGGGCCCAGGGCCCCGGGACGGGCGCCGAACTGACCAGGAGGACAGCGCCGCATGGTGACTCGCTTGTCCCCGCCGGACGCGTCGTTCTTTCGGCTGGAGAACACCGCGACCCCCATGTACGTCGGATCGCTGGCGATCCTGCGTCGCCCCCGTGCCGGCTTGAGCTACGACACGCTGCTGGCCACGGTCGAGCAGCGGCTGCCACAGATTCCGCGCTACCGGCAGAAGGTGCGGGAGGTGCGGGTCGGCACGGCCCGGCCGGTGTGGCTGGACGACAACGACTTCGACATCACCTATCACGTGCGGCGCTCGGCGTTGCCCTCTCCGGGCAG